>CADEEC010000045.1 GCA_902826255.1 uncultured Hyphomicrobiales bacterium | reverse complement strand
CAGTACCTGGCCGGCGAGCTGGAGCTCGAGTTCACGCCGCAGGGGACGCTGGCGGAGAAGCTGCGCGCGGGCGGCGCCGGCATCCCGGCGTTCTACACCAAGACGGGCTACGGCACGATCGTCGCCGAGGGCAAACCGGTCGCCGAGTTCGACGGGCAGAAATACATTCTGGAGCGCTCGCTCAAAGCCGACGTAGCACTCGTCAAGGCCTGGAAGGGCGACAAGTCCGGCAACCTCATCTACCGGATGACCGCGCGCAACTTCAATCCGAACGTCGCCACCGCCGGCAAGATCACGATTGCCGAGGTCGAGCACCTGGTCGAGACAGGCGAGCTCGACGCCGATCAGATTCACACGCCGGGCATCTTCGTCCAGCGCATCGTCCTCAACGCGACGCCCGAGAAACGTATCGAGCAGCGCACCGTCCGCAAATCCTGAAGACCAAGGAACCGCACCCATGGCCTGGACCCGTGAACAGATGGCAGAGCGCGCAGCCAGGGAGCTGCGCGATGGCTTCTATGTGAACCTCGGCATCGGCCTCCCTACGCTGGTTGCCAACTACATCCCCGAAGGGGTGAACGTAATGCTGCAGTCCGAGAACGGCCTGCTCGGCATCGGGCCGTTCCCGAGCGAGAACGAGGTCGACGCGGACCTGATCAACGCCGGCAAGCAGACCGTGACGACACTGCCGGGCTCGAGCTTCTTCTCGTCCGCCGATAGCTTCGGCATGATCCGCGGCGGGCACATCAATCTCGCCATCCTCGGCGCCATGCAGGTGTCCGAGCGCGGAGACCTCGCCAACTGGATGATCCCCGGCAAGATGGTGAAAGGCATGGGCGGCGCCATGGACCTCGTCGCTGGCGTCGAGCGCGTGGTGGTGGTGATGGAGCACACCGCCAAGAAGAAGGACGGCACGATCGACAAGAAGATCCTGCCGAAGTGCGACCTCCCGCTCACCGGCGTTGGCGTGGTCAACCTGATCATCACCGACCTCGGCGTGATCGAGGTGACACCGTCCGGGCTCAAGCTGCTCGAGCTGGCTCCGGGCGTCACCAAGGAAGAGCTCGCCGAGAAGACCGGCGCGGCGGTGCACTAGAGCCTGCTCCGAGGCGTTCGACCTCTGTCGGTATCTCGGTTGACGCAGTAGCCCGCGTCAGCCGCCGCTCTTGGGGAGCACCGTAATGGCGCCACCGATCGAGGTGCGCCCGCCGTCGGCAACGTACTGCGCGCCGTTGATGTTGCTCGCCATGTCGGAGCACAGGAACAGCACGATGTTGGCGATCTCCTCCGCCGTGCCGTAGCGGCCGAGCGGCAGCGCCCTGTGGTAGCTCGCCTCCACCGCCGCCGGGTCCGCGGGATTGATCTGCGCCTCGATGGAATGGATCATGCGCGTGTCGATCGGGCCGGGGCACACTGCATTGACACGCACGCCTGCGCGCGCAACCTCGCCCGCCGCCGACTTGGTCAGCCCGATCACCGCGTGCTTGGAGGCGACATAGGCCGACATGCCCGGCGTGCCGACCAGGCCGGCCACCGACGAGGTGTTGACCACAGCACCCGACTTCTGCGCGATCATCGCCGGCAGCACGTGGCGCAGGCCCAGGAACACGCCTTTCACATTGACGTTGATGACGTCGTCGAAAACGCTCTCGTCCATGTCGACGATTGCCGCCAGCTTGCCCTCGATGCCGGCATTGTTGAAGAAGCAATCGACGCGGCCGTAGGCGTCGAGCGCTGCCTTCGCATACGCGGCGACGTCGGCCGACCTGGTCACGTCCGACACATGGTGGCGCGCCTCCCCGCCCTGCTGCCGGATGCTGGCGGCGGTCCGCTCGGCGGCGGCCGCATCCCTGTCGACGGCGACCACCTTGGCGCCCCGGGAAGCAAAGCCCAGCGCCGCCGCGCGTCCGATGCCGTTGCCGGCGCCCGTGATGAGCGCAACCTTGCCGGTGAAATCCATGGCGCCTTCTCCCTCGTGGTCCGAAGCAGGTTAGTCACGCACGCGGCCGCTGCAAAGGGCGAACGGCTGAGGAGGTCAGGGCACCACGCGCCGCTCCGCCCGGCGCAGCCAGCCCGGCGACGGCGCACCCGAGCCGGCACGGCCGCCGGCCACAGCGTTATGCAGCAGCAGCACCGGCACCAGCCCGATCAGCACGATGGTCAGGGCCCCGAGCGTGCCCTGCTCGAACAGCTCCAGCGTGGCAAAGCTGTAGACGTGGGTGGCGAGCGTCTCGAAATTGAAGGGCCGCAGCAGCAGGGTTGCCGGCAGTTCCTTCATGGCATCGACGAACACCAGCAGGGCGGCCGCACCGAGCGCCGGCACGAGCAGGCGAACATGCACGCGCCACAGCACGCTGAACGATGTCTCGCCCAGCGTGCGGGCAGCAGCATCGAGGTTCGGTGACAGCCGCGCGAAACCGGCCTCGAGCGCGCCCAGCGACACGGTCAGGAACCGGATGGCATAAGCCAGCACAACGATGAATAGCGAGCCGGAAAGCAACAACCCGACGTGCACGCCGAAGGCCGAGCGGAGAAACGCATCGAACCGGTTGTCCAGCGCCGCCAACGGAATAAGGAGACCGATCGCCAGCACCGTCCCCGGCAGTGCATAGCCAAGCCCGGCGCCGCGCGCGCAGAAGGCCACGAACCGGCTCGGCGCCGCACGCTGGGCATATGACATCCCGAGCCCCAGCATCACAGTGATCACGGACGCCACCACCGCCACCGTCAGGCTGTTGGCGACCGCGCGCCAGAAGCCGGCCTCCAGCGCGTCGGAAACGTGCGTGACGGCCTGCGAGACGAGGATGCCCATCGGAATGACGAAGCCGGCGATGACGGGCAGCGCACACACGACGGCCGCCACCATGCCGCGCCAGCCGTTGAGGTCGGAGAACGGAATGGAGCGATAGCGCCCGGTGGTGTGATGGTACTGGCCGCCGCGCGCCGCACGCTCGGCGATGATCAAGGCAACGACGACCACCACCGCCACCAGCGCAATCTGCGCCGCCCCGCCGAGGCTAGAGCGCTGCAGCCAGGTCGTATAGATGCTGACCGACAGCGTCTGCACACCGAGATACTGCACGGCGCCGAGGTCGTTCAGGGTCTCCATCAGCGCCAGCACCAGCCCGGCCACGAGCGCCGGCCGTGCCAGCGGCAGAGCCACCGACGAGAAGCTGGTGAGGGACGTGCGGCCGAGCGTGCGCGCCACCTCGAGCACGCAGATCGACTGCTGCACGAAACTCGCGCGTGCCGTCAGATAAACATAAGGATAGAGAACCGCCGACAGGACCAGGATCGCACCGCCCATGCTGCGCACGTCCGGGAAGTAATAGTCGCGCACGGACTGGAAACCGAACAAGGACCGCAGCCCGGCCTGCACGGGCCCGGAGTAGTCCAGGAACTCCACGTAGCAATAAGCGACGATATAGGTCGGCATCGCCAGCGGCAGTACCAGCAGACGGTCGAGGATGGCGCGGCCCGGAAAGCGGTACATGGTGACCAGCCACGCCGTCCCAGCTCCGAACACGAGGCAGCAGGCGCCAACCCCGGCAAGCAGCACGGCCGTGTCACGCAAGGTCGCCGGCAGTACCGTCGCCATCAGGTGCGGCCAGACGTTGGCGCCGGCGCCGAGCGCCAGCAGCAAGATTGTTATGATCGGCAGGGCGATGATGGCCGCGACCACCGCGGCAAACGCCACATAGCCCAGCGTGCCGTGCCGGTTCCTCAAGGACGCCGGGCGGGCGCGCGGTAACTTGCCGGCACCTTCTGCTGCGGGAATGTGGACCATCGCCGTCGAGATATAGCACGCGGCGGCGGCGGCCAAAGCCGTTGCTGCCGCAGCCCTGGGTCTAGACGGGCACCAGCCGGTCCTTGCCGAAGGCGATGGTCACGGCCGTTCCCCGGCCAGGGGCGCTGTCGATGGCAAATGCGGCCCCGTTGGCCTCAGCCAGCACCCGTGTCAGCGGCAGCCCGATGCCGAGACCGCCCTTGCGGCCGGACGCGGGCGCTGCAGCCGGGTCGATGCCGGGCCCGGTATCGATCACCATGATCTTGAGCGGGCCATCGAGCTCGTGCACCACGCGTGCCGTGACGCGGTCGCCGTGTCGCCCGTACTTGATGGCGTTGGTCAGCAGGTTGAGCAGCATCTGCTTGAGGGTTACCTCATCGGCGATCACGCGCGGCACGCGATCGCGAACATCCGAAGCCACGCTGAGCCCGGCCTCGGCTGCGAGCGGGCGCACGACGGACAGGCAGCTTTCGACCACCGCCGCCACGTCCAGATCGGCGAAGGCAAGCTCCGGCACGCCGGTGCGCGCGGTGTTGTCCAGCATGCTCTCGACCACGCCGAGCGTATGCCGGAGGCTGTCGAAGATATTGCGCGCGTAGTCACGGTAGCGCGCGTTGGCGATGGGCCCGAAACGCTCGTCCTTCAGGATTTCGGCATAGGCGACCGCCGCACCCAGCGGTGTCCTGAGCTCATGGGCGAGCCGCGCATTGGCGGCCGCGCCCGGTGCCGCGTGCACCGCCCGCCCGTCCATTGCATCGCGCGGCGGACAGGCACGGACGATGAACGTGTCGGGGCCCGCGCTGTCGACGCGCCCCTCTAGATGCACGAGGCCCTGCCGGCCCCAGAACGTCAGCTTCTCGCGCCGGCGGCTGTCTGCAGCAAACGCCAGCCGCTGCAGCGCCGGCATGGCGCGATCCAGCGCGGCGGGTGCTGTCACCGCGCGCGGATCGAGGCCCAGCGCCCGCCAGCCGTCGTCGTTGGCGTCGAGCACCAGGCCGGCCGCCGCGTCGATCAACAGGAGAGGGCCGCCATCGGGGCTGTTTTGGCGATCGCCCAGGCCGAGGCGCGGAGCGCGTGGGGCGTCAAGCATGGATCCGACTCGAAGCGCGGAGGGCGCTTCGAGGCCTCTTAGCCGCAGCCGCCACAAGCGTCCAGGGATCACGCCAACTCATCCGCCGGTTTCGGAAAATTGCCGCTGAGTCGTATCCGGCCGACCCATGCGTTGAGGCCTTGGCTTCGAGGCGCCGGGGCACTATGTTGCGCACCGTTGGCCCCTGGGCCGCAGTGCCGACACGGCACCGGCCGACGTGCGACATGCCGCCTTAGCTCAGATGGTTAGAGCGCTAGATTGTGGATCTAGAGGTCCCCCGTTCGATCCGGGGAGGCGGTACCATTGTTTACAAATACTTCTCGGCTGTTTTCGGCCGGCAGCATAGCATGCCTGTACAGTTTGCAGCGAGTTGCATGTGAGAGTCCGAGGGAAGTCGTAGGCGTTGTGGTTGGACTACGCCTTTCTAGAGTTGGGACGCCTTCACACTCGAGGCCTGGTGCTTACCGCGGACATCCGCCGCGATTCCCTAAACCGGCTGGGCTGCATCCTCCGCCTCCTCCAGAGTGTCCGATTCTGCCCAAAACTTTGGAGGGGTCGATCTTCAGGCCGCCATACTCACGCCGCCACTTGTAGTTGCTCCGCTCCCGAGATCCCCGCACCTCGGCAGATCTTGCCTGCCGTCTCGCCTTGCGCCAACCGAACCTCGGCCTCTCGCAAGAACGCGATGATTTCCTCCGTCGACTTCCCCTTCCGAACCATCTCCACATCTCCTCTCGAGTCCTAATCGCGATTCCGGAAACAGCCACGTTCGAAACCCGGACCCTCCGCGCGAGGAAACCCTGGAAGGGAACTTCCGCGCCACGCAGGCTGGTGTCGCTGCCAGGTCTTGGCCCCGGGGCATTTGAGATGCGCTCACCGACACCATGACCCGCCGAGGCGTTAGGGGAGGGCCTGGGATCACCTCAAAGAACGAAGAAATTCAGATCGATCACTAACCCGTCTACGCGGCAGGCCACCTGCCATGCTCGCCCGATTGCTCTCTGCATACCGACGACCCCCTCAGTTTTTGCCGCGAGCGTGAGCACCCCCAAGACTTTTTGCAGCTGGCCAGGCCAGGCCATTGACTCCCAGTCCGTCTCGTGCGGTAATTTCCATACAATAGGATCGTTTCCATTGAGTGGAAACACTGGATTCGATCGAAAACGCCGGGCGTAACTCCAGGGCAGGGCAAAGAATGGCTCAATATCGTCAGCATGCACATAAAGCGGAAATGTTCTGGGACTTGGCGCAGAAACGCTACGCCGAGAATGGAACGCCGTTCCTATGTATGAACCTAGTCATGTACACGGTCGGGCATTTGCTGGAGGCGCTATTGGCCAAGGAAGGCCGCCACCCAGGCTCGCCGGTTCGCGGTGTGCCGCATGCGGATCGCGGCGCGCTTATGCGCTCGTACCTAGTTGGCGAGGGTAGGCTGACGGAAGCGGACGCAGCTTGCTACTTCAAGCTTGTCAGCGATCGCGACACCTTCATCGATGGGGGCATTCAGACGCGCGCCTTCGTCGAGGCTTATCTTGCTACCGCTCGTCCGCTCATCAGTCGCCTGCAGACGCTCGTTGCGCGCTCGGAAGCTTGAGAGGACACCATGGCCGTACTTGATGATCACATCGCTTTATCCAAAACGCTCTATTCTGACTTCGAGACATCGCATGCAGCCAGTGAATGGCCGATCGTTGTCGATGCCGGATATTACGCGGTCTTCCACGGCATGGAGGCGATGAGCGCGCTTGAGTGCCGCGACTCTTATAGCTTTGCAGATGCCGCTGACATTCTCGAGACCGCGCTTCGTTCGCAGGGGCTCAGCGAAAGATTTGTCCAAGACTATCGCTACCTGTTCTACTTCCGTCGGGGCGCGCTCTACGGAGCCCACGTTCCCACCCAGTCGCAAATGAAGGAATTTGCACGACGCGCGAAGTCATGCTTCGCCGCGCTGCAGGTAATTCTCGATCGCGGAGTGTCGGCGTGACAAAAACCAAGAACTTATCGACGGTCCAGAAGATTGGCGTCGCCGTAGACCGGCTCGTTTCGGTCGACCTGTCGGCAAGGGGCTTCATCACCGTTCTCCATGAGGAGGCCAGCAAGCTCAACGGCGGGGAACCCCTGTGCCTGACGGCTGCCTATGAGCTGGAGCGCCGCGCCAAGCCCGGAGGGCATCTAGTCATCGCTACAGGCCTCCCCATTCGCGGCTGGCTTACGCCGGAGATGGCCGAAAATGATGGACCGATTGGCGCGGCCGCGTTGGCCAGGGCCGCATATCTGGCGCTCAAGTCCGTGCCGATCTTGCTGTGCGAAGCCCAGCAGGTGCATGTCCTCAAGGCATGCCTGCAGGCAGTTGGCATGACCCCCGTGACCTTTGAGCAGTTCGATGCCGCGACTACCTCGAAGTGGGCGGTAGCCGGGAGGGATCTGCCGATCGCGATCGTGAGAGGCTTCACCGCCGACCTCCAGGAGGTAGAGGCAGAGGCATCGATGATCCTCGCGCGAAATCCGTTCGCGATGATCTCGATCGAGCGTCAGGGGCGGACCGACCGCGGCACGTATCACTATGGCCGCGGCGAGGAGAACATCCCGTCCCTGATGGCCAAGATCGACGAGCTTTTCGAGCGGGCCGCGGAGCGGGGCGTGTTCACGGTAGGCATCGGCGATGGCGGCAACGAGCTTGGCATGGCCAATATCGCACCGGTCATTCGCGAAAAGCTCCCCTTCGGCGACAAGATCGTACCCAACGCCAAAGTTTCCCTCCTCGTCGCGGCATCCGTATCCAACTTTGGTGCCTACGGCATCGAAGCGTGTCTCGCGGCTCTTACGGGCAATCAAGCCGTTCTGCACACCCCGGCTCAAGAGCTGGCACTGATCGATGCGTGCGTTCGCACCGGCGCCGTTGACGGCGTCACAGGCTTCGTCGAGCCATACGTGGATGCTTTACCGGCGGAAGTGTGCTCCGGCATCACCTGGATGCTGCATGCCATCGTGAAGAACGGCCTTACGCCCTCGCGGATATTCATGGCTCCAGAAGCAGTCTGATCGGCAAAGATAGAGAAGGGACCCTGCAATGAGTGCAGATCGCAACAAACGTTCATCGCGCGCGCGGGCGGGGCACGCCGTTGATCGCCGCCAGTTCATCGCAACTGTGGGCGCAGGCTTAGGCACCGTGGCGTTCACCGGGCTCGGAATCAAGCAGGCCAAGGCGGCCGGCGGCACCTTGACGATCGCCATTCCGAACAACCCCACCACCTTGGACCCGACCACCCAAGCGAACCATGATGCGCTGGTGATCACCCAATCCATGTTTGAGAACCTGGTTGCCGTGGATCCGAAGGGCAATCTGGTGCCGCAGCTGGCCGAGTCCTTGCCGGAGATTTCTAGAGATGGACTGGAGTATGTGTTCAAGCTCCGAAGCGGCGTGAAGTTCCACAACGGAAAGATATTAGATGCGGAGGATGTCAAATATTCCTTCGACTATGTTCTTGACCCAGCAAACAAGGCGTTGCGCAGGCCGCTGTTCAGCCGGATCAGCCAAATCACGGTCATCGATCCGCTGACCGTTCGGTTCCGGTTGAGCGAACCCTATCGCCCGTTGCTTTGGTACATGATGAAGTACATGGGTATATTCCCGAAGGGTTCCCGCGAAACGCTCGGCGCAGATGGTTTCAAGAATGCACCCGTCGGTGTAGGCACCGGGCCGGCGAAGTTTGTCGAATGGCGCCAGAACGACCGCGTCGTTCTAACGCGCAATCCCGACTACTGGGACAAGGGCGTGCCCGCCTGGGAGCAGCTAGTCGTCCGCATCATTCCGGACGAAAGCTCGCGCATGGCTTATCTGCTGACGGGCCAGGTGGACATCATCTCCGCGCCCTCACCCAAGGATTTCTCCAAGCTCAAGTCTGAGGGGAAGGTGAAGGTAGACGCGACCCTCGCGCTCGGCGGGTGGTTCTTTCTGATGACGAACAACAAGTCGGCGCCGTTCGACGACATCAATGTTCGTAGGGCGATCGCTTGTGGAATTGATCGCAAAGCGATCGCGAAGCAGGTCTACTACAACATGGTGGAGCCAGCGAGTGTACCAGCGCCTCCCGGGTCGTGGTGGGCGTCAGCAGAAGCAGAGACTATCAACACCTACAATGCAAAGAAGGCCGCCGACCTTGTCAAGAAATCGAAATACGCCGGCCGCTGCGAGTTTGATATGCTGGTTCCCTCGCAACCCTATCTTCTCGATGTAAGGGATGCCGCGATTGTAATTCAGGCGCAGCTCGCGGCGATCGGCATCAAGGTCAACATCAAGGAGGTGGAGCAGGGTGTCCTGCTGCCCCAAACGCGAAACGGAACCTATGCCGCGGCACTTCAAGTGTGGATGTCGCCGGGAGAGCCGACATACATGATCGATTTGGTCTACGGCAAAGACAACGTCTTCTCGAAGTCGGTGGGCTGGGAGAACCAGAAAGTCTGGGGCCTTATCGCGGAGACCTACAAGCATACGGACGAAAGCAAATTGAAACCCATCTTCGCGGACCTGCTGAAGGAACTCGGCGCCGCGTGCCCGCACGTGTGGCTCGGCTTCGCGAAAGCGAGCAATGCGTGGCGGCCGGAGGTCTCGAATTTTGTCGTGAATCAGGGGCTGACCATGCGCGTACGCGACGTCAAGAAGGCCTGACGCGCGCAACCGCCTAACAACGAGCGACCAGAACGATGCTTGGCTTTCTTCTGTCTCGGCTGGTGTCTGGTCTGATTGCGATCGTCTCAGTCAGTGCCCTGGTGTTCTGGCTCATACGGACAGTGCCAACCTCGCCGGCATTGCTCGTCCTGGGAGCGGACGCGGGAGATACCGTAGTCGCTGCGTTCGAGGCCAAATATGGCCTCGATCAGCCGATCTTGCAGCAGTACGCGACCTGGATCTGGCGGGCGCTGACCCGCTTCGATTTTGGACAGTCCTACATATCGGGGCGGCCCATCACTACCGAGATCGCGCTTACGCTCCCGGTGACGCTCGAGCTGATCGTCGTCTCCATGACGCTTTGCCTTTTGATCTCGATACCGCTGGGGACGCTCTCGGCGTTCCGTCCGGGCAGTATTCTCGATCATGCTGCCCGGGCTATTGCGGTCATCGGGGTTTCCACGCCGGGGTTCTGGCTCGGTCTGGTGTTGATCCTGATCCTGTCTGTCCGACTGGGCTGGTTCCCTCCGGGCGATCTTCCGCCAGTCTCGCAAGGCATCGCCGCACATGCGCATTCCATCGTCCTGCCGGCGTTCTGCCTGGCCATCTACTACACGGCAATCATCAGCCGGATGACGCGCTCATCGATCCTCGAGGTGTTGAACCAGGACTACGTGAGAACTGCAGTTGCGATGGGCCTGCCCAAATCTCGCGTGCGGCTCATCTATGTTCTCAGGAACGCGATGATCCCCATCGTAAGTGTCGTGGCAATGTCGTGCGGCTACATGTTCGGCTGGGCCATCGTTGTCGAACAAGTCTTCAACATTCCTGGCGTGTGCCGGGCGCTCCTCGCCGGGATATTCTCGCGCGATTACAATCTCGTGCTCGCCGCCGTGCTGGTCATAACGGTTGCCTTTGTCCTTCTGAACATCCTGGCAGATGTTCTGTATCGCGTACTCAATCCGAGACTGTCATGGTAGCCGGGTCAGCGTTGCAACGAACTTTGCAGATCGCGCGTGGGAACCCGTCGGGAAGCGTGGGTTTTCTCCTGGTGCTCGTCATCGTGTTGCCGGGCTTGCTGGCGCCGGTACTGCCTATCGCTGATCCCAATGCACTTAATCTGGCACATCGTCTGCAGGCACCGGATCGCGAGTTTCTCCTCGGCACAGATCAGGCCGGTCGCGACCTACTGAGCCGGATCCTCTGGGGCAGCAGGGAGTCCATAACGATTGCCTTCGGTGCGGTGGGGTTCGGATGCCTCGTCGGCGTTACCCTTGGCCTGATCGCGGGATACATGCACGGCACGATCGTCGAGCTTCTGATCACGCGGGTTTTCGATATTCTGTTCTCGGTGCCGCTGCTCGTACTGGCCATTGCCGTCATGGGAATTGTCGGCAGCACCAAGCTGGAGGTGTGGGGTTTCGAGATTTCCAACGCAATGAAACTGATTGCGTTGATCGCCCTGTCATTCGCGCCCGCGCTGGGGCGGGTAGCCTATGCCTCGAGCCTGGTAGAGGCGCGATCTGACTATGTGCGGGCGAAGAAAGCACAAGGCGCTGGCTGGCTTGAAATAGTCTTCCTAGACATCTTGCCGAATGCCATTCCGTCCGTGATTGTGCAGGCCACGCTGTTCGTTGGCGTGGCTATCATCGTCGAAGCATCGCTGAGCTTCGTGGGGTTGGGCATCGCGCCGCCCACAGCAAGCTGGGGAACGATGCTCGCCGACGCGCGCACCTACATTTTCTCCGGCGAGTGGTGGATCGCCGTTTTTCCCGGACTGGCGATATGCATCACGGTCGTCGGCTTCAATCTGATGGGCGATGCCCTGCGTGATTTGCTCGATCCGCGCGGCAGCTCGCGATCGATATTCGTGTGAGCGCCATGGCAGGGCCCATCTTGCGGATCAGTGGTGTAACAATCGGCATCACGAACGTCCGTCCACCGCAAGCTATCGTGCGGGATGTGACCATCTCGGTCGCGCCGGGTGAGGCCGTGGGTATTGTCGGCGAGTCCGGATCGGGCAAAAGCCTGACTGCTCAGGCTATCGGTGGAATGCTTCAACCTAACCTTGGCATTCTATCGGGGCACATTGTCGTCGACGGCGTGGACATGGCTGCGCTCTCGGAGAGGCGATTGCATGAGATGCGCGGAAGCAAGGTGGCGTATGTCTTTCAAGACCCGTTGAATGCGCTCAATCCAACCCGGAGCGTCGGCAACCATCTGATCGACGTGGTGCGCCGCCACAAGACTTTATCCCGGCGGGAAGCCACAGCGCATGCGATCGAGGCATTGCGCTCGGTCGGCATTTCTCAACCCGAAGAGCGTCTCGCCGCATTTCCGCACGAGATGAGCGGCGGAATGCGCCAGCGCTTGCTGATTGCCATGAGCCTGCTCTGCGAGCCGAAGCTGCTTATCGCAGACGAGCCGACAACGGCACTGGATGTGACAATTCAGGCCCGCATCATCGAGCTGTTTCGCGAGATCCAGGCGCGCGGCATATCGATGGTATTCATCTCGCACAATCTCGACCTGGTGTTGGAATTCTGCGACGCGATCAATGTTATGTACGGCGGACGTATCGTGGAGCAGGGAAGCGCCGTCGAGATCGGGTCGAGCGCAAGACACCCCTATACCGCAGCCTTGATGCAATGCATTCCCCGCCTGGATGAGAAGCGGGGCCGGTTGTCGGTTATCCCCGGTGCGCCGCCCACCAGCATGGGCCAATTGCTCGGCTGCCCATTTGCCAAACGGTGCGATCGTGTCCAAGAGCGGTGTTGGCACACGATGCCACTTATGACCCCCCAGACACAGACACATGCTGTTGCCTGCTGGAATCCCTTAAGCCCGGTGGGAGCACAGCAATGACGCCGCACATTTTCGAACTCCGCAACGTGTCGCGCTACTATGACACAAGGGCGTCGCTGGTGCGTGCGCGCCGCGGCAACAAGAACGCCATTCGCGCTGTGGACGATGTCTCGCTTGATGTCCAGAGGGAGGAAGTCCTCGGCATAATCGGAGAGAGTGGCAGCGGCAAAACTACGCTTGGATTTTTGATCGCCGGCATCGAGACGCTCACACAAGGAGACATTCGCTTCGATGGACAATCCGTGTGGTCAATGTCTCGGCTGGATCGCAAGGCCTTTCGCCAGCGCGTCCAGGTCGTATTCCAAGATTCCGGCTCCGCGCTCAATCCGCGCCGTCGCATTCTAAGCACACTACAGGACAGCTTGCGCTTGCGAGGCGTTCCACGGAGCCAACGCGTGAACAATGCCCTTGCACTGCTAGGCAAGGTCGGGCTTTCCATGGAATTTGGCGCACGCTATCCGCACGAATTGTCCGGGGGGCAGAGGCAGCGCGTGGGGATTGCGCGAGCGCTCGCGATGAAGCCCGACGTACTCATTGCCGACGAGCCGGTTTCGGCGCTCGATGTCTCCCTCCAAGGGCAAATCATCAATCTGCTGCTGGATTTGCGACGCGAGCTGCACTTGACAATCATACTGATCAGTCATGACATAGCGGTCATCAATCAGACCTGCGATCGGGTTGCCGTCATGTATCGTGGCGCGCTGCGCGAACTTGGCCCGACGCCGGATGTCATTCATAATCCCGCCGACGCCTATACCAAGCAGCTGATAGGGGCCGTGCCCAAGGGGCTTGCGGGGCGACATCCGGCAAAGAACGCCGAAGGGATGTCCACAAATGATTGATGACGGTGTTTGGGATGGCCGCGCGGCACGCTGTCGGGATCACGGCCATGAGTGATGTGCAGCTTATCTCCAAGATGGCGAAGCTTCTTGACGTGCTTCTCGAGGTCGAAACGCCTTCTCTGAAGGAGATCAGCGTCGCCGCCGGCATTCCCATCTCGACCACGTCCCGGCTTCTGACCTCGATGCAGCAGGTCGGATTCGTCGGGCGCGACGAGCATACCAAGCTCTATCGACTGGGACCGCGCTTCTTGCGGCTCGCGGCATCGACGCCCCGGCGCCGGGACATAGCGGCGGTGTTGCGCCCGTCGCTAGAGACGCTGTGCCAGCGGACGGGAGAGGACGTGGCCCTGGCAGAATTGCAGGGACGTATCGCCGTGTTCATCGACCGGGTCGACGGCCATCATGCGCTGAAGCTGATCGACGTGATCAATAAGCCGGAAATCCTCTATGTTGGCGCTTTCAGGAAGGTGCTGCTCGCCTTCCAAACCAGAGAATGGATCGACGATTACATCGCCAGCACGCCGTTCGCTCGCTTCACGCCCCAAGCGATCTCTACTGCCAAACAGATGTGGGCGGAGATCCGCAAAGTGCGTGAACAAGGGTATGCAGTGTCCTTCGGCGAACGGCTGGCAGATGCCGCTGGCGTCGCAGCGCCCATCTTCGATCACAATGGCAGCGTCCGCGCAGCGGTTCAGATTGCCGGGCCTATTTCGCGGATCAACAAGCGTACTGTAAGGCGATTTACCATGCCGGTTCTTGAAGCCGCGAAGAACGCGACGGAAGCGCTTGCGGGGCACTGGCCCCAGACAAGCAAATCGCGCATAGCCTATGGTCGTTCGCCGAATGGCGTGCACTCTAGATGAAGGCGCTCGACGCATGAGCGAATGCAGCGCATCGTTGCTGCAAGCGACACGACTTCTCATGGGGCCTGAACGTCGAAGTTGAAGCCGAAATTGGCCTGCTTCCCTGACCCGACACCAACTTGATTGAGCGAATTCGGCTACGTCCAACCTTGATTGAAGAGAAATGGGCGCGCTTGATTGCAGCATCCAATACCTCGCTATTCGCCAGCGCCTGCTCTGCCCTACGCTGCAATGCAGCCAAATCAGACGCTGGCCGACAACGGTGCGTTCCGGGCGCTTTAAAGGAGGCAAGCTCAAGCAACCCCAATAGAATGGAGAATATCCGCTACCGGGTCTAGATTGTGGATCTAGAGGTCCCCGTTCGATCCGGGGAGGCGGTACCACCGTATTTAACGTCGGCGCCGTGTTGCAGCGCCACACCCTTGCAGCGTGGCAATTTGGTCAGTCCCTGCCGGGACCTGCATCGCCCAGTTCGCCTGAACCTTGAACGCGCGGCGCGCGAAACAGTAGCTTCATCGTCGCCGTGGCGCACCCGCGCGACAGGCCCTCAAGAGGCAGACCTCCTTTGAGGTGGTAGTCCGTACCCAGGGAGTCGATCTGATGGATGCGCTCACCGCCCTTGCCGAGCGGTTGGCGCTTGCTCTCACCGCTTGGTTCACCGCAGCTCCGCTCCTGTTGGCACTTTTGGTCCTGCTGATCTTTGCCGGATTGGCCGTCGCAGCGTTTCGGCGCCGCCGCCCGCGCAACGACATCGATACGTTCTACCTTGCCTCCGCCGCCGCCATCCGCAAGGCGCGCGAGATCGGCGAAATCGATGCCTTTGCGCGCCGCACCGGCGCGGTTGCGGACGAGATGAAAGCGCAGATCCGCAAGCTCCGCTCCGGACACTACAGCCAGGTAAAGATCTACATCGATCATTCCAACTTCATCAGCAGCTGGAACGACGTCGCACACAGGGGCGAACGCACGCTTGCGCACGACATCAACTGGCATCTCCTCCCGCAGCTGCTGATGGACGAGACAACGGAGTGGCTGAAGAACGCGCGCAAAGCGCCGCAGGCCCTGCTCTATCGCGGCATGCATGTCTACGGCACGCTGTTCGAGGACGCTTATTTTGCGCTGCTGGAGACGATGCTGCGGCACGAGCAGACCGCACCCGACAAGCTCTCCCTGCCGATCCGCCTGCGCAAGGAGACGATCGACAAGTGGCGCGCCGAGAACGAGGCCTACAAGCAGGAGCTGACGCGTGAGATCGGCAACGTCACCGGCTGCACGATGGTGCCGATCTATCGCCGCACGCCGCGCGAGGACCAGCTTTCCGGCTGCCAGTACACGTCAGGCGGCATCCCGATCGCGCCAGAGAAGATGCTCGACACCCACGTCGCAACCGACCTGATCGGCGACGCCGTATTCGACGCCTACGACATCGCGCTGCTCGTCTCGGAGGACAGCGACTTCGTGCCGGCCGTGCAGTTCGTGCACGAGATCCGCGGCAAGCAGGTGGTTCATGTCGGCTTCGGCGGCCACACCAACGAGTTGCGGGGCAACTGCCGCTTCCGCATCGATCTCGCTCGCAACGGCCTTTATCGGCGGCTGCAGCGCAAGACGTAGGTGCGCCTCAGGTCACCGCAGCCGTCGGCCGCCGCTCCGGCACCTCGTAGACAAGCGTCGCCAGCGACTCCAGCTCGCGCGGCGCGGGTCCGCCGTAGGCCCAGTCCAAAAGCTCCACCGTATGCACGATCGGGACGCCGAGGCTCGACTGCAGCTGCGCCACGCAACCGATGTTGCCGGTGGCGACCACGTCCGGCCGCACGCTCTTGATGTTGGCGACCTTGCGGTCGCGCAACTGCCCCGCGATCTCGGGCTGCAGAATGTTGTAGGTGCCTGCCGAGCCGCAGCACAGATGCCCCTCCGGCACGCTCACCACCGAGAAGCCGGCATTGCGCAGCAGCTGCACCGGCTCCTGGATCACCCGCTGGCCATGCTGCATCGAGCAGGCAGAATGATAAGCGACGCGCACGCGCGACCACTGCTGCGGCGGTCCGAGATCGTAGCCCGCGAGAAACTCCGTCACGTCGCGCGTCATCCCTGATATTTTGGCCGCCGGCTCCGCATACTGGGCGTCCCGCTTCAGCATGTGGCCGTAGTCCTTGACGGTGGTGCCGCACCCCGATGCATTGATGATGACGGCATCGACCGGCGGGCCCTTATCCATGGCCCTGGTCCAGGCATCGATGTTCTGCCTGGCCATCGCCAGCGCGGCTTCCTCGCGCCCCATGTGATGCAGCAGCGCGCCGCAGCAGCCGGCGTTGGCCACGACCTCGACGTCGACGCCGCGCCGCGCCAGCAGCCGGATGGTGGCATCGTTGATCGCCGGCCGCAGCACCTGCTGTGCGCAGCCGGCGAGCAGGATCACCCGCTTGCGCCGCTCGCCCGCCGTCGCCGCCCTGCCTGCACCCGAGAAGCTTGCCTTCGGCAGCACGATGCCGGACGGTGCCAGGGCAAGCATGGCCCCCACCTCCTTGGGCAGGATCTTCTGCAGGAAGCCCGCAAACGGACGTGCGAGTCGCGCCGCCTGCAGCGCGAGGCGCATCCGCCGCGGATAGGGCAGCGTTGCCGCCAGCAGATTGCGGATCAGCCGGTCCTTGAGGCCACGCGTCGAGGTATCGTTGACGTGCGCCCGCGCATGATCGACCAGATGCATGTAGTCGACACCGCTCGGACACGTCGTCATGCACGAGAGGCAGGAGAGGCAGCGATCGATGTGCGTGCGCATCACCGGCGTCGCCTTCTTGCCGCGCTCGAACATCTCCTTCATCAGGTAGATGCGCCCGCGCGGGCTGTCGCGCTCGTCGCCCAGCAGGACATAGGTGGGGCAGGTGGCCGTGCAGAGGCCGCAGTGCACGCACTTGCGCAGGATCTTTTCGATCTCGGCGATGCGCCCGTCTTTCAGCTGCTTCGGCTCGAAGTGTGTCTGCATGGGTCCCTCTGGCGCCGGCCGCCGCGGCGCGTCGCAGATTACATACCGCGATACATGCGTCCGGGGTTGAGAATTCCCGCGGGGTCGAACGCCGCCTTCAACCTGCGCGACAGCACGTCGACGCCCACCGCCATCGGCTGGAACACCTCGACCGCGCTCCTGACCTCGGGTGTCGCGCGCACCAGCGTCGCGTGACCGCCGTGCGTCGCCACCACCCGGCGGATGTCGGCGGCACCCGCATCGCTGGCAGGCAGCACCTCAGCCCAGATCAATCCGCCCGACCAGTCGTAGAAGGCGTGGCACTCCATGTCGGCAGCAATCGCAGCGACGACCTTCGGGCCAGCGGTCGGCGTGGTCGAGACGCGCCACACCGGCCGCTCGCTGTCGGCGAGAACGGACAGCCGCCTGAGCTCGCCCCAAAACGCCAGCGAGTTGGCGGCGTCCAAGTCCTCGATGGCTCCATAGGCCTTGAGTTCATCTTTCAGGCGCGAGCCCCGGTAGGCGACGGACTTGGCAAAGTTCTCCAGCCGCAGCGCCGTCACCGACCTACCCTGGGCACCGAGCGCGCTGTGCTCCAGACGGGACGCCAGCGGCGCCTGCAGATGCACGGCGCCCGACACCTCGTAGGGGCTGCTCATCGCCGTGCACAGCACCTCCACCGCGATCTCGTCGTCGAGACCCAGGATGACGAGCGTGGTCGTTTCCTCCGGCCGCGGCAATACCTTGAAGGTCACCTCGGTCATGACCGCAAGCGTGCCCCAGCTCCCCGACAAGCCGCGGCAGAGGTCGTAGCCGGTGACATTCTTCATCACGCGTCCGCCGGACTTGAACGCCTCCCCGCGTCCGTTGACGGCCCTGACGCCGAGCAGGTGGTCGCGCGCGCCTCCGACCGCGACACGCCGCGATCCCGACGTATTGGTCGCGAATACGCCGCCAATGGTGGCCTGGGCCGCGTCCTCGCCGAGCAACGGACCGAGATCGGCCGGCTCGAACGCTAGCATCTGGCCACGGTCAGCGAGTTCCATTTCGATCTGCGCGACGGGCGTGCCGGCGCGCGCCGACATCACCATCTCCGTCGGCTCGTACAGCGTGATGCCGCGCATGGCGCGCGTCGAGATCGTCGCCGACGTCTGCATCGGGTGGCCGACGATGCGCTTGGAGCCCGCACCGGCAATCTCGAGCGGAGTTGCCGACTCTGCCGCTTCGGTAATGACACGCACTAGCTCGCGCTCATCGATGGGACGCAGGCTTGTGGAGGTGGCCACGACCGGTCTCACACTGACTCACGTGCGGCTTCACGGCCGCTGAGCGGAAAGACCTTTGCGGCATTGAGCAGCCACTTCGGGTCGAACACCGTCTTGATCCGCATCTGCATCGCGAGATCGACGGGGCTGAACTGAACCGGCATGAGATCGCGCTTCTCGATGCCGACACCGTGCTCGCCGGTCAGGCAGCCGCCAACTTTGACGCACAGCTCCAGCACCTCAGCCCCCGCCTGTTCCGCGCGCTCGGCCTGGGCTTCGTCGTTGGCATCGTAGAGGATGAGCGGATGCAGATTGCCGTCTCCCGCGTGGAAAATGTTGGCGACACGAACGCCGTGCTTGGAGCAGATGGCCGAGATGGATTGAAGCACCTCACCCAGCCTGCCCAGCGGAATGGTGCCGTCCATGCAGTAGTAGTCGGAAATCCGCCCGATGGCACCGAAGGCCGACTTGCGGCCGCGCCAGATCGCGGCACTCTCCTCTTCGCTCTGGCTGACGCGCATCACCGACGGGTTGAACTGTTTGGCAATCGCCGATACGGACTCGAGCAGATCGGATATTTCCTCGGCCGAGCCTTCGACCTCGACGATCAACAGCGCCTCGACGTCGGTGGGATAGCCGGCCTTGGCGAATGCCTCGCACACCTGGATCGCGGGCTTGTCCATGTATTCGATGGCGACCGGGATGATGCCCGCCGCAATGATGGCGGACACACACTTGCTCGCCGCCTCGCTCGAGCCAAATCCGAGCAGCATCGGACGCGCTCCCTCCGGCGAGCGCAGGATGCGCACGGTCGCCTCGGTGACGATGCCGAACTGGCCCTCGGAGCCGATCAGCAGGCCGAGCAGGTCGTAGCCCGCCGCGTCGAGCTCGGCGCCGCCGATGTCCACGATCTCGCCGCTCATCAGCACCAGCTTGGCACCGAGCACGTTGTTCGTCGTCACACCGTACTTGAGACAATGCGCGCCGCCGGAATTCATGCCGAGATTGCCGGCAAGCGTGCAGGCAAGCTGGCTGGAGGGGTCCGGCGCATAGAAGAAACCGCGCGGTTTCACGGCGTCGCTGATGCCGAGGTTGGTGATGCCGACCTCTGCGGTCGCGGTCCGGTTCATGACATCGACGTCGAGCACGCGATTCATGCGCGACACGCCGATCACGAGCGCGTCCTCGGCCGGAAGCGCACCGCCGGAGAGCGACGTGCCGGCGCCGCGCGGCACCACCTTGATATCGTTCGCATGGCAATAGCGAAGCAGCCGCGACACTTCCTCCGTCGAGCGCGGCAACGCCACGGCGAGCGGCAGACGCCGGTAAGCCGTCAGTGCGTCCGTCTCGTAGGCGCGGCGACCTTCCTCGTCGTCAATGACGACGTCATGCGGCACCAGCCTGCGCAAATCGGCAACAATGGCGTCGCGCTGGCGCACAACGGCATGATCAGGCTCGGGCAGTGCCAGTGACATTGGTCTCGTCCCCAAGACACAAGAATACGGACCGGCACGCTTGGCAAGCGCGCAGTCGACGTGCCACAGGCTACATCAGAAAGAACGTGCTGCGAACCGCCGCGTAGCAATACGCCGTAGGTCTGCTAGCGTGGTTCCGTAGAAAAAGGAGCTAAGGGACAGCATGGGTAGCGTAACGCTGGGGGCTGCTGCGCGAGCGACGATAGTAGGATTTTCAGCTTTGGCCTTCGCGATGATTCTCCTACCGGCGTTGGCGCCTGCGCAGGATGGCAGCGTCGAGGCCGGCGCCGATGTCTTCAAGAAGTGCCGCGCCTGTCATGACGTGGGTCCCAACGCCAAGAACAAGGTGGGACCCTTGCTCAACGGCATCATCGGGCGCAAGGCAGGAACGATCGACGGCTTCTCCTATTCCGAAGCCAACAAGAAAGCTGGCGCGGGTGGACTGGTTTGGTCCGACGAAGTCATGTTCGAGTACCTGGAAAAGCCGCTCAGCTATATGCCCGGAACCAAGATGGCGTTCGCCGGCCTCAAGGACCCGCAGGACCGCAAGGACGTCATCGCCTATCTGAAGCAATTCAAGTAAAGCGCGAATCCACTCAACGCTTGCGGCGGATGCAGCCGTCGAGGCAGCGCTTCAGTTGTGCCTGGCAGCGCGCACGGCTGCTCGTTGCCTTGTAGCAGGCGCCGTAGGCGTGCCAGCACGCCTGCCGGCAGGAGTTGTTCTGCGCGGCAGCCTGCTCGGAGAGCGCCGCCGCTCCGAGAAGAATAGCCAGGGCTATGAGGACTACACTCATCTTGTTCGTTCTGCTCAATGCTTGCTCCCGCCGGGAAACGGCTGGCAGTGCTGCGCCGCAAACGATCTTCGCGTGACGCTCGGTGGCTATAGGAAGAAAGCCATGAACGTTAACTGAACGATGAAATCCAAGTACTCCCTACCCTACTAAAGAAACATGGCGTTCGCGGACATGTGATCCGCGCCTTGGAAAGCATACTCCGTAAAAATGGGGGTCACGCTGCAACGCCACTCGCCGTTGTAGCGTGCCAGCATCTCCTCGGCGGGGGTGCAACCCTCCTGCAAGATCGCCTGGACAGGCTCCAGGAACTTGCTCTCGTCCCTGCCGTTCGCATCGTGCAGGGCACGGCGCTGCAGGCCTGCCTTTGAGATGGCCAGCGCGCTGCGGGCGACATCCAGCAGGCTCCCGTTGCGGAACGGCGTGCGCAGCGCGGTTTTTGGCACCGCATCGCGAAGCCCTTGGCGCTCTTCCGCCGTCCAATCCTTGACGAGATCCCAGGCCGCGTCGAGCGCAGTCCGATCGTATAGAAGGCCGGTCCAGAAAGCCGGTACCGCACAAATGCGTCGCCAGCGGCCGCCGTCCGTGCCCCGCATTTCCAGAAAACGCTTCATGCGCACTTCGGGAAAGAGCGTGGTCAGGTGGTCGGACCAATCGTCCAGCGTCGGCCGTTCGCCGGGAAGTTGCGGCAGTCGCCCGGCCATGAAATCGCGAAACGAAGCGCCGGCGACATCGATGTATTCCCCGTCGCGGTAGACGAAGTACATCGGCACATCGAGCGCGTAATCGGCATAGCGCTCGAAGCCCATGCCGTCCTCGAACACGAACGGCAGCATGCCCGTCCGGCGGCGGTCGGTATCGCGCCAGACCTCGCTGCGCAGGGACAGAAAGCCATTGGGCTTGCCCTCGGTGAAAGGCGAGCTGGCAAAGATCGCGGTAGCGACCGGCTGCAGGGCAAGCGAGACGCGGAACTTCTTGACCATGTCGGCCTCGTCCGCGAAGTCGAGGTTCACCTGGATGGTGCACGTCCGATACATCATGTCGAGGCCGCGCGCGCCGACTGTCGGCATGTAGCGCGTCATCACGCCGTAGCGACGCTTCGGCATGCGCGGCATCTCTTCGAGTGACCAGTTCGGCGTAAAGCCGACGCCCAGCAGGCCAATGCCCAGCGGAGATCCGACGCTGAGGCATTGCGTCAGATGCGCATGTGTCTCCGCGCCCACCTCGTGAATGGTTTGCAGCGGCTGACCGGAGAGCTCGAATTGTCCGCCCGGCTCTAGCGACACGGTGCCGCCGGCTTCTCCCTCCGGCCGCTTTAGGGCGATGATGTTGTCGCCCTCAATGATCGGCAGCCAGCCGAAGCGGTCGATGAGGCTCTGCATCAAGGCGCGCACGCCACGCGGCCCCTGATAAGGAACCGGCTTCAGCGTATCGATGTGAAAGAGGAACTTCTCGTGCTCGGTGCCGATGCGCCAGTCCTGAGGCGGCTTGCACCCCGCGGCAATCCACGCAACGAGATCATCCCGCGAACCCACGGCCGGGCTCGGGCTGCTGTCCTGACGCGTGGACATCGATGAGTCGGACCTCGTTGGCGCCCAGTGTGATGATATGGGGGCCGGGTGCCCTTGTTAGAGGAAAAAGCTTGTCCCGCACAAGGGTTGTCCAGAGCGCCTAGCGCCAGTCCCCTGCCACAGCATTCACGAGTGCGAGAGCCGCCACCGCCGCCGTATCGGCCCTCAGGATGCGTGGGCCCAGCGATATCCTGACCACCTGGGGCAGTTGCAGCAACAGGTCGCGCTCTGCAGGGTCGAAACCGCCCTCGGGCCCCACCATGACCGCAATGGGCTTGGAGCGAAGCGGGTCCAGCGCCGAGATGGGGTCTACGACGTCGGCATCCTCATCGCAGAACACCAAGGCCCGCGATGGATCCCACCCCGCGAGCACGCGCTCCAGCCGTTCGGGCTCGTGCACCTCGGGCACCCTCAAAATTCCGCATTGCTCGGCTGCGCCTATGACATTGGCCCGCATGCGCTCAATATTGACGCGTTCTGGAGTCGTGCGGCGTGTAATGATCGGCCGGATGCGCGCGGCCCCCATCTCCGTCGCCTTCTCGACCAGGTAATCCAGGCGCGCGCGCTTGAGCGGTGCAAACAGGTAATCTACGTCGGGCCCGGCTTCCTGTGCGCGGATGTGTTCGCGAACGCCAAGCTCCACGCTGCGCTTGCCGCCCCCCGCGATCTCGGCGCGCCATTCACCGTCACGGCCGTTGAAGACGAGAAGCTGGTCTCCAACGTTCAGGCGGAGAACATTGCGTAGATGGTTGGTCTGAGCGGGCGCGCAGGCAATGGAGGTGCCAGGGGCCAAAGGCCCCTCGACGAACATGCGGTGCGCGCCGAAATCATAGCGAGTCATGACGAATGGTAGATTGAACGCGTGGCGCGCCCCAGACAATCCGCCAGTTTGACAGCTAGAGCGGGGCGCGGCGTCAAGCCGCCGGCTTGCCGCTCTGCAGTGAGGTGACGGCCCTCAGTAGCACCGCAACATCCAGCCCGAGCGACCACGTGCGCGCGTACAGATGGTCGCCTGCCGCACGCGCCCGCGTGCTGGTGCCAGACCGGCCAGCGACCTGCCAGAGGCTGATCATGCCGGGACGTGCATCACGATAGACCGCGGCATGGCGGCCGTAGCTGGCGACATCATCCTGAGTAGCGGGCTGGGGCCCGACCAGGCTCATGTCTCCTTTCAGGACGTTGATCAGCAGCGGCAGCGCGTCGAGGCCCGTCTTGCCGAGCACGTTGCCCAGGCAACCGACGCGTGGATCGTCGCGCAGCTTGCCCGTCGCCATCCACTCCTTGGCCGCCGCCGGGTTCACAACGAAGTGCTGACGGAGCAGATCATCCGCGTTCGACGGCATGGTGTTGAAGGTGTAGCAGACGATGCTCCTGCCGCCGAACCCCGCACGCTGCTGCCGCGATATCGCCGTTCCGAGGTTCAGCTTCAACGCCGCGGCCGCCAGCAGCATGAGCGGCGCCAGCACGACCAGAAGCGCCGCGGACAC
>CADEEC010000044.1 GCA_902826255.1 uncultured Hyphomicrobiales bacterium | reverse complement strand
GGATTTCAAGGCGTTGCTGATGCGTGTGTCGGCCATCGTGTTCCTGACGACGGCTGTATCTAGCATCGTCTTCCAGTCCACGACATTCGCGCTGCCGAAGGTGTTCGACGAGCGCCTGACCAGCATCGCGCCCTCGGCGACCGCTATCGGTCAGCTCGCGTTCATCGTGTTCGCGCTGGCGTCTCTGGGGCAACTCATCGTCGGGCATTTCCTCGACAAGCTCGGCCCCCGGACGGTGTTCGTCACCGCGGCGGCAATTCAGCTGGTGTTCTTTGCCATCATGCCGGGGCTTGTCGGCTGGCCGGCGTTGCTCTGCGCCATGGTGTTCATGCTGGCCGCGTTCGGGCAGATCCCGATCAACGACTACATGATCGGGCGCATGGCGGAGGGCGAATATCGCGCCCGCATCTACGGTGTGCGCTACGTGGTGAGCTTCACCGTGCTGGCGCTGGCGCTGCCGCTCATTGCGTTCGTCTACGAGAACTGGGGTTTCGACGCGCTGTTCCGGGTGCTTGCCGTGTCGGCGGCCATCATCCTCAGCGCGGTTCTGATGCTGCCGCGTCGGCTGCCGGAGGCATCCGCACCCGCAGGCGCGTGAGGCTCAGCCAAGCGAGTTGGCGAAGTCCACGATGGCGTCCGCTGCGGCAGCGAGGTTGCCCTTGCGGGTATGGCCGGAGCTGCCGCGTGGGCCGAGATCGTGGTCGCCGTCGTCGGCCCAGTGGAAGCGAATGGCGGGCGACAACGTCATCTCTTCGATCTCCCCGCGCGAACCGAACGGATCGCGGTCGCCTTGCACGATGAGAGCCGGGCATTTCAGTCCTTCGAGGTGAGCCGTACGCAGCTGCTCGGGTTTCTTGGGCGGATGGAAAGGGTAGCCGAGGCAGACGAGGCCCGCGATCAGGCCTTGCGCATAAAGCTCGTCCGCGACCAGGCTCGCGACGCGCCCGCCCATGGATTTTCCTCCGATGAGGGGCCGGGGGCCCTGCGGAACGGACGCGACCGCCGCGCGGTACTCGTCGGAGAGGCGTTCGGCGCGTGGAGGTGGCTTTTTTGCCCCAGTTTCGCGGCGCGCGGCCATGTAGGCGAATTCGAATCGAAACGTGACGACCCCGCGTTCTGCGAGTAGGTCTGCAAAGGCCTGCATGAAGGGGGTTTCCATACCCGCGCCTGCGCCGTGCGAAAAAAGATAGCGCGTCCGTGCGGACGCCGGCCCTGCGGCCAAGAGCTTGCTGCGCATGGAGGAACTCCCTCTAACTGAGACTGTGCGGGTGACGGCGCCTTCGCTGTGTCAATGAAAATGTCCGGGATCGCCATTTTCTTCCGGATGTGTGCCTCATGGGCGACACAAAGGGGGGGCTATAGTGGGACTGTTCGGAACACAAAGCGAACAACAACGAAAAGAGGCGCTCATGTTGATCCAGCTCCCCTTCCAGTGCTCCCCGGCATCGAGCGCCCGCCGGATCCGCGAAAACCGTGTCGGCGTCTGGGTTATCCACAGTTTGCGTTGAATGGAATTGACCCGGCAAGCGTTGTGCGTGTGTGATTCGCGGATCCTTCGGATGGTGTCAGTGAGTAGCGTTCAGAAGTCCCGAGTGTTGCCGAGTAGCGTCCCTGTGTTGCGTAAGAGTACCGCGTTCGTGTTGTCCAGTTCTGCGTCGAGTGTGCGTTCCCCCAAGAGCGTTCTGTCCCCCGCGTTTCAGGCTTTGAGGCGAGCCGCGGAAGCAAACAAGTGTGAGCGTATTGCCAGGCGGCTTGCCGCTCTTCCCCGCAAGGGCAAGCAGGTGAGTTCGAGTGATGGTCGAGTCGAAAGACGTAGCGTGGTGTTCTCTTCGTGAAGCGGTCGAGCGCGTTCTGAGTTCGCTCCCCGCACCGCCGAATGGCGCTACCAAGGTGGGAGGGTTCCACCGAAGTGAGTGAGTTACGGATGGTTCCTTGGAACCGTCCGGGAGGCAGGCGCATTCAGTGCGCGACAGGCATGTCACATAGGCTTCTCGTGTAAAGGTTCTGCGTCGGAAGCTGGAGTGCTGGATGCGCCTGCCACTCCCAGTTCGAGTTGCGTACGCGTCAGTAGCGTTGAGTTCCAGTACGTGGCGTGTGTTGCGTTTTCGTGCGTCCAAAAAACAAGAAACAAGCACAGAGAGGCCAGACATGTTTCCGCGTCATTTCAATCCCGTGCAGTGGGAGCAAGCCATCGGTTATGCGCGCGCGGTGTGCGCCCGCATCTTTCGCGATGGCGGCAGCCCCGAGGCCGCGCTGGCAGCCTTCAAGCTGAAGCCGTCCGGCAGCACCGACTGGAGCACGGCGGTCGACCGCATCGCACAAGTGCTCTGCACGGCCCAGCAGCGCAAGGCTGCGTAGGCGTCGCGTCGCTGGAGAATGACGACGGCAATGCCGCGCGCAGGGTGCGGCATTGCGAGCGCTACGGCTCGAGCTCGGTATCCCAGTACAGGTAGTCGAGCCAGCTTTGGTGCAAGTAGTTGGGCGGGAACAGCCGGCCGTTCCGGTGCAGCTCAAACACCGTGGGCCGGTACGGCAACTGCCTCGGCCGCATGCCGTTGGAATGCGGGAGATCGCCGCCCTTGCGCAGATTGCAGGGGGCGCAGGCCGCCACCACGTTGTCCCAGCGCGTCTGGCCGCCCCGCGAGCGCGGAATGACGTGATCGAACGTCAGATCGTCGCGCGAGCCGCAGTATTGGCAGATGAAGCGGTCGCGCAGGAACACGTTGAACCGCGTGAACGCGGGATAAAGCGCCGGCTTTACATAGGTCTTGAGCGAGACGACGCTTGGCAGCCGCATCTCGAAGGAGGGGCTGCGCACGAACCTTTCGTATTCGGAGACGATGTTCACCCGGTCCAGGAACACGGCCTTCACCGACTCCTGCCAGCTCCAAAGTGACAACGGGTAATAGCTGAGTGGCCTGAAGTCGGCGTTCAACACGAGCGCCGGGAAGCTTTCCGGTGTGGCTGTGTATGCGTTCACGTCAGGTGTCTTCCGCCGGTCTCGTGCAAGCGAATCAGGCCCTTACGAAGCTCAAGCCGGCACATACTAGCCCCGTGTGTCCGCGATGTGAAGCGGGGCTAATCTACGGAAAAACCTGAGCAAAGCTGTCACGCGGAGATCGGCGCCTGCCGTCCGCGCAGGGCGGACGCGATGAAATGGCCGACGATCTCCTGTGCACCATCGTCGATGCCGTGGCCAAGTCCTGGGCGCACGTGCCACTCGACAAGCAGGTCTGCGGCGGCGAGTTGCTCACGCGCGATGTGCAGCGCGTCGGCGGGAATGAGTTCATCCACCTCGCCGTGAACTAACAGGATGGGTGGGCGCACGGCGACCTCGCCGAGATGCTCGGGGCCGGCGAGGAGGCCGGACAGCCCGACGACCGCGGCCGGCGCCGTCGCGCGGCGCAGGCCGGCGTGCAGCGCCAGCATGCAGCCCTGGCTGAAGCCAACGAGCACGAGGCGGCCGGGCGAGAGGCGATAGCGCGCAAGTTCCCCGTCGAGGAAGCGGTCGAGCAGCGGCCGGACCGCGGAGACGCCGCGCCAGTATTCGCTGGGGTCGCGCAGCGTGAGTGGGAACCACTGCAGCCCGCCGTACATGCCGGGAATGGCCTCGGGTGCGTTGGGTGCGACGAAGGCGGTGCCCGGCAGACGGTCCTGCCACATGTCTCCCAGCGCGATCAGGTCGTCGCCGTTCGCGCCATAGCCGTGCAACAGCACGACCAGCGACGTCGCCGGCTCCTTCGGCTCGATACGAGGGCCGGTGAGGGGACGCATTAGACCGGCACCGCGGTTCGCTTCTGCTTCAAGGCGGCATAATAGGCCCACAGCAGGCGGGCGGCCACGCCGCGCCAGGGCCGCCAGCGCTCGGCGATCCCGGTCAGCTCGGCCGCGTTGGGCCGAGCGTCCAGCTCTAGGGCCTGCTGCGCGGCGATCTGCAAGGCGAGGTCGCCGGAGGCCCAGCCGTCGGCGCGGCCGAGGCAGAACATGATGTAGACGTCCGCGGTCCAGGGGCCGATGCCGATCACCTCGGTGAGGGCCGTGTGCACGTCCTCCTCGGTCATGTGCTCGAGCTTCGCCAGATCCAGGCCGTTGCCGCAGGCGGCCGCCATTGCGCGCAGCGTGCGCACCTTGGCGCGCGACAGGCCTGCTTTAATCAGGATGTCATCGGAGACGGCGAGCAGACCCGCTGGCTGGAACGGCTCACAGACGAGGACGGTGCGCTCCCAGATGGCAGCCGCGCTGGCGACCGAAAGCTGCTGGCCGACAATGACGCGCGCGATGCCTTGAAATCCTGCAGCTTGGCGTCGGAGCGGCGGAAGGCCGGTGATGTCGTGGATGCGGCGCATGATCGGGCACTTGCGGCGCAGCGCACGCACACCCTCGCGGATGTCGGCCTCGTCCTCGATGATGCGATTGGCGGCGCGAGATTTGATGCGCGGCGGCGCACTCGTAACTTTCAACGGCGCGGTGCGTGCCCTAAGTTGATCGCGTCGAGGCGATGAGCGGGAATTCGGTGATGGCATCCTCGCGGCTCCTGCGCGCGGTCGTGTGGTCGTTCTGCGTGCTAGCTGTAGGCGGGCTCGGGTCCGCAACACAAGCCCAGGACGAGACTGCCACCTATACCAACAAGCGGTTCGGCTTCACGCTGACCTATCCCACAGCGCATTTCCGGCCCAAGGAGCCGCTGAGCGAGGATGGGCGGGTTTGGATCTCCCACGACGGCCACGCGCACCTGCTGGCCGGTGCCCTGCCCAACGACGATGAGATGGGATTGAAGCAGTATCGCGACTACCTGATCGAGAAGAGCTACCCGGGCGCGGTGATCTCCTATGCGCCGGTGAGCGAGACCTGGTTCGTGCTGTCGGGGCTGCGCGAGGGGACAGTGTTCTACGAACGGGTGACTTTCACCTGCGGTGGCAAGCTCATCAACAGTTGGGCGATCCTGTATCCTGAGGCGGATCGGCGGCGCTATGACCGCGTCGTCGAGCGCGTCGCCCGCAGCTATCGCGTCGGCCAGAGCAATTGCGGATGATGCGGCCGGGATAGCGCCTTCACGATGTCCGGCAATCCGCGTCCCGTTTTCCGCTTTGCACCGAGCCCCAACGGCGAGCTGCACCTTGGGCACGCGCTCTCGGCGCTGACCTGCTTCAGTCAGGCACAGGAGGCGGGAGGCCGGTTCCTGCTGCGGATCGAGGACATCGACATCGCCCGCAGCAGGCCTGAGTACGTGCAGGGCATTTTCGACGACCTTACGTGGCTCGGCCTGAGTTGGGAGGAGCCGGTCGTCTACCAGTCACAGAGGTTCGACGTCTACCGGGAGGCTGCCGGACGGCTGCGGGCCATG
The DNA here is from genome assembly GCA_902826255.1 of uncultured Hyphomicrobiales bacterium. Taxonomy (GTDB): domain Bacteria; phylum Pseudomonadota; class Alphaproteobacteria; order Rhizobiales; family Hyphomicrobiaceae; genus AWTP1-13. Next base: position 18,540 of record CADEEC010000044.1, on the reverse strand, counting down.
GGCTTGCTGTATCCCTGCTTTGCGACGCGATCCGAGATCGAGGCGGCGGCGACAGGCGTGAGTGATCCGGACGGGGCGCCGCTCTATCCGGGACTTTGGAGGGGGCGGCCCGAGGCCGAGGTTCGGCGGCATCAGGCGGAAGGCACCCCCTATGCCTTGCGGCTCGACATGGCGGCCGCGGTCAGGATCGCCGCGGGGAGGCTCGAGAGCGCTTTGCTGACGTTCCGGGAGGATGGCCAGGAAGTGGAGGCGGCACCGGAGCGGTGGGGCGATGCCGTGATCGTGCGCAAGGATACGCCGACCAGCTACCACCTTGCAGTGGTGGTGGACGATGCCTGGCAGGGGGTGACCCATGTGACCCGGGGCCGCGACCTGTTTGCAGCGACAGGCCTGCACCGCCTGCTGCAGGTGCTGCTCGGGCTGCCGGAGCCTGCCTATCGCCACCACCCGCTGGTGATGGATGAGGAAGGCCAGAAGCTGTCGAAGTCGGCCCGGCATACAAGTCTGCGCGCATTGCGAGAACAGGGAATGACCCGTGAACAGGTCATCTCCCGCATAGGTCTTGCGGGTTGAGCGGCTGGTATTCGCAGCAACGCTTGCTCCCCGGTGGGGGTGCGATAGTCTGAGGTCGTCTTGTTGACGCAATTCTTAACTTTAAGATTTCAGTAATCATTTTAAATCATTGATTACAGCGTAGTATTTCGTTTCCTAAATGGGCTTGGATCCCGTCGTGACTCAGTTTGTAGACATATTCGCCGGTGTTATCGCCAATCTCAGCGATTGGGCGATAGTGCTGGCTGTTGTCTGCGCACTCGCGTTCGTGCTGGCGCGGCTGCGTCTGTTTCCTGAGCGCGCAACCGAGCCCGCCGTCCAAGCAGCGCCGGCGGCTCGCGAGTCGGTGCTGGAGCGCGAGCGCACGCGTGCGCACTGGGCGCGCACCTCTGCGGGTGGACGGCCCACGCTCGCCAGTCTGCAAGCCAACGCCGCGTCAAACATCGATGCTGCGGAGCACGCGCTGAACCGCCTACTGGCCGAGTGCGCGGCGGTGATGACGCTGCCAGTTGGCCCGACGCTGGAGGCACGGCGCGAGCCCAGGATCGTGCGCGGCGACGCGAGCCCGTCGCTGGCGGCCTAACTTAGCCGGACAGTTTCGAGACATGTAGCGGCGGCGTGCGGCCCGCCCAGGGCATCGCCTGCTCGAACGCGGCGGCAAGCTGCAGCAATAGGTGCTCTGCGGCCGGACGCGCGGCGATCTGCACGCCGATGGGCATGCCGTTGGAGTGCATGGCGAGCGGCAGCGACATGGCCGGCGTGCCCATGATGTTGTGCGGGATGGTGTACTGGCATGGAATCTTGAAAAGCTCGTCGGCGTTATTGGCGGCCGTGACGCCGGGTTTCGATAGATTGTAATTGCCCCAGGGTTCTGACACCCGCGATGTGGTCGGCGACAGCCAGATGTCGTAGCGGCTGTAGAACGCACCGAGCTTGCGGCGCGCAATATTGGCGGCCGACCATGCCGCCATGAAGCGCGCAGGCGTGATTTCTTTCGCCGCCTGGTAGAGGGACCAGATGATGGGCTCCAGCGTATCCGGCCCGGGCTTGGTGCCGGCGCGTCTCGCGTATCCGTCGAGCCGCGAGTCGAACGCGAAGAAGAAAAGATCTTCCATCGCCTTCAGCGTACCTTCGCCGCCCATATCGGCTTCAGCCACGTCCACGGTGTGGCCCATACCGGCCAGCACCTTGCCGGCCTGCTCGACGGCCTGCGCCACCTCGGGATCGACCTTGACGCCGACCAGCTCGGTTTTCACCAGACCAATCTTGAGTTTCGCTGCCGGCTGACGCGCGAGTTGGGCGTACGGCGTTGCGGGCTTCGGAATGATGAAGGGATCGCCCGGCTGCGGATGCGAGAGGCAGTCGAGCATGGCGGCGGCATCGCGCACGGTCTTGCACTGTATGAAGTTCATCGAGTAGCCGAAGCCGCCTTCGTCGACCACGGGGCCGATGGAGACGCGGCCGCGTGACGGCTTGAGGCCGACGCCACCGCACAGCGATGCCGGAATGCGGATCGAACCGCCGATGTCGGAGCCGTGCGCGATCGGCACCATGCCGGATGTCACGGCGGCCTGTGCGCCGCCGGAGGAGCCGCCCGCCGAGTAGCCCTTGCGCCATGGGTTGGAGGTGTTGCCGAATAAGGCGCTCTCGGTCGTTGCGGACATCGAATACTCGGGCGCCGCCGAGCGGCCGATGATGTTGACGCCCGCAGCCTTCAGCATGTCGACGAGGTAGGTGCCAGCCTCCACCACCATGCCTTTGCACAGGCGAGAGCCAAACTCGATCCTGCGGCCCTTCTCGTGTCCGAACACGTCCTTGATGAGCAGCGGCACACCGCGGAACGGGCCGTTGCCCAGCGTCGTCTCGTCCAGCTTGTCGATACGATCCGGGTAGGTCTCGACAACCGCGTTCAAGGTGGGGTTTGCGGCGGCGATAGATTGCGCGGCGGTCTGCGCCAGCTCTTTCGGCGAAACCTCGCGCTTGGCGACCAGCTCGGCCAGGCCAAGGCCATCATATGGGGCGTACTCGCTGATGTTCATGACGGTCCTTGCCGCAGTCCAGGGCGGTTCACGTCCGCAACTATAAGTACGGAGCACCTCGGGCCGCAACGCTCGCGCTCGGATCGATTTTTCCGGGCGCATTGCAACGCTTCGGCTTCTTGTGCGTTTTACACCGCAGGCTGCGTGGACGGAGGACGGTGGTGGCAACCTATATCATGCGCACCGGGCGCACGCCCGGCGCTGAGCTTGGGCATCTGGCGAGCGCCTTGATTGTCGCGGCGATCATTGTGGCGGTCCTGTACATCGGCCAGCCAATCCTGCAGCCATTGGTCATAGCCGGCTTGCTGGCGTTCATCCTTTCGCCCGTCATCCGGCGGTTGCGCAGCTTGGGGCTATGGCGGGCGCCTGCCGTGCTGCTGACAGTGCTCAGCGCACTGGGCATGCTCGTCATGGTGAGCACGACTATCGTGGTGCAGATTGCCGACCTGGCAAACGAGCTGCCGAAGTATCAGACGAACCTCGGCGAGAAGGTAAAGACCCTTGGCGGCTCCACATTCGCCTCAAGTGCCCTGAATAGGGCATCCGAGTCGTTGAAGGATTTGGAGAAACAGATTTCACGCCCGCAAGAGCGTGAAACAGCAAAGCCCTTGCCCGTGGAAGTGCATCAGCCCGAGCCGCGTGGGATCGAGGCGCTGTTTGCTGTGGTGAAGCCACTGATGGCGCCGCTGGCGACCACGGGCCTCGTGGTGCTGTTCTTATTTTTCATTCTCCTGCAGCGCGAGGACTTGCGCGACAAATTCATCCGGCTTGCGGGATCGTCCGATATCCAGCGCACCACCCTCGGCCTCAACGATGCCGCGCATCGGATGAGCCGGTTCTTCCTTGCGCAGGCGCTGCTCAACACCAGCTTCGGCATCGTGATCGGGCTGGGGCTGTGGGCAATCGGCATTCCCAATCCGGCGCTGTGGGGCATCCTCGCCGCGCTGATGCGCTTCGTGCCCTATATCGGCGGCTTCATTGCGGCCTTCTTTCCGGTTCTGCTCGCGGTGGCCATCGATCCGGGCTGGACGCTGGTATTGCTTACCGTCGGCCTGTTCCTGATCACCGAGCCGGTTGCGGGTCATGTTGTGGAGCCCATCCTTTATGGCCAGCACACGGGCCTGTCGCCGGTTGCCGTGGTAATCGCGTCGCTGTTCTGGACCATGCTGTGGGGCCCGGTTGGGCTGCTGTTGGCAACGCCGTTGACGGTGTGCCTAGTCGTGCTCGGCCGGCATATCAGTGCGCTGAGCTTCATCGAGATCCTGCTCGGCGACGAGCCGGCGCTGGAGCCTGAAGAGCGTTTCTACCAGCGTCTGCTGGCAGGCGATGCCAATGAGGCGGCTGACCAGGCCGAGCAGCAACTGAAGAAACTGTCGCTGTCGGATTACTACGATGCCGTGCCGATGAAGGCTCTGCTGCTGGCGCAGGCGGATGCCGCGCACGGCAAGCTGCGGCGCGAGACGCAAAAGGACATCCGAGAAACGATGGAAGAAATCATCGAGGATCTCGAAGAATTCAAGGACGTGACGCCTGAGCAGAAGAAGAAAGACAGCGCGCGCAATGCTGACACGGCTGAGCCGGATGCGGCCGAGCCGACAGCAAACCTGTCGACCTTGCCGGCAGTGCCGGTGCTGGTGCGCAGCCAGATGCCGGACGACTGGCAGCTGCCGCATCCCGTTCTTTGCATTCCGAGCCGCAGCGCGCTCGACGAGTCGGCGTGCCTGATGCTGGGGCAGCTACTGGAGAAGCACGGTGTAGGGACTTGGGTGCAGCCGTTCTCCGACATCGCCTCGCCGAAGACGATGCGGGTGGCTGTGAGCGATGCGCCACTGGTCTTCCTGTCCTACTTCGGCGCGGCGTCGAAGCCGGCGCCGGTGCGCTATCTCGTGCGCCGCCTGCGGCGGCTGATGCCAAACGCCACCTTTATGGTGGGCTTCTGGGCGCTCGGGGAGGACCGCAAAAAGGTCGAGGAATGGACGAAGGCGGTGGGCGCCGACCATGGCGTGGCGTCGCTGCGGGAGGCACTTGCGGCCATCGTCGCGGAGGCCGGCGGCGATGCCATGCCGATGCTGACGCAGGATGAGCTGGTGGAAAGCGCGGCTTGAGCGCTCAGGTCTTTGCGCCGCTGCGGAAGAAGGCAATCAGTGCGTCGAGCACGGCGTCCGGCGCCTCGTACATCATCATGTGGCCGCTACCCGGAATGACGACGGTGTGGCTGCCGGCAACCTTCTCGGCCAGCTGGCGCCCGATCTTGGGCGGCGTCATGGAATCGCTGCCGCCGATCAGCACCAGCGCCGGACAGCGCACGCGAGCAGCGGCCTCCCGTCCGGTCTTCCAAAGGTTGCAGGCGTTGAAGGCGGCGTGCAGCGAGCCCGGACGGTTGCGTGCGAGCAGCGCCATGACGCCGCCCGACATCCACAAGCCGGGTGCCGGATTGCAGCCCACCTTGGCGCGCGGTGCGAGCGACCAGCTGGTGATCATCTCGTGCGCCCGTTCCGGCGTGTCGCGGGCAGCCGTCAGCAGGGCTTCGTTGACGGGCATGGCGAGCGAGGTGCCGAGCAGCGCGACGCGCGTGATGCGTTCCGGGTTCGCCGCCGCTGCTTCCACGGCGATGCCGCCGCCCATGGAGTGGCCGACGAGGGCGGCCTTCTCCAGCTTTGCGGCATCCATGAGATGGACGACCCATTGCGCCATGGCATCGATGGTCGGTAGCGCCGGGCCTTGCGAGTGACCATGTCCCGGCAGGTCGGGCGCGAGCACGGTATAGCCGTTCCATGCGAACCAGCGCGCGGGCAGCTGCCAGTTGGTGTGGTCCTGCCCGGCGCCGTGGATGAAGATCACGGCCGGCTTCGCAGGATCGAACGGCTTGCCACCGGTGGCTGCGTAGACCTTGCGTCCGTCGACAGTCAGCTCCATGCGAAACGCCTCCTCATTTTCGTCATTCCCGCTAGCGCGCAGCGCGTCAGCGGGAATCCAGATGCAAGCACTGCCCTCAGGGCTGGATTCCCGCTCTGCGCTTCGCTTGGCGGGAATGACGGAGGATTGAACATGGCGTCAGCCCTTCTGCGAGGCGGCGAGCGCCTGGGCGAGGTCGTCGATCAGGTCTTGCGGGTCTTCCAGGCCGATGGAGAGCCGCACCAGCTCCTCGCCGACACCGGACTTGGCGAGGTCTTCCGCGCTCATCTGCTGATGCGTGGTGCTGGCCGGATGGATCACGAGGCTCTTGGCATCGCCGACATTGGCCAGATGCGAGAAGGTGCGCAGGCGCTCGATCAGCTTGGCGCCGGCCTTGCGGCCGCCCTTGATGCCGAAGCTCATGATCGCGCCCGCGCCTTTCGGGCACTGGCGCTTGGCGAGGGCGTAGTCGGGATGGCTTTCGAGGCCGGGATACTTCACCCAGGCGACGGCGGGATTCTTTTCGAGGAAGCGCGCGACGGTTTCGGCATTGGCAACGTGGCGCGCCATGCGCACGGGCAGCGTCTCGACGCCTTGCAGCAGGTAGAACGCATTCGCCGGGCTCATGCAGGCGCCGAAGTCGCGCAGGCCTTCCGCGCGGGCGCGGCTGATGAAGGCGGCCGGGCCGTACTCCTCGGCGAACGAGATGCCGTGGTAGCCGGCGTAGGGCTCCGTCATGGTCGGGAACTTGCCCGAGGCGGCCCAGTCGAAGCGACCGCCGTCGACGACGATGCCGCCGATGGCGACGCCATGGCCGCCGAGGAACTTGGTGACGGAATGCATGACGATGTCGGCGCCGTGCTCGAACGGCCGGCACAGGTAGGGCGTTGTGAAGGTGGAATCGAGCATCAGTGGCAGCTTGTGGGCGTGTGCGACGTCGGCCACGGCCTTGATGTCGAGCACCTCCAGGCCGGGATTGCCGAGCGTCTCGGCGAACACAAGACGGGTCTTGTCGGTGATGGCGTTCTCGAAACTCTTTGGATCGCGCGGGTCGGCCAGCGTGGTGGTGATGCCGAAGCGCGGCAGCGTATGCGTGAACATGTTGTGCGAGCCGCCGTAGATACGGGCAGAGGCCACGATGTGGCCGCCCGCGCCCATCAGCGTGGCAATTGCGAGATGCAGAGCGGCCTGGCCGCTGGCGGTGGCGACGGCGCCGACGCCGCCTTCGAGCGCCGAGATGCGCTCCTCCAGCACAGCGACGGTGGGGTTGGAGATGCGCGAGTAGAGATGGCCGGCACGCTCCAGGTTGAAGAGGCCGGCGGCGTGCTCGACGTCGTCGAACACATAGGAGGTGGTCTGGTAGATCGGCACGGCGCGCGCGCCGGTGGTGGGATCAGGCTGCTGGCCCGCGTGCAGCGAGAGCGTGTCGAAGCGGGGGCCTTTGGGTGCGGTCATGTCGGTCATCCAGAATTTCGCTGGCGCGCGGGTGAGGCAAACAATGGCATGCCCACGCTGCGCGCTCCAGGCCTACAGCACTTCGAATACCCGTATCTGGACGCGATCAGGGAAACGCGCGGCGGTGCCGACGAACATGCTTTCGTTGAGCCATTGGTGCGGGCCGGCGGGGGCCTCGAATACGGGGACCGTGCGGAAGTAGACGAGCGCCGGGTCGACCGGCTGGCCGCGCGAGAGGCGATCCATGATCTCGGCTGGCGCGCGGCGCATGCCGCGGTTGATGACGATGATCTCGGCGCCGTCGCTGGCCTTGATCGAGTAGCGGGCTTCGAGTTCCAGCACGCCGTCGCTGCGCACGTACTGCCAGTCGGTGCCGCCGGGCATGATCTCACCCTGCAGGCGTTCGCCCTTCACGGTGCCGCTTAGGATGGGGATGATGCGGCGGCGTCCGTGCGGCATGGGTCCGAGATCGCGGATGGCATCGACGCCGACGTCGATATCGCAGACGTGGCGGAGCTCGGGGGTCATGCACGGGTCCTGGGCGGGGCGTTCGATGAGCGGGCATGATAGCGCATGCTGCCGTGACTTGCGCAGCCCCTCACGCTACGGTCCGCCGATGTCATCGAGGGCACCGGCATGCAGGTTTCCAGCCTCTATCGCTATCCCGTGAAGGGCCTTTCGCCCGAGCCGCTGCGGAGCGTCAGCCTGCGGCCGGGCGAGACGGTGCCGTTCGACCGGGTCTATGCGATCGAGAACGGCGGCGGGCGTTTCGATCCTGCAGCGCCGCGCTATCTGCCGAAGGTGAACTTCCTGATGCTGATGCGCGACGAGCGTCTGGCAACGCTGCAAACCAAATTCGACGATGCGACCGAGACGCTGACGGTGATGCGCGACGGCAAGCAGGTGGCGCGCGGCCAGCTCTCCACGTCGCTGGGCCGGCAGCTCATCGAGCAGTTCTTCGCTGCATACATGAAAGCTGAATTGCGGGGCGCGCCGAAGGTGGTGCATGCGGAGGGGCACAGCTTCTCCGACGTGTCGGCAAAGTGCCTGCACATCGTGAACCTGGCGAGCCTGCGGGAGTTGGAGAAAGCCGTGGGCCGGCCGGTCGACCCGCTGCGCTTTCGTGCCAACGTCTTTCTCGACGGACTGGAGCCGTGGTCGGAGTTCAGGTGGGAGCACAAGGAGATCGGGCTGGGGCCGGTGCGGCTCACCGTGTTTGCGCGTACGCAGCGATGTGAGGCCACCAACGTCGATCCGGTGACCGGAGCGCGCGACATGGCGGTCCCCGCGCAGCTCACGCGCGCGTGGGGACATCAGGATTTCGGGATCTACGCGAAGGTTGTGGAGGGTGGCGACCTCAAGGTCGGCGACGCTGTTGCGCCGCCAGCCTAGCGATCGGCCGAAACCGCCATCGTATGATTGGTGAGTGATCTAGATTCCCGCTTTTGCGGGAATGACGAATCTAGCGGCAGGCCTTATCGCCTGCCCGCTCGATCAATCGTGCGAATCTTCCTTGCCTCCGCCGTTCTCGGCGCGGGCGCGGCGCACGGGCCGGCGCAGGAATTCCGGCTGCTCGTGCTGCGGCTGCTGCGCGAAGCCTTCCGGCCGACGGTTTTCACCGCCGCCTTCGCCCTGCTCCTGCGGCTGCTGCGACGGACGCTCCGCCGGTTGCCGGCGGGCTTCCTGGCGGTCGCGATCGAAGCCGCGGTCACGGTCTCCGCCGCGGTCGCCGCCACGATCGTTGTAGCGATCACGGTTGCGGCCCTGGTCGCGCCGGAAGGGGCGGTCGTGGCGGTTCTGGCCGCCGTCGTGCTGGCGCTGCGGCTGGAAGCCTTGCGCGGGCTGCGGCTGATGCATCGGAACTTGCGGCACCTGCGGGAAGTCGTCGCCGCCGGCGTCATCGCCGTCCTCATCGCCGAAGTCGTCGCCACCCTCACCGGCCTGCATGCGCTGGCCGTTGCCGTTCAGGCCTTCGCCCTGCTGGCCCATCTGCTCACGGTAAGCCATGATGATGCGGCTGTAATGCTCGGCGTGCTGCAGATAATTCTCTGCCAGCACGGGGTCGCCGGACGACTGTGCGTCACGCGCGAGAGCGATGTACTTCTCGGCAATGTGCGCGGGGGTACCGCGAATTTTCACATCCGGACCGTTGGATTCAAAGCTCCGCGAGAGAGGGTTGTGGTGATGCCCACCACCCTTGCGGTTGTTGTTCCGGCCGCGGCCGCGGCGGTTCTGCTGTCCTTGCCTCACTGCCCTAAAGGCTCCCGTCTTACATGAACCATCTCAATTTCCGTTTCGCGAGACGCGAAGCGGATCCTTTTTTGGATGCCGGGGTGGTCAACACGGACCATTCCGTGCGCTCGTGCACGGTCCAAGCATCGCAGCCACAAAAGTTCGATCAATGAGTCTCGCTCTGTTCAGGGCGGCCTGCAGGCCGCCTCCGGCCTCGGCAAGTCATGCCATTAGTGCATCTCTTGGGCGGCTAGTGGTGCTGACGATACGTCGCTTTTGTTGCGAGCAATCCAACTTGCTGCTTCGCATCGCTCCGAGCACCCCACCATTCGCTTCACGGGGCGACAGCTAGACGCACGGACGATTCCACTTAGGGTGAGACTATCGCGCCTCATGCCGGATTCCAAGCAGTTTCTAGGCGTATGCTCAGCTACGTGTTCTCACTGCAACACAGCGGTTCTGGCCTGCCAAATCACGGTGAATCTCGATTTGTGGCGGCCGCAGCGCCGTAGTCAGAAGGTCGGCAACCGCACCTGCCTGATCGTACCCTACCTCGCAGATAAACCATCCATCGGGGAGGGCGGCGGCGATGCGCGGTGTCAGACGGCGGTAAACATCCAGGCCATCGGCGCCGCCGTCCAGCGCCAAGCGCGGATCGTGCACCCTGACTTCGGGATCGAGGTTAGCGATCTCTGAAGTCGCGATATACGGCGGGTTTGTAAGCATCAGGTGGAACGGCCCGGTTTCGATTTCAAGTGCGTCGGCTTGCAAAAATTGCGTACGGCCGCCGACGCCGTGGCGCACGGCATTGGCGTGTGCAACCTCGAGCGCAGCCGTGGAGATGTCTGTTCCGATGCCCACCGCATTCGGCAGCTCGCACAGCAGCGTTACGATGAGGCAGCCGGACCCCGTACCAACGTCGAGAAGGCGCAGCGGTTCCCGCTGCCAGCCTTCGCGGGCGACGATATCGAGCGCGGTGGCGATGAGCGTTTCCGTGTCGGGGCGGGGATCGAGCACGGCGGGAGAGATCGCAAACGCCCGGCCGTAGAAGTCGCGCTCGCCGAGGATGCGCGAGACGGGCTCGCGGCTGGCGCGGCGGAGCATGTTGCCGGACGCGCGCTCGTGCTCATCCTCGGTGAGCATGCGTTCCGGCGATGCGAGCAATGCTGCGGGCGACAAGCCGAGCGTCTCGGCCAGGAGGCGGCGGACGTCGCCGGCCGCGTCCGGCACGCCGGCGGCCGTCAGCGTACGGGTGAAGTGGGTGATGGCCGTGCGGATGGTGGTGAGATCGCGCGAGGCTGTCAGCGGGTCAGCCATTCTGGCTCATGGCGGCGAGCTCGGCTGCCTGGTTGTGCGCGATCAGCGCGTCGATCATTTCGTCGAGGCCGGCGCCTTCGAGAACCTCGGGCAGCTTGTGCAGGGTCAGCCCGATGCGGTGGTCAGTGACGCGCCCCTGCGGGAAATTGTAGGTGCGGATGCGCTGCGAGCGGTCGCCGGAGCCGACCTGCCCACGGCGCTCGGCGGCACGCGCGCTATCGGCCTGATCGCGCTGCAGCTCGTAGAGGCGGGAGCGCAGCACCTGCATGGCGAGCCGGCGATTCTGATGCTGCGACTTCTCGGCGGAGACGATGATGATGCCCGTCGGCAGGTGCGTGATGCGCACGGCCGAGTCGGTCTTGTTGACGTGCTGGCCGCCGGCGCCGCCCGCGCGCATGGTGTCGATGCGGATCTCCTCGGGCTTGATGTCGACGTCGATCTCCTCGGCTTCGGGCAGCACCGCCACGGTCGCCGCCGAGGTGTGGATGCGGCCGCCGGCCTCGGTGACGGGGATCCGCTGCACGCGGTGCACGCCGGACTCGTATTTCAGCCGCGCAAACACCCCCTTGCCGGTGATGGAGGCGACGATCTCCTTGTAGCCGCCGAGGTCGCTCTCGGAGGCGCTGATGATCTCGGTTTTCCAGCGATGCAGGTCGGCGTAGCGACTGTACATGCGGAAGAGGTCGGCGGCGAACAGGGCCGCCTCGTTGCCGCCGGTGCCGGCGCGCACTTCCAGAATGGCGCTTTTCTCGTCGGCGGCGTCCTTGGGGATGAGCTGGACCTTCAGCTCGTGCTCCAGCGCCGCGACTCTCTCCGCTACGCCGTCGAGCTCCTCGCGGGCGAGATCGGCAAGCTCCCTTTCGGTGGCGGGATCGTTCTGCAGGGCGACGAGGTCGTCCCTCTCGGCGTTGGCCTTCTGCAACGCGCGGATGGTGCCCACGAGCGGGTCCAGGTCGGCGAACTCCTTGGAGAGCTGGGCGAACACCGCGGGCTTCGGCCCGCGGTTCAGCTCCGCCTGGATCTCGTCCCAGCGCTGCACGAGGCGTTCGAGCTTTTCGTAGGGTACGGCCGACATAGCCTCTCAGATGCCCAGGATATGCAAAGAAATCGTGCGCGAGGAGACGCGACGCCCGGCGTCGGCCGGGCTCTCAGCGCGCCGTTGTCTGCAATTTGTCGACTTTGCGCAACTGGGGATCGCCAACATCGATCCAGCGCAGGCCCTCGCGGCGGGGTGCGGAGACCAGCAGGAGGCTGTCCATGCCGGCGCGGGCCGGCCCGGCGATCGGGCTCGGAAGGACGGAAATGGCGCGGTAGACGGGCTCGGGCGCCGACATGGCGACATACATGAGGCCGGCAATCACTCCGACGGGGGCGCTGATGGCCAGCAGCCGGCGAGCGCGCCGGCGGCGGTGCGGACGGCGCGCTTCAGACTTGGCCTGCCGGCTCTTGGACTTGCCGTTGCGCAGGAGAAGCGGCGGCGGGCCGGGAGGCCGCGTGCCGCGCGTCGGCGGCTCCTCGCCACCGCCGACAGCCTGCAGCTCGCGATTGATGCGCCAGAGCAGCGGGTCGGGATCGAGGCGCAACAGCTCGCAGTATCCGCGCACGACGCGCACAGTTTCGGGCCAGTGCGGCAGCGATGAAACGGCGCCCGTCTCCAGCTCCTCGATGACCGAGGTGTTGGTAGCGAGGCGGCGCGCGATGGCGTCGCGGGGCAACCGCAGGGCCGAGCGCATGTTGCAGAAGATGTGGCCGAGGCCGGGATCGCGGCCGGGGAGCGGTGTCGGCTGAGGTGGCGGCGTGCTGCCCGGGCGCGCACCTGCCAAGCCGTGCGGACGCTCGACACGCACGCCGGACAGTGGCTGCCTTGGACGCATTACCGAAGCCAAAACGAACTTCCCCTGATCCCCGGGCGGGGATGTTAGCAGACCTAGCGTCCTGTCAAAACCGTCTCTGGGGCGGAACGGAGGCGGGTCGTCAGATTTCCACGTTTTGCTCTTCCGCGAACCGCTTCAGCCGGGCGCGCAGGTTGCCCTCGCCGGTCTCTACCGCGGGCATCAGCCAGCGCTGCAGGGCATCGGCGTCGAGGCTCAGAACCATTGATTTCACCGGGCCGACCGAGACCGGTGCCATGGAGATCGACCGGTAGCCGAGACCGATGAGCGCCATGGCCTCGAGCGGCCGGCCGGCCATCTCCCCGCACAGGCTCAAGGGGCGGTCGTGGCGCTTGGCCGCGTCGGCGATGGCGGCCAGTGCCCGCAATGGCGCCGCGCCCAGGACGTCGTAGCGGCCGGAGACGCGCTCATTGTTGCGGTCGGCGGCGAACAGGTATTGCAGCAGGTCGTTACTGCCGACCGACAGGAAGTCGACACGTGGCAGCAGGGTATCGAGCTCGTAGAGCAGCGACGGCACCTCGATCATGGCGCCGATATGCATCGCCTTGGGACCGGGCGCGCCGCGGCGGCGCATCAAGGTGAGCTCGCGCTCGATCAATGCGCGCGACATCTCCACCTCCCCGACGGTGGTGACCATGGGCAGCAGCAGGCGCAGCTCGCGGCCCGCGGTGGCGCGGAGCAAAGCACGCACCTGGGTGCGCATCAGGCCCGGCCGGTCGAGCGCGAGGCGGATGGCGCGCCAACCGAGCGCCGGGTTCTCCTCCACCGGCTGGCGCAGGTAGGGCAGAGCCTTGTCGCCGCCGACATCGAGCGTGCGGAACACGACCGGTTTGGTCTTCGCCCGGTCGAGCACGTGGCTGTACATCTCGACCTGGCGCTCCAGGCGCGGCAGTGTCGAGGACACCATGAACTGCAGCTCGGTGCGGAACAGGCCGATGCCATCCGCACCCGACTCGACGAGATGCGGCACATCGACCTCGAGGCCGGCATTGATGTGCAGCTCGACGCGCTGGCCGTCCTTGGTGACGGCGGGCTTGTCGCGCAGGGTGCGGTATTTGCGATGGCGGCGGGCGCGGAAGCGGGCCTTGTCACCGTAGGCAGTGATGACGCCGGTGCTCGGCCTGATGTGCACCTCGCCCGACAGCGCGTCGACGATGATCGGATTGCCCTGGTCGACGCGGTCGATGACGCCGCGCGCGTTGCCGATGGCCGGAATGCCGAGCGCACGGGCGACGATGGCGACATGGCTCTGCCCGCCCGATTCCTCCAGCACCAGACCGCGCAGCTTGGCCCGGTCGTAGTCGAGCAGGTCGGCAGGGCCCATGCTGCGGGCGACGAGAATGGTGTCGTGCGGGAGGTCGGCAACGGGCGACTGCCCGCGTGCGCCTCCCGACAGCACGCGCAGCAGGCGATCCGACAGCGCGTCGAGGTCCTTGAGGCGCTCGTGCCAGTAGGCGTCGGCCTGGCGCAGCATGCGCGAGCGGGTGTCGTTCTGCACGCGCTCGACCGCGCCTTCCGCCGTCATGCCGCGGCGGATGGCTTCCTTCATGCGCCGGAGCCAGCCGCGGTCGTGGGCGAACATGCGGTAGGCCTCGAACACCTCGCGGTGCTCGCCGCTCATGTTGAGGTCGCCCTGCTCCAGCATCTCGTCGATGGAGGCTTTCAGCTCCTCGACGGCGACTTCCAGACGCTCGGATTCGGCGACCGGGTCCTCGGACTTGAACTGGGTAACGACGACGCGCGCGTCGTGCAGCACGGCATGGCCGAGCGCGAGCCCCTCGCTGATGGGCTGGCCGCGCACGACATGGGCTACCGCGCGGCTGAACTCGGTGGCTGAGTTGACGCCGGCCACGGACCCGGAGACGAGATGCTCGGCCAGAACCATGGCGGTGGTCTGCAGCACCTCGACGTCCTCGTCGGAGTATTCTTTCTCGGTGCGGTTCTGGACCGTCAGCACGCCCAGCACATCGCCGCCGCGCAGGATCGGCACCGCCAGGAACGAATGGTAGATCTCCTCGCCCGTCTCGGGCCTGTAGGCGAAGGCGGGGTGGTTCTGGGCGTCCGGCTCGTTGATCGGCACGGCCAGCTCCGCGCAGCGGCCGACGAGGCCCTCGCCGCGCTTGAGCAGCGTGTTGTGCACGGCGCCGGGGTTGAGGCCCTCGGTGGCGAACAGCTCCAGCGAGCCGTCCAGGCGCTTGAGGTAGATGGAGCAGACTTCGGCAACCATCAGGCCTGCGATCTGGCGCACGATCTTGTCGAGCCGGGACTGGCCGTCGGACGGCTCAGCCATGATCTCCCGCAGCCGGCGCATGATGATGCGCATTGCCGGCTCGGTCGGGGAGATCTGGGTCTGGGTCTCTGGGCCCTTCTTCTGCATCAGGTCACGCCGTTACGCCTTTCTTTCCGTCTTCGCGCAGCAAGCAAGCGGCACGCCAAGCGGCCGCCTCGCCCGTATGTCGCGCGAACTTGGGGGCTACCGCCCGCACCCCGGATGCCTCAGGCATCCGGCACGATAAGATCAGTCTTTGCCCAGCTCGTACAGGCCATGCAGCGTGCGCACCGCCAGCTCTGCATAAGCGGCGTCGATCAGCACGCTAATCTTGATCTCCGACGTGGAGATGGCGAGGATATTGATGCCCTTTTCGCCGAGGGCCTTGAACATCTGTGCCGCAACACCGGCATGGCTGCGCATGCCGATGCCGATCACCGACACCTTGGCGACATCGTTCGAGCTTTTGATGTCGAAGGCGCCGAGCTTGGCGGCCACCTTCTTGAGAACCTCGAGCGCGCGGGGCAGCTCGGAGCCCTGCACCGTGAAGGTGATGTCCGTCGATTTGCCGTCGGCCGACAGGTTCTGCACGATCATGTCGACGTTGATATTGGCGTCGGCCAGCGGGCCGAACACGGCCGCCGCAATGCCGGGCTTGTCGGCGATGTTGAGGAGGGTGATCTTTGCCTCATCCTTGGCGTAGGCAATGCCGCTGACGACCCGCTGCTCCACGATCTCATCCTCGTCGCAAATGATAGTGCCAATTCTGTCCCAGGTTGCCGGGTCGACCGGCGTGACGTCCTCGGGGGGCGTAAAACTCGACAGCACGCGCACGCGCATGTTGTGAACCATGGCGAGCTCGACCGAACGCGTTTGCAGCACCTTGGAGCCCTGCGAGGCCATCTCCAGCATCTCCTCGTAGGAGATCTTGGGCAGGCGCTTGGCCTGGGGAACGATGCGTGGGTCGGTGGTGTAGACGCCGTCGACGTCGGTGTAGATGTCGCACAGGTCGGCCTTGACGGCGACCGCCAGCGCCACCGCGCTGGTGTCGGAGCCGCCACGGCCAAGCGTGGAGACGCGGTTGCGCGCCGGCTCGATGCCCTGAAAGCCAGTGATCACCGCGACCTCGCCCTGTTCCAGGCGCGTGCGCAGGGCGGCGCCGGGAATGTCGCGGATGCGGGCGACGCCGTGCGCATTGTCGGTGACGATTGGCACCTGCCAGCCCTGCCAGGAGCGCGCGGTGATGCCCATCGACTGCAGCACGATGGCCAGCAGCCCGGCGGTGACCTGCTCGCCGGTGGCGACCACGGCGTCGTACTCGCGGGCGTCGTGCAGGGGCGAGGCCTCGCGTACCCACGCCACCAGCTGGTTGGTGGCGCCGGCCATGGCGGACACCACGACGGCGACCTTGTTGCCGGCCTCGACCTCGCGCTTCACATGGCGCGCGACATTGCGGATGCGCTCCACGTTGGCGACGGAAGTCCCGCCGAATTTCATCACGACAAATGGCATGCGGCCCGCCCGTTCTCCGAGGCCCGTCTTGACTGCTGCGCCGGTGCGCCGGCTCACTGCAGCTCGGATCGCGGTACTCTTTAGCTTCAAGGGCCGAGGCCCGCAACGCGCTTGGAAGGGCTGCAAGCGAAGGGCGTGCGTTTGCCTTGACAGGCCACGCCCGCAGGCCGCCTATGCCCACATGCCAGACCCCCGCGGCCAAGCCTCTGCAACCTTAGATCCGGTCGAAATCGAGCGGTTCGCGCGGCTGTCGTCGGCGTGGTGGGACCCCAACGGCGACTTCAGCACGCTGCATCAGATCGGACCGGCACGGATGGGCTTCCTGCGGGCACGGCTGTCGGCGCATTTTCGGGGCGGCGATCGGGGCGAGCTGCGTCCGCTGGAGGGGCTGACGATTCTCGATGTCGGCTGCGGCGGCGGGCTGGTGTGCGAACCGCTGGCGCGCTTGGGCGCAACTGTCACCGGCATCGATCCGGCGGCAGAGAACGTGGAGGCGGCGCGGCAGCATGCGTCGGCGCAGGGCCTGGCGATCACCTATCGGGCCGTGCGGGCGGAGGACCTGGCGGCCGAGGGGCGCACGTTCGATGCCGTGACGTGCCTGGAGGTGGTGGAGCATGTGCCCGACGTCGGCGCGTTCCTGGGGCTGATGGGGACGCTGGTGCGGCCGGGCGGGCTGCTGCTGCTGTCCACCCTCAACCGCACCATGAAGGCCTACCTGCTGGTGATCGTCGGGGCGGAATATGTGCTGCGCTGGCTGCCGGTCGGCACACACCAGTGGGAGCGGTTCGTGACGCCGGACGAGCTGGCGGGGCATCTGCGGGCCGCGGGACTGCAGCCGCCGGTGCTGCAGGGGTTGGTGTTCAACCCGCTGTCGGGCGCCTGGTCGCTGTCGGACAGCGACACCGACGTCAATTATTTCGCGGCCTCCGCCAAACCCGGTTAACGCTCTTGGCGAATTGCGCTGCCGCCACCTGCGCCGATGCGCGAGGTCTCAACCGGACACATCCACATCGGGAGGACGGCCGGTGACGCGCAGCGCAATCGTGACGGGAGCAGCTCGCGGCATCGGTGCCGGCATTGCGCGGCGGCTGGCCGGCGAAGGCTGGAAGGTGACGTGCGCCGACCAGGACGGCGAGGCAGCGGCAAGTCTCGCAAGCGAGATCTGCGGATCGGCCGTCACCTGCGACGTCGGCAGCGAAACCGACATTGAGCGGCTGGTGGCGTTGACGCGGGCGCAGTGGGGCCGCATCGATGCCATCGTCTCCAATGCCGGCATGACGGCGTTCGCGCCGATCCAGCAGACCACGCGTGAGAGTTGGGATCGCGTGCTGGCCACCAATCTGACGGCGACGTTCCTGCTGGCGCGGGCGGCCGAGAGCGACCTGAGGCGGGCGCGCGGGGCGATCGTGACCATCGCCTCGACGCGGGCGCACATGTCGGAGCCCAATACGCTGGCTTACTCGGCGACCAAGGGCGGGCTGGTGGCGCTGACGCATGCGCTCGCCATCACATTGGCGCCGGATGTGCGCGTGAACTGCATCTCGCCCGGCTGGATCGCGACCGGCAAGCAGGGCGCGCTGTCGGCGAGCGATCATGCCCAGCACCCGGCGGGCCGCGTCGGCCGTCCGGAGGACATTGCGGCGGCCGTTTCGTATTTCCTGTCTGCGGATGCATCGTTCGTCACCGGCGCGGAGCTGGTAGTCGACGGCGGCATGACGCGCAAGATGATCTACACGTGAGCGCCGGCAGTCTTGCTGCAGGGTTCGTCGCAACCGCGCTTTTGTCATCCCGGAGCGCGCGCAGCGCGCATCCGGGACCCAGGGGCCGCAGGCACAACGCGCGCACCTTGTAGCCCTGGGTCCCGGCTCTCCGCTGCGCTCCGGCCGGGATGACAATCTTGGTAGATGTCGGACCTTATCCCCGGGGGTGTGGAGTGTGCGATCATGTGGTCGCCTCGGATCAGGGGCGGTGTCGAAGCGCTCGGCATCGCCTCGACAAAGTCCGGGGGTCGCAGTCCGCCAGCCTGACCGGAGGTGGCCGCCAGACCAGCGGATCCTCATGTGCACGGGCCCGGATGCGGCACTGAGCCCGGGCGTTCGCCGCCCATACGCATATTCAGGTCATCGGGCTGCAGAGCGCCCGGGTTGCCTGCCCGCACTACGCAAACCCTCGAGGCGAATGCGCCTGCGGGGCAGCTCCTGTTGCCGCCCGGCACGCCTCGACATTGCCGGCAAGAGGCGTCATAGCTCGCGCAACACGCGACGAGGATGATGCGGATCATGGCCAAGAGCACAGTCAAGACAGCTAAGAAAACGGCGGGCAGCGCGAAGGCGAGCGCGGGCGGAAATCCGCTGCTGGCGGCGTGGGAGACGCCGTT
>CADEEC010000043.1 GCA_902826255.1 uncultured Hyphomicrobiales bacterium | reverse complement strand
AAGCGGGGTGCCATGCATCGATTCCGTCCCGTCACCGGCGGCACGAAACCCAATCTGGGAGGCTCAGCATGGCAACGATCGCAATGGGCGACACCGGCAGTTCGCGGCGCATGAGCGCTGAGGAACGCAAGGTGATCTTCGCCTCCTCGCTCGGCACGGTGTTCGAGTGGTACGACTTCTACATCTACGGCACCCTTGGCGTGTTCCTCGCCAAGTATTTCTTCTCGAACGTACCGGCAAACGTAGGCTTCATTTTCACGCTGCTCGCCTTCGCTGCGGGCTTCGCCGTGCGTCCGCTGGGCGCGTTGGTGTTCGGCCGCATCGGCGACATCGTCGGGCGCAAGTATACGTTCCTCGTCACCATGACCCTGATGGGTGTCGGCACGTTCTTCATCGGCGTGCTGCCGTCCTACGCGCAGTGGGGGATCGCGGCACCCATCGTCCTGATCGCGCTGCGGCTGGTGCAGGGCCTCGCGCTCGGCGGTGAGTACGGCGGTGCGGCCATCTACGTTGCCGAGCACGCTCCTCCCGGCAAGCGCGGCTACTACACGTCTTGGATACAGACGACGGCCACACTCGGTCTGTTCATGGCGCTGCTGCTGATCCTGGCGATCCGCACCATCATGGGCGAGGAAGCGTTTGCGGATTGGGGATGGCGCATCCCGTTCCTGCTCTCGCTCCTGCTATTGATCGTGTCGATCTGGATACGGCTGTCGCTGAGCGAGTCGCCGGTCTTCCAGCGCATGAAGGAAGAGGGCCGCACATCCAAGCGTCCGCTGAGCGAGGCGTTCGGGCAGTGGTCCAACCTGAAGATCGCCCTTCTCGCGCTGCTTGGCGCCACGGCCGGTGAGGCGGTGGTGTGGTACGGTGGACAGTTCTACGCCCTGTTCTACCTGACGCAGACACTCAAGGTGGATGCCACCACCGCGCAGATCATGATTGCGGTGGCACTATTGATAGGCACGCCGTTCTTCATCTTCTTCGGCTGGCTCTCCGACAAGATCGGCCGCAAGCCGATCATGCTGGCGGGCTTCCTGCTGGCGGTGCTGACCTATGCGCCGATCTCCCCGGTCAACATCTTCAAGGGGCTCACCCACTACGCCAATCCCGCGCTCGAGCGGGCATTGCAGCAGTCGCCGGTGACGGTGATTGCCGACCAGTCGGAGTGCTCGTTCCAGTTCAAGATGACGGGTACCGAGAAGTTCACGACCTCTTGCGACGCCGCCAAGGCGGCACTCGTTGCGGCGTCGGTGAACTACACCAACGAGGCGGCACCCAAGGGCACGCCGGCGACGGTGAAGGTCGGCGAAGAGGCGATCTCGTCGAAGCAGCCGGACTTCGCCAAGGCACTCACGGCGGCCATCTCCAAGCACGGCTATCCGCCCAAGGCCGATCCGGCTCAGATCAACTATCCGATGACGGTGTTGCTGCTGACGATCCTGGTGATCTACGTCACCATGGTCTACGGGCCGATCGCGGCTTGGTTGGTCGAGCTGTTCCCGACGCGCATCCGCTACAGCGGACTGTCGCTGCCCTATCACATCGGCAACGGCTGGTTCGGCGGCTTCCTGCCGGCCACGGTGTTCGCGATCGTGGCGGCGACCGGCGATATCTACTCGGGCCTTTGGTACGTGGTGGTCGTTGCCGCCATGAGCTTCGTCGTCGGCCTTCTGTTCCTGCCGGAGACCAAGGACGTGGACATTACGAAAATCTAAGGCGCCTGCCGCTGCAACAATCCTGAAGATCTGGACCGGCCGCCCTAGGGCGGCCGGTTTTTTGCGACCGCCCGCTGCAGTCAGGCTGCGGTCCTGCACTTTTGCCCTCTGTTAACTTTTCCTACTGGCAAGATATTAAGACAACTCGCTGTAAAGAGGGGGCAAGCATGGGCTCGAGACTTCTACTTGTCGCGGCCTGCGCGCTGGTTGACGCCGATGGGCGTGTGTTGCTGGCCAAGCGCCCTCCGGGGCGGCCGTTGGCGGGACTCTGGGAGTTCCCCGGCGGCAAAATTGAGCCGGGCGAGACACCGGAGGTGGCCCTGATCCGTGAGCTCGAGGAGGAGCTCGGCATCAGGATCGCCGGAAAGTGCCTCGCGCCGCTCACCTTTGCCAGCCACGCCTATGAGGCGTTTCACTTGCTGATGCCGCTCTACGTGTGCCGCACGTGGGACGGGGAGATCAGCGCGCGGCAGGGACAGGAATTGAAGTGGGTGCGTGCCTCGCGCTTGGGTGACTACGAAATGCCTCCGGCCGACGAGCCGTTGAAGTCGGTATTGCGGGAACTGCTTTAGGGAGACGACGATGCAAGGCCTGAAGTCTCTCGCGGGACGGTTCGCCGGCGACACCAGCGGTGCAACCTCGATCGAGTACGGATTGATCGCGGTTCTGATCGCTGTCGGTGCGATTGGCGGCATGCAGGCTTTGGGCGGCGGCATCAGCGGAAGCTGGGGCACAACCGCTCAGAAGGTCTCCGAAGCCATGAAGTCTGCAGGGCAGCCATAGAGATTGACGCGGCTGCAGCTCAGCGGCGCCCCCGTTCAGGTCCGGCCCGTTCGCCGGTCGACTTCTCATCCGTCTTTAGCGCGTCTGCGAGCCTTGCCGTGGCCGAGCCGGGCCGCAACGGCTTCGGCTGGCTCTCGTGCGGCGACCAGCCCGTCAGCGTGATCAATTCGAACGTCGCCGGGATGCGTCCACCCGGCAGGCCGAAGCGCTCCGTATAGACCTCCAGTGCGCGCGCGAGCGTCGCTCTCCGCAGCGGGCTCTTGCGCCGCGCCAGGAGAATGTTGGTTGCACCCATGCCGCGCAGCTCCCGCATCAAAGCCAGCGGATCGGCATAGGTCACCGTCACCGTGTCGGAGTCGGCGACCGGCAGGGCGAACTGCGCCCGTTGCAGCAGCGCGCCGACATCCCGGACGTCGGCAAACGGCGCCACGCGTGGACTGATGCCGCCCTCGATCTCTTCCTCCGCCTGGAGAAAGGCGGCGCGCAATTCATGCAGCGTCGCCCCGCCCAACATGGTCGCAAGCAGGAGTCCGTCCGGCTTCAGCGCCCTGCGCAGCTGGATCAGGGTTCCCGGCAGGTCGTTCACGAACTGCAGGACCAAGCCCGAGGCGACAAGATCGAGCGATTGATCGGCGAACGGCAGGGCTTCCTCATCGGCCTGTACTCGGAGGCCATCGGCTTGCGCCAGCAGGGCTGCCGACAAATCAGCCGCGATGACCGTTTCGATGCCCGGGATATCCCGTAGTCGCCGGCCCAGAACGCCGTGCGCAGCGCCGAGGTCCAGAGCGACTGGAAATTGCCGCTGGATCGCCGACAGCCGGACGGCCACGTCGTCCGCCACCCGTTCCAGCAGGAAATCGTGCGCGGTTGCCGTGGACGCGGCGCGGTTGCGGCGCCGCGCCAGGAGGTGACGGTCGAATATTTCAGGGCCATGGCTCACACCGCGAACCTAGTTCGCCCTTCGGTCCTGTTCAACGATGGCAGCAAAGCTTGCGGCCATCGCCAAGCAGGTGCGTCCTGTCGTATCAAGGTCGAGCGGCAGCGAGGTTTTGCACATGTGGGATGGGCCGCCGGGCATAGAGCCGCCGGCAAGCCGGCTGCGCCGCGCTGTCACCGGTGCTGGCGTGGCCTGCGCCGATCTGATTGTTCCTCCCTGTTGCCTGTCGTGCAGGGCGCGGACTGTGGCGCACGGCGCCCTGTGTCCCGCCTGCTGGAGCAATGTGCAGTTCATCCGCACGCCGGTGTGCGACGTCCTCGGCATCCCCCTGCCCTTCGAGGTGGGAGAGCGCACCGTCAGCGCTGCGGCCGTTGCACAGCCACCTGCCTACGAGCGTGCGCGGGCGGTGGCCCACTTCAACGGCGAGATGCGCGCCCTGGTGCACAAGTTCAAATACGGTGACCGGCAGGATTTGCGCAGCCTGTTTGGGCGATGGCTGCGCGATGCGGGCCGGGATCTGCTTGCGGACACGGATGTCATCGTGCCCGTGCCGCTCAGCCGCTGGCGGCTGCTGTGGCGCCAGTTCAATCAGGCTGCTGTTCTGTCGCGTGAGCTGTCCCGGCAGACGGGCATCCCGATGGATCCGCTTGCCTTGAAGCGCACCCGTGCCACCAAGAGCCAGGTCGGCATGAAACGCGATCAGCGGCGGCGCAACGTGGCCGGAGCCTTTGAGCTGGCAAAGGCCGGCCGCAAGCGCCTTGCCGGCAAAAACGTGATGTTGGTCGACGATGTCATCACGACGGGCGCGACGGTCGAAGCCTGCGCCCGCGTCCTGAAGCGGGCAGGTGTCGCAAGGGTCAACGTGCTCGCGCTCGCCATGGTCACCAGCGAGGTGCTTGCCACGGCGTGACGGCATCGCGCCGTGACGCACGGCTTGGCCCTTGGGTGTGCGGGTGCAGCGCGCTAGACTGGGACAGTCCGGTTCACGCTGTCAGGCCTTGGATGTTCAAATCAGTGCCCATTCATCCCGCTCGTATCCGCGCCCGCCCGCCGCTCGCGACCCCCGGCCAGACCATTGGCCTGCTCGGCGGGTCCTTCAATCCCCCCCACATAGCGCATCGGCTGATCAGCGAGGCCGTGCTGAAACGCCTGGGTCTCGACAAGGTCTGGTGGATCGTGTCGCCCGGCAATCCGCTCAAGCAGCGCGGCGATCTCGCGCCGCTGAACGAGCGGCTGCGGCTGTGCCGCGAGATGGCGAAGAACCCGCACATCGTCATCACCGATTTCGAAGCCGACCTGCCGTCGCCCTACACCGCCGCGACGCTCGCGTTCCTGAAGTCGCGCACGCCGCTCGTGCGCTATGTCTGGATCATGGGTGCGGACAATCTGGCCACCTTCGACCGTTGGCACCGTTGGCGCGAGATATTCACCATGGTCCCGGTGGTCGTTGTCGATCGTCCCGGCTGGCGCCTGAAAGCCCTCTCGTCCAAGGCTGCGCGCGTGTTCGAGGCTAGCCGCCTGCCTGAGAAAGAGGCGGCGACGCTGCTGTCGCGCCCGGCGCCTGCATGGACCTTCCTGACGGGGCCGCTGTCGCACGTGTCGTCGACCGCCATCCGCAACAAGGCCAAGTTGGACAAGCAATCCGGGGCTCGGAAGGCGCGGCCGGTTGGGGATTTACCCTGGAAAAACAACGGCAAGAAGAGCGCCTCCGTTGCGGAAGCTTCTGCGCCGGTGCCCGAAATTCAATCGCCGGCGGGGTCTTGAAAGGGGAGGCACCCGAGGTCTATCTTCCGTGCGTCCCCGTGCAGGGGCGGCTGCCGCGCGCCAGCGTCTCTAGGGAGCATGGGCGTCGCCGCGAAGGATTGGATGACAGAAGGATATCCAGCACAAGATGCCAAGTGCACACGAGGGTGCTCGTAAGAGCGCGCCTCCTGCCGAACTCGTGTCTTCGCACGAGTCGGAAGCTCTGCTCGCCCAGGTTCGGTCCTGGCTCGACGATGCCAAGGCGGAAAACGTCGTGGTCATCGACATCAAGGGCAAGTCTTCCATTGGCGACTACATGCTGGTGGCCTCGGGGCGGTCGGACCGTCACGTCGGCGCCATTGCCGAGCAGTTGCAGCAGAAGCTGAAAGAGGGCGGCTACGGCCGCGCCCGCATCGAGGGCCGGCCGCAGTGCGACTGGGTGCTGGTCGACATGGGCGACATCATCGTCCACGTCTTCAGGCCCGAAGTGCGCGAATTCTACAATCTCGAAAAGATGTGGTCGGCCGAGCGCCCGGGCGATCCCACCACGCACTGAGCACGGCCGTCTTGCCGCGGCTTGGCTGCAGGGACTTGCCATGCGCCTTGTCATTGCCGCCATCGGGAAACTGAAGGACGGCGCCGAGCGCGATCTCGTTGCGCGCTACCGCGAGCGGTTCGAGGCGCTTGGGCGCAAGCTCGGCTTCACTCCTGTCATCTGGCACGAGATCCCCGAAAGCCGCGCACAGGATGTCGCCCGGCGTCGCGAGGAGGAAGCCTCGGCCCTCCTCAAGCTGGCGAGGGATGCAGACTATCTCGTCGCCCTCGACGAGCGCGGTAAGGCGCTGACGAGCGATGTCTTCGCCAAGACCCTGGCCAAGATCCGCGACGGCGGCAACAAGACTGCAGCAATTGTGCTCGGCGGTCCTGACGGCCTCGCCGACAGCGTTCGCAAATCAGCCGCTCTCCAGCTTTCCCTCGGCGCCATGACGCTGCCGCACGGCCTCGCCCGTGTCGTGCTTGCCGAGCAGCTCTACCGCGCCGCCACCATTTTGGCCGGGCACCCCTATCATCGCGCCTGAACCCGGAGGCAGCCAGATCGGGCTTGCCAATCCGCGCGGGCCGGCAGACCCTGCGCCGCATCATTAGGTCAGCCGCGTCCAACTCGGAGACGACGCATGGGTCCGCTGTCGGGCATTCGGGTCATCGACCTCACCTCCATGCTGTCGGGGCCATGGGCGACCATGATCCTTGCGGACCAGGGTGCGGACGTCATCAAGGTCGAGGAAGCCGGCAAGGGCGACCACACCCGTGCGCTCGCCAACCGGCATCGGGGCTTCTCCGCCCAGTTCCTCAATCTCAATCGCAACAAGCGGTCCGTGACGCTCGATCTGAAATCGGCGGAAGGCAAGGACCTGCTCAAGCGTCTCAGTGCCACCGCCGACGTGTTCATTCAGAACTTCCGGCCGGGCGTTGTGGAGCGCCTCGGTATCGACGAGGCCGCCATCCGCGCCGTCGCGCCAAACATCGTCTACGCTTCCATCAGCGGCTTCGGCGAGAACGGCCCTTACGCCAAGAAGCCGACCTACGATCCGATCATCCAGGCCCTGTCGGGGCTCACCAGCGTACAGGGCGGTTCCGACAGCGCACGCCCGCGCCTCATCCGTACGGTTCTGCCCGATAAGCTGACCGCCGTGACGGCGGCGCAGGCGATCTCGGCTGCACTTGTGGCGCGCTTCCGGCATGGCACGGGTCAGCACATCCGCCTCTCCATGCTCGATGCCGTGGTCGCCTTCCTTTGGGCCTCGGACATGGGGCTGCATACCTTCGTCGGCCAATCGGTCGAAGGGCGCCCGGCGGCAAGCTTCATCGACCTCATCTACGAGACCGGCAACGGCTTCATGACGGTTGCCGTCATGAGCAACAAGGAGTGGATTGCGCTGTCACGCGCGGTCGGCCATCCCGAATGGCTCGATGATCCCCGCTTCAAGACGCCTGAGCTGCGCGACCAGAACATCAATGACCGCCTGCAACTCACGCAGGACGCGCTGAAGTCCGGCACCACCGAGGAGTGGCTCGCGAAGCTGGAGGCGGAAGGCGTGCCTTGCGCGCCGGTGCTGACACGCGCGCAGGTCATCGACCACCCGCAGGTTCGCGCCAGCAATCTCCTGCTGGAAAGCGATCATCCGGTCGCCGGCCGCCTGCGCCAGACGCGCGCCGCGGCCCGCTTCTCCGTCACACCCGCCGAATTGCGCTCCGGCGCGCCGCTGCTCGGCCAGCACACTGATGAGGTGCTTGCCAGCCTCGGACTGTCGCGCCGCGAGTTGGATGCGTTGCGCGCCAAGGGCGTGATCGGGGCTGAACGGAACGCCGCGTGAGCCGGAGACAAGCACCAATGGCAAGCGAAGCGATCTGGCAGGACGAGGTTTATACGCTTCTGCGCGAGGCCAACGTCACCCAGTTTGCCTACGTGCCCGATGCCGGGCATCGCATCCTGATCGACAAGTCGCTGGCTGACCCGGATGTGCATGCCGTCGCCCTCACCACCGAGGAGGAAGGCGTCGCCCTTCTCGCGGGCGCCGACCTCGGCGGCGCCCGCGGCGTCCTGCTGATGCAGAGCAGCGGCGTCGGCAACTGCATCAATATGCTGTCCCTCAACAAGGGCGGCCGCTTTCCGTTGCTGACCCTCGTCAGCATGCGCGGCGACTTCGGCGAAGGAAACCCGTGGCAGTTCCCCATGGGCCAGGCCACGCAGCCGGTACTTGAGGCGATGGGCGTCATCTGCCTGCGCGCCGACACGCCGGACGACGCGGTTGCGAGCGTGCGGGCTGCGATACCCATGGCGTTCCAGGGCGGCAACGCTGTTGGCGTGCTCCTCACGCAGAAACTTCTCGGTGCAAAGCCGTTTTAGGGGAAGCCCCGTGTCCGAGCATCCGCGTGCCGCCCAGATTGCCGCTGCTGTCAAAGCAGGTTTCGTTCTCGACCGGCGCACGGCGCTGCCGGCGCTGATCGGGCGCCACCAGGATTTCCTGTTCGTTGCCGGCCTTGCCGGTACGTCCAAGGACATTGCGGCGCTGACCGACGACGGCGCACACGTCTACACCATGGCGGGCGCCATGGGTGGCGCCACCATGATCGGCCTCGGCCTTGCTCTGGCGCGACGTGATCGCAAGGTTGTTGTCGTCACCGGCGACGGCGAACTGCTGATGAACCTTGGTTCGCTCGCTACGATCGCCGTCATGAACCCGCCCAACCTGGCAATCGTGTGCGTCGATAACGGTTATTATGGCGAGACCGGCTATCAGCAGAGCCATACCAGTCTCGGCGTCGATCTGGAGAAAATCGCCACCGGTTCCGGTATCAAGCGCACCATGACGGTTCAGCTCGAGTCCGAGATCGCGGGCGGCGCGCGCCTGATCCGCGAGGGTAACGGTTCATCGTTCGTGCTGTTGCGCGTCAAGCCGACGGATCCACCGGCCTACAAGCGCGATTTCGATCCGTCCGCATGCCGCGTGCGTTTCCGGTCGGCAAACCTTCCGCGCTAGTCTCTTTCCAGGCCCGATTGTCTGTCCTACCCTCAGTGCAAAGGCTCCGGGCAGAGAGCCACGTACGGAGGATCGCCATGCCCGCAACCGTCCATCCCATCCACCCCGCGTTTGCCGCCGAGGTGTCCGGCATCGACATGCACGAAGCCGTTGCGCCCGCTGACGTCGCCGCCATCGAAGCGGCCATCGACAAATATGCCGTCCTCATTTTCCGCGATCAGGAGATCACCGACGCGCAGCAGATGGCGTTCTCGCTCAACTTCGGGGCCTTGGAGAACGCGCGCGGCGGCAACGTGACGAAGCCCGGCGACTTCCGTCTCGCGAGTGGCATGAACGACGTGTCCAACCTGGGCAAGGATCACAAGCCGCTCGCGCGCGACAGCCGCCAGCGCCTGTTCAACCTCGGCAACATGCTCTGGCATTCGGACAGTTCGTTCCGCGCCATTCCAGCCAAGTATTCGCTGCTCTCGGCCCGCATCGTGAACCCAAAGGGCGGCGACACCGAGTTCGCCGACATGCGCGCGGCTTACGATGCGCTCGACGAGGAAACCAGGCGCGAAATCGCGGACTATCTATGTGAGCACTCGCTGATGTACTCACGGGGCGCACTCGGCTTTCTCGACTACTCGGATGAAGAGAAAGAGCTGTTTAAGCCGGTCCGCCAGCGGCTCGTGCGCGCGCATCCAGTAACTGGCCGCAAGTCGCTCTACCTCTCCTCGCACGCCGGCACCATTCTCGGCATGCCGATGCCGGAGGCGCGTATCCTGCTGCGCGACCTCACCGAGCATGCGACGCAGCCACGCTTCGTCTACATCCATAAATGGAAGCGCAACGATCTGGTCATGTGGGACAATCGTCAGACCATGCACCGCGGCCGCCGCTACGACGAAAGCCAGCCCCGGGACGTGCGCCGCACCACCGTAGCGGGCGACGCGCCTACGGTTGCGCAAGAGGTCGCCGCCTAGTGGTGGCTCCATGCCTTTGCCTCGGGTTCGTTCGCTGATACCCTGCTCCTCAACAAAGGGAGGAAAGAATGGGCTTTGTGGCCGGCAGCGAAATCATAGCCGGGCTTGTCATCCTTGCCCTGGTCTGGGTGACGACCCGCTTCCTGCAAGCACGCAGTATGGGCAAGCAAGCCTCCGGTTTGGGCATGGCGCTCGGACCGGTCAGCGTGCTCGCTGCATTCGTCATCGGGGTGGTGCTCATCCTTAGCGGGTCCGGTTTCCTCTAGCGCCCGCCGGCATGCCCCTCGGGATCGCGTAGCAGTTAGAGAATATTCGCGCTCGGTCGGTCTGGCCCACTTGGGGTCCCGCGTGCTATCCCACCGGGGTTTCTACGGGGCCTGTCATGCCGGCTATTCTTCAGCGTGCACTGAGCGTTATTGGTGAGTTTTGCAAACGCGCGGCGTACGCGGTCTTGGACTTTTTCCGGCGCGGCAGCCGCATGATGTCGATCAGTCGGCGCACGCTGCTGACGCTCAGTGCCTTCCTGACCATCTGGTATTCTGCATTGCAGGTGAAGGGTGCATGCGGTGCGCTGACGCCCATGCAGTGTTTGGTAACTCCTCTGGCCTGGGTATCGCCAAACTCTTTGGTCGGCTGGAAGAGTGGGCGCGACCGGCTCCGAAGGTGGATACTCTAACCGCTGTCGTAAAGCCGCCAGCCGTGCCTCCAACACCTGCTCCGGCGGACAAGTCGAACACGCAAGTTGTCAACGTGCCGCCGGCAAAGCCGCCGAGCCCGCCGCAGTCCGAAGCCAAGCGTCCGTCCGCGCCCCCCGTCGCGCCGCAACGGCAGCGCATCTTTACGGTTGTCAATCGCGGCAATCAGGCCGTGGCATCGTTCTGGGCGAGCGCCTGCAATGAAAGCTCGTGGGGACCGGATCGGCTTGGCAAGAACACTCTGGCGCGCAACTACCAGCAACACTTCAATTTGGCTGACGGCACGGACAATTGCTGCTTCGATTTGCGCGTCCGGTTCGACAATGGTCAACAGAACACGGCGCGCAGCATGAACGTGTGCCAGGTCACATCCTGGACGGTGAGTAACGACTGGTGACGGCGGCCCGGAGATGCGCCGGGGGTTAATCCTTTATTAACCACTCGCGGCCTAGCGTCGTCTCCAGG
Source organism: uncultured Hyphomicrobiales bacterium (assembly GCA_902826255.1). Lineage (GTDB taxonomy): Bacteria > Pseudomonadota > Alphaproteobacteria > Rhizobiales > Hyphomicrobiaceae > AWTP1-13. Next base: position 13,244 of record CADEEC010000043.1, on the reverse strand, counting down.
ATGCGAAGCATCCTTGGGATGGCCGTCTTGCTGCCCAGGACGGCGATCCAGGGAGCCGCGAGTATCAGCTCTCACCGATGAGGAGACGGAATAGGCCGTCTCTGCAACTCTCTCTCACTCGACCCAAAAATGCGGCTCGGTAGGTGATAAAACACCACCGAGCCGCAAACACGTTGTGCGGGTCGCAAGCCCGGTGCGGTCGTCGATGTCCACGGCCAGCCCCGACAGCGTCGCCGGGCCGGTGGCGGGCTCCATCCGCATGCGCGGGATCTTCGTCAAGAAGCGGTTGATCGGCTCGTCCTTGTCCATGCCAAGCACGGATTCGTAGTCGCCGCACATGCCGGCGTCGCTCATATAGGCCGTCCCGCCGGGCAGCACCCGCTCGTCTGCCGTCGGCGTGTGCGTGTGCGTTCCGACGACGCAACTCGCACGCCCATCGACGAAGTGTCCAAGCGCCTGCTTCTCGCTGGTGGCCTCGGCATGGAAGTCGATGAGGATGGCATCCGCCCCCTGCTTGAGGCCGCACGCGGTGATCTCGGCGTCGATGGCGCGGAACGGGTCCGCCAGCTCCGGCATGAAAATAAGCCCCATCGCATTGATGACGAGCACGTCTGCGCCGTTCTTCGCCTTGAACAGTCCACAGCCCTTGCCGGGTGTGCCGGGCGGATAGTTGATCGGCCTGATCAGGCGCTGCTGGCGCTCGATGAACACCAGCGCCTCTTTCTGGTCGAAGGCGTGGTTGCCGAGCGTCACGACATCGGCGCCCGCATCCAGCAATTCGTTGGTGATCGCCTCGGTGATGCCGAAGCCGCCGGCGGAGTTCTCGCCGTTGACGACGACGAAATCGAGCTTGTAGCGCTCGCGCAGCCGCGGCAGGTGCTCGACAACCGCGCGGCGCCCCGCACGGCCGACAACATCACCCAAGAACAGAAGTCGCATGCGTTATCCCGGCAGTTTGCGTGGGCCGGACGGGGTGAGAACCCAGTCGAGTCGCTCGTCGTAGTCCAGGTGCGGCACCGCATCGACCTGCTGCGCATCGAAGGCCAGCCCCACCGTCACGATGCGTTTCATGTCTCGCAGGCGGCGCAGTGTGCGGTCGTAAAATCCGCCCCCGTAGCCGAGCCGCCAGCCCTGGTTGTCGAACGCAAGCAGCGGCATGAGCAGAACATCCGGCTCGACGACCGGCTTGTCCGCCTTCGGCTCTGCGATGCCCCACACACCGCTGTCCATGGCATCGCCTTGTGTCCAGGCGCGGAAGACAAGCGGCCGCCCCTTGCCCTGCATGACCGGGAGGCAAAGCTTGAAACCGTCCTCGGCCAGCCTTCGCAACAATGGCCAGACGCGAAGTTCATCGGCCATCGGGGCGAAAGCGGAAACCGCGGTTTCGGCAGGCGATCCGACCTTGAGGAAATCGAGCCCGTGCGCCACCAAGCCCCGGCCGGCGGCGGCCTGTTCGGCCGCGCTCAAGCCCGCGCGCCACGCTCTCATCTGCGCGCGAAGTGCGCGCTTTTGCTCGAGGATCGGTTCGGAGGTCTGCACCACCCGCTTACAGCAGAAGCGCCGGGCGGCAGCAAGCTTAACGTGGGCAGAGCCGCATGAGCCGTACGGGCGACGATCCCGCGCGGTCCCTACGAGATGTAGGTGGGCGCCGTGTGTCCGAGGCCACGGCCTCGGTCAGGGACAGCTCCCGTGCGGATCTTATAGGCCCCCGGGTCGTATTGCTCGTGACGCACCCCGCAGCCCTGCCAACCGTCGAATCTTAGGGTGCCGGGGCGAAAAATCAATGAGCAGCAGACCACAGGCCTGTTAGCGGCGGCCGTCGAGGACATTCTGCAGCGAATCCAGCGCCCAGGCGACCCGGTCGCGTGCGCTGGCATTGGCCTCCTCGAGCTTGCGGATGCGCACGCGCTCCCGCTCGATGGTGGCACGCAAAGCATCGCGCTCGCGCTCGGCGGCACGTAGCCGGTCCTTGAGACTGCTCTCGGACCCCGCCACCTCAGTTTTGCCGTGTCTGTCCCGAGCCCGCACGCCTGCAGCTCTCGGATTGGCCTTGCCGACAGAACGCCGGGCCATCGCGTCGACCCCGCTGTGCCTGGCGCCGCCGCATGCGGCCGCGCCGTCCCTCTACCGAGGCGGACGATAGGTGGCGATACCCGCATCGTCAACAAACGGTAAGGTGATTGAACGCGGGCCGGTGCGTAACGTTATTCAGTTCAAGCCGGCCTGCCGCATTGACAGTGGCGGGTGTGCCGCAGCACTACATTGCCCGAGTTCAAGGTTCGTGGGAAGGAAGCACGTCAATGGCCGTGAAAGTGGCAATCTCGGGGTTTGGCCGCATCGGGCGCAATGTTCTGCGCGCGATCGCCGAAGCCAAGCGCAAAGACCTTCAGGTCGTTGCCATCAACGATCTGGTCTCGGCCAAGGATAACGCGCACCTCTTCAAGTACGATTCCGTGCATGGCCGATTTCCCGGCACGGTGAAAGTCGAGGGCGACACGCTCGATGTCGGCATGGGCCCGATCCGCGTTCTCGCCGAGCGCGATCCCAGGAAGCTGCCGTGGAAGGATCTCGGCATCGACATCGTGATGGAATGCACGGGCATCTTCACCGATCGCGACAAGGCCGCCGCGCACCTGGAAGCCGGCGCCAAGCGCGTGCTGGTGTCTGCGCCGTCGAAGGGTGCCGACCTGACGGTCGTCTACGGCGTCAACCACGACAAGCTCAAGGCCGACCACAAGGTCGTGTCCAACGCCTCCTGCACGACCAACTGCCTGGCGCCCGTCGCCAAGGTCCTGAACGGCCTGTGCGGGATCAAGTCGGGCTTCATGACAACGATCCACGCCTACACGAACGACCAGAACATCCTCGACCAGGCACATAAGGACATGCGTCGCGCCCGTGCCGCCGCCCTCAGCATGATTCCCACCTCGACGGGCGCCGCGTCCGCAGTCGGTCTTGTTCTCCCCGAGCTCAAGGGCAAGCTCGACGGAACTGCGATCCGTGTGCCGACGCCGAACGTCTCCGTCGTCGACCTCAAGATCATCCCGGGCCGCGAGACGAGCGTGGACGAGATCAACAAGGCCATGGAGCGCGCGGCCTCTCAGGAGCTCAAGGGCGTCCTGGCGGTGACCAACGAGCAGGTCGTGTCGATCGACTTCAACCACGATCCCGCTTCGTCGACCTTCGACCTCACGGGTACGCAGATCGTCGATGGCGGGCTTGTGCGCGTGCTGTCCTGGTACGACAACGAGTGGGGCTTCTCCAACCGCATGTCGGACACCGCGCTGGCGATGGCGAAGCTGCTCTAGCGGCTCAAGTTGCCCAGGGCTGGCGCCGCCCAAGGTAGTGCCAGCACATCACCGCCACCAGCAGCACGAGTACGCCGCCAAGCAGGACGGACGCGCTGGCGCCAAGATGCGTGAAGCCATAACCGTACAGCACCGGCCCGCTGGCGTGGCCCAGGAAGAAGAACAGCGAGTGCAGCGACAGGGCGGTGCCGCGCGCGGAGTGGGAGAGTTCAGTCGCCTCCACTTGGATGCAGCCGTGCAGGCAGTAGAACCCGATACCCAGCACGATAAATGCCATCAGCTGGAGCTGCCAGGGCGGGTCGATCGCAATCAAGAGAAACATGAAGAAGGCAACCACGCCGCCGCCGATCATGAGCTGGCGTGGCTGCCAGCGCCTGGTCAGCGGCGTCACGGCGAGCGAGTAGAGCACGCCCCCGATTGAGAAGCCGGCGATGACTAGGCCGGCGATGGAGGCGCGTGATTCGCCTGCCATCAACAAGAGCAGCGCGACGAACGGGAACAAGCCGAAGATCGCGACGCCCTCGAGGAAAACCGCAAGGAAGCAGAATTTTGCGCGTGGGTTGGCAAAGACTGCGCGGTAGCCGGCAGGGACTGCCCGCAAGTCGACCCGTGTGGCCGGGGCCTTCAACAACGGGCGGAGGCTGATCAGTGCGTTGACCAGAGCCGCCGCCGCAAATATCGCCACCGCGAAAAACACGGCCCGCCATCCGAGCAGGTCTGCCGTCACGCCGGCCAGCGCCGCACCCAGCAGGTTGCCGCTGATGACGATGGCGAGCCAGCGCGCGATACCGACCTGGCGCTCGGTGACAGGAACTGCGTCCGCGATGATGGCAAGGCCGACGGGGAAAATCCCGCCGGTTGCGACCCCACAGACGATGCGTGCAACCAGCAGCACCTCGTAGCTCGTCGCAAACGCGCATACGAGCGTGCTGAGAATGATCACGACGAGGCACGCAGTCATCATGCGCAGCTTGCCGGCCATGTCGGCAAGTGGCCCGAGCACCGGCTGCGCCAGCGCGAAAGGCAGGGCGAACGCCGTCGACAGCAGCGCGACCGTCGCTGGATCGGTCTTCAGGCTGAAGGCAATGGGCGGGATGATGGGATCGACGGCCCGGGTGGACAGCGCGGTCGCAAAGCCGATCATGCTCAAGTGCACGATCAGCCGCGCCGGCGGAATTGGGTTGTCGGATGGGGACATCTGAAGCTGCCTTATCGCGGACTCGGCAGGCGAGATCAACGCCTCGGTTTGCGCGGCTGCGATGATGAATTGTTGGTGTGCCGCGTGAACGCTGGCGCGCGGTCATTCGTTGAGCAGAGGCGCGGTGTTAGCGCCGGTATGCGCCGCTTTCGGCATGCCGCGGTTTCTGTCTGCCGGATGAGGCGGGATGCCCGTGCCGGCCTAGGCTCCGGGCGACAGCCGAGGTGTCGGGCCCCTTTCGCCCCCCTTCCGGTGCGGTCCCGATTGCGGTCGGCCGCCGCCACTTTCCGGTGCGACATCAACGGTTCCGGCTCTGGGACCGGCAGGGTTCACAAAGCTAAGGAACCTGCTATAAGAGCGCCGCGCTTGCGTCTTGTTCGGACGGCCGGATGTGTCCTGGCCATCGTCGAACGGCCAGACGTGACACGGCGCGACAAGCGCAATGCTTGAAGTTGGTGACGCGGGGTGGAGCAGCCCGGTAGCTCGTCAGGCTCATAACCTGAAGGTCATAGGTTCAAATCCTATCCCCGCAACCATCTTTTTATCGTCCGCTAGTCCCGTCTCGGCCGCTGATACTGATACCCGCTTAAGACCTCTCAGCGGGCTTCCAAGACAGCCTGGATAAGCTTCGCCCGGCCTCCCTGCAGGTTCGTGTGGAGATTGCCGCTCATCGCTCGGATTTCTGGGCCGATCAGGACATGGAAGCCAAGTGCGGACGGCTGAGTACCAGCTCACTTCTTCTGCATATCCTCGAACCAGAGCAACGCCGCTTCGGTCTCGTCCTCCCAGGAGACCGGCGAGAAGCCGGATTGCGCCAGCAGCTCCCTCATGCTCGGCTCGGTCACCACAAAGCTCGTGCTCTGGTCACGGGCCCATGGCACCGGATAGAGCAGAGGATTGGAGCCGGCCTTGACCACGTCGTAGATGGCCAGCCGTCCCTGCGCGGCGCATTTCTTTACAGAGCCGGGGTTTGTCGGCACGAAATCGCGTCGAACGCAGCGTCTACAAGGTTCTCTCCGACACTATGCCAGTGCCGAGCAGCGAAGAATTGCGCGAGCACCTGAGCACGGGTGCCAAGCTGCTTGAACTCAGTACGATGCCACTTGCGTCCGGTGCGGGACACGACGCGGCCTTTATGGCAATGCTTGCGCCGATGGCCATGATCTTCGTGCCTTGCCGAGATGGCAAGAGCCACTCGCCGCAAGAGTGGGCAACCCCCGAAGCGCTTGGAGCCGGTGCGGCTGTGCTTCTGGAAGCTGTGCGCAGCTTCGATCAGTCACAGCCCGCGTAACGTCGGGCCTTCAAGACGTTGCTTGTTCCAAGCCGTGGAAACCTGTCGACGTGGATCAGCTTAGTCGGCGGGATCGTGAACGAGTGGCCGGGACGGCAGCAGCCCGACCGCACGCGACCAGCGCCAGCGGACGCACACTTGGATCAGCGCCTGCACTTACTTCCGGTGCCTCGCCGCGAACCTGCTGAAACCCTTATCCAGGTCCGGTTCTTACATCGCCAACATGCTGCATCGAGACAATCTCGCCGAGGCTGGCATAATTAGGCCCTCCAATCCTGCAGACTGGGCGTAGCTTGGCCGTATCAATTTTACAGTTCTGACTTAGCCCGTCGCGAATGTGAAACAGCACAACTTCACCGACGATGAATTGAGAGCCGGTCTCGCCGAAAGACAGGCTCTGATGAAGACGGCATTCCAGACTAATCGGGGTTGCGGCCAACCGGGGTACCTTGACGTAATCACACTCAGCGACCTCCAAACCCAGCACCTCGACTTCAGACACATGGGGCGGATGGGCGATACCCGTTCGATGAATATCCTCGATCATCGTTTCATCGCCGATATTCACGACGAACTCCTTCGCACGTTCGATATTCACGGCCGTGTCTTTTCGCTCTCCGAGACGTCTACCTACATTGATACCGATCATTGGAGGTTTCGAAGAAACGAACGTGAAACAACTGAATGGTGCCAGATTGACGACACCCTTGTCCGACCGTGACGTAACCCAAGCGATCGGGCGAGGCACTACAATTCCCGTGAGCAGCTTGTAGAGATCTTGAGCCGGTAAGGGAGCGGGACTGATCTTCACGATCGTTCTCATTTGCCGAATTTGGAAGCAACCTCGGCCGCGAACCATTCGACCTGCTCATCCATCTCAGCGACTGAGTTGGCCGGGAACATCAGCGCACAGCAATGGTCGACCCCGATCGAGCGCAGCTTGTGGATCTTTTCCAGAATCACCTCGGGCGAGCCGACAAGATTCGCGAGCACCTGATGGCTCAGATCCCGGCCCGTGTAGGCGAGCGATTGGCGATGTGCCACGAGCCCGCTTTCCATGTAGCGCTTTTCCGCCGCCTCCATGGTGCGGTCGATGGTGACTGAGAACTGGGGGGCGATTTCGATCTCTCGGGGGTCGCGACCCAGTTCGGTGGCACGCCGTTTGATGATGGCGATGCGCTCCTCCATTTCCTTGATGGGACGCCAGCCGCCCAGCCACCCCTGGCCCCAGCGGGCCGTCCGCTCCAGCGACTCCATATTGTGTCCACCAATGTAGAGCGGGAACGGCTGCGCCACGCTCTTGGGAAACATCTCCAGATCCTTGAAGCTGTAGTACTTTCCATCGTAGCTGGAGCGCGGCTCGGTGAAGAGCTTGTGCATCGCCTCTAGCCCCTCATCCATCATGTCGCCCCGGCGTGCTCCGGCGACCCGAGAGCCGCCCCACGCGGCGAATTCCTCGCGATATGCGCCGATCCCGACCGCCATGATGAAACGACCGCCGCTCATCTGATCCAGCGTGACAGCCTGTTTGGCAAGGTAAACCGGCTCGCGCATCGGCAGCACCGTGATCGCGGTGCCGAGCTTTAGTTTTGTGGTCACTGCAGCGATCGCGGCCAGTACAATGGTCGGTTCATAGAAATTCGGTGGGGTATCCGGAAAGAGCTCGCGTACGTAGTCCTGAGTCGTTACGTGATCGTTGCCCCACACCGAGTGGTAGCCGAGCCGCTCGCACAGCTGTGCCTGGCGAATGAAATCTTGAGGCGTCGCGAACGGGATCGGATACATCACCCCCTCGAAGCCTGTGGAAAGGCACACACTGAACTTCATTGATAGCTCCTGGTTCGGTCAATTTACTTGCATGATTTGCGCGATCTGTGCGCCGTCGCGGGCGCCTGCCACGACGATCTCGTCGAGGCCCGCCGCGTGATAGGCGGCGAACCGCTCGCGAACTTGTTGTGTGCGTCCGCTCGCGGCGTGACGGTGCACGATATCATCCGTGATAAAGGCTTCCGCGCGGGCCCAGTCTTCCGCCAGAACAGCGTTGTTCAGCGCCGCCTGGTCCAGGACGCTGCCGCCCATCTGCAAGTTTGGCGCATGGTGGGCGCCGCGCAGCAGAATCGCCAGGATGCGCCGCATCCGGTCATGCGCCCGCGCCTCTTCCTCATCGTCGACCGCGGCATAGACGACACCATGCGCTCGCACCGGACGCCCTTTGGCACCACGATGGACTTTTTCCAGCGTCCATTTCACGAATTCCACCGACGTGCCGGCGCTGATCAAGACGCCGTCGGCAACGGCGCCTGCGAATTCCAGCATTTGCGGACCGGAAGCCGCGACCACGATCGGCACTGGGCGGGCGCCGGTCGCGATCCTGCGACCTTCCGCCCGAAAGGTTTCACCCCTCACCTGCACTGTCTCGCCGGCAAGCAACGCCCGCACCGTCTCGACCGCCTCGCGCATTGCCCTCAGCGGCTTCGATGCAGAAATGCCGACTGCTTTGAGATCGGCCGGTGCACCGACGCCAAGACACAGGGTCACCCGGCCGGGAAAGAACTCGTCGAGCGTGGCCGCCGCCATCGCCGCCTGTACGGGGTGCACGGTGAACGGGCTCACCGCCATCAGTGCGACCCTCATGCGGCTAGTCTGTGAAAGTGCCATCGCGCCGAGCGTGATCGGATCGCGCTGGAACAGATGGTTGGCGATCCACATGGTCAGGGCGCCGCCTTGCTCGCCGGCAGCGACCTTTTCCTGGAATCCGGACAGCGTATCCCGCCCGTCGCATGAAACCGAGATGTCAGACAAGGCTCTTCACCGCTTCAAGAATCTTGATGTAGCCGGTGCAGCGGCAGATGTTGCCACGCAGGAAGTGCCGGATTTCAGCGTTGTCAGGTTTCGGATTGACGTTGAGCAGCGCGGTTGTCGCAAGCACCATACCGGGCGTGCAGAAGCCGCACTGCATGCCGGCGTGCTCGACAAAAGCACGTTGCACGCGGTCGAGCTCGCCACCCTGCGCCACGCCCTCGATGGTCAGAACCGTCTGGCCGTCGGCGTCGGCCGCCAGTGTCGTGCAACTGCTGACCGGCAGGCCGTTCATCAGCACCGTGCAGGCGCCACACACCTCGACGTCACAAGAACGTTTGGTGCCCTTCAGTCCGAGGCGGTTGCGCAGGACATCGAGCAGCAGGTCGGATGGCTCCACGTCGACCTCGACCGGCCGCCCGTTGAGCGTGAACGACAGCATCATGCGTTCGGTTGCATCCATCACGCGGCTTTCCTACGTGGTTGCAACCCTGCAGCCTGCTCGACAGCGCGGCGGGTGAGAACGGCGGCAAGATGACGTTTGTAATCGGCGCTGCCCTGCAGGTCATCGTGCGCTGGCAGTTCCTGCGCGGCAGCGGAAGCGGCCTCGGCCAGCACGTCGCCGAGCTTGTCAGGTGGCACGCCTTCGAGTGCGTCCTCGACGGACCGAAGCTGCGCGGGCCGGCCGGCGATGGCGCCCGCCCAGATCCGATAGTGCGGCGTTCCTCGCTCCGGGCAATAGCCGGCCGCGATCCCAACCGCAGGGCGCTCCAGGTGGCCGAAACTGCAATACGCATAACGCGCGCTCGCGGCCGGCGCAGGTATGCGGACCTCGGTCAACACCTCGGCCGGTCCGCGCACGGTCGTGAACTCGCCCTCGATGAAATCAGCCATGGCAACCCTGCGCTGTCCGTCTCGACCCCGGAGAGTGAGTGAAGCGCCAAGCGCAGCCAGCATGGCCGGCGGATCGGCATGCGGCTCGGCGAAACACAGATTGCCGCCTATCGTTCCGGAAACCCGCACGCGGATATTGGCGATGTTGTCGCTCAGGGCCGCGTAGGCGGGAACCAACCGCTTCACAATCGGGTCTGTCGCCAGGCTGAAGTGGCTGGACAGGGCGCCGATCACGATCTGACCATCCGACTCGCAAACGCCCTTGAGGCCGGGCACGCGCTTGAGATCGACAAGATGTTCGTAGCGCAACACGCGTGCCTTGAGCGCCAGCAGCAGCTCGGTGCCGCCTGCATAAGGCGCCACGTCATCGCCGTAGCGGTCTAAAAGCTCAAAGACCTGCTCGAGGTTGTCCGGCCGGTGATATTGGAATCGATGCGGGAGCATCAGATCGCTTCCAACTCTGCGAGGAAGCGCCGCTCGAACTCGGCGAAATTTTCCTCCGCGCGCTTCTTGATGACTGAGTGACCGAGCGTGGCGAGGCGGCCGGCTACTTGCAGATCGGCCTCCACCGCAAGCTGGCACATGCCGCCATCGACCGGCATCAGCGTGACCTTGAGCGCGACGTCGAGCGTCGTGCGGGTGAATTTGTCCCTGCCAGAAGCGCGGGCGCGCACCAGATTGGGCTCCTGATGCTCCTCGACCGTGATCTGCGCGGGGACTTCAAGTTTGAAGGGACCTATTTTCTGCTTCATCACGGCGGTGTAGTCGGCGAGGCGCTTTCGCTCCTCGACCTGCTCGCAACCTGGTATGCAGGAGGCGATGCGAGCAATGTCCACCATCACGGGCCAGACTCGCTGGGGCGGGTGGGGGAGAGCCGCTTCCATCCGAAATTCCATCAGGGCTTCGCCTTCTTTTCTTGCAGGGCGCGCCATACACGCTCTGGAGTTAGCGGAAGATCTCGGATGCGGATGCCGTGCCGGCTGGCAAGCGCGTTGGCGATTGCTGGAGCGACTGGCAGGATAGCCCCCTCGCCCATGCCTCTGGCACCGCCAGGCCCCGGACCAGTGCCGCTCTCGATAAGGACTGTCAGAAAGTCCTCCGGCACTTCATCGATGGTTGGCACGTGATAGTCGATCATCGAGGCGTTCACCGGCTGGCCGTCCTCGTAGACGAGTTCTTCGCTGAGCGCGTGGCCGAGCCCTTGGATGGCCGCACCCTCGTCCTGCCCTTCGGCAGAGGCGCGATTAAGCACGCGGCCAACGTCGGCGACGCTGACGTAGCGGCGCACGCGGACCTCGCCGGTCTCCTCGTCGAGCTCGACGCCGCACATGCCGGCGGCAGTTTCCCAGAACAGCGGCGCCTGCATCAGCCTGCCGTCGCGCGAGTGCGGAGAGATCCTGCCGATGCCGATCACTTCGCCGCTGTCGATGCCGTAATGGGCGTGCAGCAATTCGGCGAAGGGCCATTGCCGGTCGCCAGCCACGATGCCGCCCGGGCACAGCGAGACCGTTTCTGCAGCGACCCCAAAAGCGGCTGCCGCCATATCGGCAAGCTGACGGCGGATATCGATGGCTGCATCCTCGATCGCCATGCCCATCATTACCGAAGAACGACTGGCGCCCGTGCCCCAGTCGAAAGGTGCCAGCGCCGTATCGGGGGTCATCACATAAACTGCCTCAGCCGGTTGGTTGAGGAGTTCGGCCGCGAACGTGCGCAGCACCTCCCGGATACCTTGCCCGATCTCAACGCTGTTGGAGATCACCAGCACCGATCCATCGATCTTCAAACGCACCAGAACCGCCGCAACCGCCATGATGCCGGGGTCGGACGCGCCCACAGCAACGCCCTTCATCAGGCCCGCATCCGGCCCCGCAGCGTCAAGCCGGCTCATTGCCTGGGAGGCTTGGCCGAGCGCCTCGGCCATGTCGACGTCAATCGGCCGCAAGTCAGGCCTTACAGTTTCACCCGGTTTGAGCATGTTGCGGTAACGCAGCTCCACCGGATCTATGCCGAGTGCACCGGCGATGATGTCCATCTGCGACTCGCTGGCCCACACCGCCTGCGGCCCGCCGATCGAACGGAAGGCAGCTCCCGGCACGGTATTGGTATAGACCGCGTAGGCTTCGAGCTTCAGATTGGGTACGTGATACGGCCCTATGGCGCGGTTCGCCGCCTTGATGGCAACGGCGGGACCCGTGTCCGCATAGGCGCCACCATTCATGACAACGCGCACGGCTTTGCCGAGGATCGTCCCATCGGCGCGCACGCCGGTACGCACCGTTATGCTGGCGCTAAGCCGTCGGCATGTGAGCATGGATTCGGAGATCGACAGGCAGATCCGCACGGGACGACCGACCTTCCAGGCGGCCGCTGCCACCAGCGGATCGATTTTGACGGACGCTTTGCCGCCGAAGCCACCGCCTACATAGGGCGTAATGATGCGGATCTTCGCGAGCGGCAGATCGAACACGCGCGACAGTACTTTCTGGATCGCGGTCGGTGCCTGCCCGCAGCTCCACAGGGTAAGCCCCCCGTCCGCGAATGAAGCAACCACGCAATGTGGCTCCATCGCGTAGTGGAAGATCATGGGGAAGGAGAACGTGTCCTCGAACACCCGACCTGCATCTGCGAAGGCGCGCTCAACATCGCCGTGGGCGTACTCGTACTTCTGGAAAATGTTGGTTCCGGGAACCGGCTTGGCCTCGCCCTTGAAGTAGAAGTCCTTCAGGGTCTCCGACTTCTCGTGCAACACCGGCGCGTCCTCGGCCATCGCCTCGACGGCATCGGTCACGAAAGGCAGCGTCTCATAGTCGACATCGATCAGGTCGAGCGCATCCTCGGCCGTGCGCTCATCAACGGCTACGACAACTGCGACTGGCTCACCCACATAGCGCACACGGTCTATGGCGATGACCGGCCGGTCGTTCAGGAACAGGCCCCAATGGTTGTTGAGACCGGCGATGTCTTCGCCGGTCAGAACTGCCTCGACGCCAGGTAGCGCCAGTGCCGCCGACACATCCACATTACGGATGCGTCCATGCGGTATCGTGCTGCGCAGGATCCTTCCTTGCAGCATTCCGGGGACGACCACATCCGAAATGAACTCGGCACTCCCCGTCACTTTCTCGAAGAAGTCACGACGCGGGGGCTGCGCGCGGTGCGAAGCTTCGCTCATGCCTTGACCTCCGCGGGATCGGGTGGCCGGCTCCGTTTGCGGAAGTAAGAGAACAGCATTGAAACCACGACAATTGCCGTCATCCCCAGGATCACGCCCGCGATTGGCCGCGTCACCATGATGGCAAGGTTGCCGTCGCCCATCAGCAGCGACTGCCGCAACGAGGTGTCGAGAATGTTTGCCAGAATGAAGGCCATCACCAGAGGGCCTGCGTCGAGGCTGGCCTTGCGGAATAGGTAGCCGATCGCGCCGGACGCCATCAGAATGCTGATGTCGAACCAGTTGTTGCGGAGGCTGTAGGTACCGAAGATCGCAACGACCAGAACAGCAGGCCCGAGGATCCAAAACGGCACGCGCAGGAGCTGTACCCACAGGCCAACGAGCGGCAGGTTCAGGATCAGCAGCATGATGTTGCCGATGTACATCGACGAGATCACACCCCAGAACACGTCAGGATGCTTGGTCAGCATCATCGGCCCGGGCTGCACATTCTGAATCAGCGGCCGCGCGAACAGCACCGCGGTCACGGCATTGCCGGGCAATCCGAGGGTGAGCAATGGAACGAACGAGGCAGAAGCC
>CADEEC010000042.1 GCA_902826255.1 uncultured Hyphomicrobiales bacterium | reverse complement strand
AACAAGAAGGGAGCATCTGTTGGTTCGGCGCCCAGCCAGAGCGACGGGACTATGTTGCCTGAGCAGCGGGGCCGGATTTCACGGATGGTCTCTCGGCTCTTAGATCGAAGTGGGGTCGATGTGCCGCGAGCGCTCGCCTACTACGTGGCCACCGAATTTGGTGCCTCCAATCTGAGAACGTGCGCGCTTCAGGCGCATGCACGGGCACTGATCGAGGGTGCCGGTCGTGGGCGTGGCGACGTAGCCGCTGCGGAGCAATTTCATCATGAGCGTCACAGAGCAGCAATTCAGAGGAGCCGTGGGTCCGCTATGGTTGAAAAAGACAGCGCCAATCAGTTGACACAGGAGCTATTCACATATTCGCAGGGGCTTGGTGCGGATCTGGTCGGCGTCGCCGATGCTGCGGATTTCCACGAAACCGAGCCCGCCAAACGCCCTCTCACGCACATGCCGGACGCCAGGACGGTGTTTGTCTTCGTGTGCCGCATTCCGTTTGGCGCGGCTACCGCACACGCAGGGCCGCCATATCTTCAGTCCGGTTACTATGGACTGGAGGGCTATATTAACAAGATCTCGCACCGATGCAGTGTATGGCTTGAAGATCGTGGCTACCTGGCAGCGGGCTCGCCGGCGGGGCGTGACATCACCGGGTTGCGAGTCATGGAGCGCGGCGACGATCCAAAGATAGAACTGCTGAGTTCGTTTGATCTGCGCTTGGCCGCGGTGAAGGCTGGCATCGGCCAAATCGGCGTGAATAACAATCTCATTACTTCAAAGTACGGATCACGGCTGCGCATTGGAGCCGTCATTACTAATGCTCCTCTCGTACCAAACACCGCACTCGAGTACGGCGTCGTTCCGGAGTTCTGCAAGAAGTGCGGCTTTCGATGTGTCAAGGCCTGCCCGGCGAAAGCACTCACTGGCGAGGGTGCAGTCGATCACTATCGATGCATGGTCATCAACCCAGCCAAGGTTGAGACCCGCAAAGCCCTCAAAACACTGGAGAGTCGCTACAGCGGTTCGCCCAACCAATTGGCGTCAAAAATGATGGGCTTTACGCAGAACGCGCCGCATACCTGCGCACGATGCATCACCCTCTGCCCAATGGATTCAAGTCGAGAAGATCGCAAGGCATTGTTGGGTATCTAGAATGATAGAGGCACCAGAGCGTATTGATGCCGCCTGCATCAAGGAGTTTTTGCAGCGCAAGGGAGCGGACCTTGCGGGCATCGCTCCCGTGGATCGCTTTCCCGCCGACGGATCGAATCGAGACCCTCGCGTCCATATGCGGCGGGCCAGGTCCGTCGTTGCCTTTGCCCGTCGCGTCGCCTTCTCGTCAGCGACACCCTATCCGTCGGTCGCGAGCCTCCAGTTTGGAGACTTCACACTGGAGGCGCAGCTCAACGAGCTGGCCTATGAATTCAGCCTGTGGCTCGAGAACGGCGGAGAGATGACTACGCCGATGCCGGCCGGCAGAGATGTGGTGTCGTTCGAAATCCAACAGGTGCCGCCGGAAGAACCCAAAGTCCAGCTCAAGGGCTCATTCGACCTGCGTTACGCCGGTGCTCTGGCGGGCCTTGGGCAAGTGGGTGCCAATGGATTGCTCATCAACGAGCGCTTCGGCTCACGAATAAGATTGGGCGCGGTGATTACGAGTGCTGTGCTTGAGCCGGATGCTCCGTTCGAGGTCGGAGGTGACGTGCCGGCCTTTTGCAAGGCATGTGGCTTCCGCTGTGCGCAGGTATGTCCGGCGAAGGCCTTGGTCACCGCCGGCCACGCAGATCACTACAGGTGCCTCACAATCAGACCAGATCTCGTGGACCCAGCTGAAGCCCTTACTACTATGAAGCACGATTTGAGGGGCAACCCGATTGTTCTTGCTGCCAAGCAGCTCTCTTACACCACATCTCCTCCACACACCTGTGCCTCCTGCACGACGCAATGTCCGATGGATCAAGGGCGAAACTTGTCATCCCGCCCGTTTTCTCGAGAGGGCTGGATCGACAGCGACTATTCACAAGCAGCGGCGTTTGCACCCAAGGCTGGCCGATGATGCGTCTAGTCAAGGTCGAGAATGCCGGTTTCATCGCACGCATAATTCTTGATCGCCCGGCCGCGCACAATGCACTCAGCCTGAAGATGTGCCAGGAGATGTTGGCAGCCCTGGAGGATGTTTCGCAATCGGCTGCTAGTGGAAGCGTACGCATCGCGACGCTCGAAGGACGTGGGGCCTCATTCTGCGCCCGCGCCGATCTCAAGGAGCGCGCCGGCATGACGCCCGACGAAATGTCGGCTCACAGTAGGCTCATCGCACGATGTGCGGACAAAGTCGCCGAATTGCCCTGCCCCACACTAGCGGTGATTGAAGGATCCGCCTTAGGGGGAGGACTCGAACTCGCTCTTGCTTGCGATTTGCGTGTGGTCGCAGAGGATACAGTTCTTGGATTTCCTGAGATCACTTTCGGATTCTTTCCTGGCGCAGGTGGACCTGTGCGCCTCGTACGCCTCGTTGGCCATGCGATCGCAACAGACTTGCTGATGACCGGTCGACAGTTCTCAGGCGCCGAAGCTGTTGCGCTGCGGCTAGCGCATACAGCAATGCCCGCTGCCGAACTCCCGGCAAACGCCATGAAGATTGCAGAGCGGATCGCTCTTTTCCCACCCAGAGGTGTGAATGCCCTCCGTGCGCTGCTTCGAGACCTCGACAAAGCGCAAGTAGAGCACGCAATGAGGCTGGCGAGGCAGCTTCGGGATGAATTGAACGAGGATGTCATGGTGGCGGAGCGTGTGCGAGGTTTTGCTGGCAGGAAGTAGAGCAAGGGATGCTGCTCTCCTCTGCAGTATTTTCCAACGGAGAGAATCTTGACACACGTCATCACCGCCGCATGTATTGGTGCTAAAGAGCAAACTTGTGTTGCAACGTGTCCGGTCGATTGCATCCTAGGCAGCGAAGAAGATGTGATGCTTTTCATCGATCCGGAACTCTGTATCGATTGTGGAGCATGTGTGCCTGCATGCCCGGTAAACGCAATCTACGTCGATAAGGATTTGCCCGGCGATATGGAGCATTTCCTAGTCATCAACAGCCAGTACTTCGTCGATGAAGATGCAACGCGACGTGTGGTGGCAGAACTGACAACCTAAGGGTTGATGAACTAGAGCACGAACTTTTCGTATCGGCGCAGGTACTCACAGGAGCTACGAACGTTTGCGCGTTGCAAGCGCTCACTTGCATCGGCGTCGCGCTTTGAAAGGGCACGTAGCGTGGCTCTATGCTCCTTCAAAGCCACCTCGGCGCGCCCTGGCAAGACGATAATGCGCCGGCCAATTTCTCTTACCCGATCATAAATAAGATCCAGCATCTCGCTGAGAAACTTGCTGTTTGCAGCGCTCACCATTCTCTGGCGGAATAGCTGCAAGTTGGCAATGTAAGCTTCGTAGTCTTGCTGTTGCACACAGCGGTCCATTTTCTTGGCGAACAGATCAACTAGATCCTGCCAACTCCCAGGCGGCGCGTTTTCTGCCGCCAGTCGAGCGCAAAGGCCCTCCAAAACCTCACGCAGTGCGTATATCTCCAGCACTTGGGGCAAATCGAGCCGTGTAACGACCGCGCTCCGGTTCTGCGCGCGCGTTATCAAGCCACGCTGCTCTAGTTTTGAGAAGACTTCCCTGATAACTCCTCGTGAAACTCCAAATGTCTTTGCAAGTTGCTGCTCGCTCAACCTGCTCCCCGGGACGAGGCTGTGATTTATGATTTGATCACGAATTCCGCGCTCAACTTTTGACTTCTTGTCAACGGAAGCTTGCATCACAAATCGCCCAAATCGGTATCGTACGGCGCAAGACCGAAATGCGCATTGGCAATTCATGTGCCAGCTGCATCAGCGGGATGTAGCAGTATCATCCCGCGTCCTTGGTAGACCAACGTCGCGAAATGGATCCTGCTCAGAGCACCAAAGCGCGTAGGAGAATCCTACGCACCTGTCAAGCTGGGCTGCACCGGATTATCTTCCAGAACGTAGGGTGTGGTCTGAACTGTGGGTGACTGGCGGGGCAGGCTGTACTTATTCAAAAGCAGAGGCTGGCGGAACCTGGACCTGATCTGGCTCACCGGCCGGTTGGCGCCGGACTTCTTGACGATCACCCGACATCCGACGTGGCAACGGTCCAGCCATTCGAAGGTTTGGCGCACAGTTGGTTGTATTTTGCCGCGACATTGATCTGCTGGATGCTAGTCTGGTCGCGATCGATGGGCTTGCAACCTTCTTGTTTTGCAGCTGAACGCCTTACTTTGAGCAAGCTGCCTTCCGAATGCATCGTGACAGCAATTCTGCTGGATAGTTTTGGGTCGATATCGCTCCGCGCCGGCCCTGGCAGCTTTGTCTCTGGCTTCAGACATTCCTTTTGTACGAGAGATCGACCAGTCCCTGCGTGGTAACGTCGGCCGGGCGCACGGTTGAGGTCTTCGACCCTTTTTCCGCCGCCGCCAGCCCTTAACCATCATGGAAATAGCGCGCAGGCTATGTTGCCCTCAATCCAGCGCATCAGAAATTACCCAGGCTTTGGTGTCGGGCGGCTAACTTGTCCATGATCGTAACCAGCTGTTCCGATCAAAGTCGGATGTCCTCTGCTACCGGGAAAAGTCAGCATAGACGAAGTCGATGCTGCGGCGCGCGCAGGGCGCCGGCGAAGAAACGTGTTGCCTTTGGTCAGGCCGCGGCGAACCTGGGCAAGAGCTTGATCGCATTTCCTCGATCGATGGCCTGCAAGTCGGCCTCGCCAAAACCGATCTGAGCCAAGCTCCTGACAACATCTATGCTCGGTCCAGCCGGCGGGAAGTCGGTGCCGAACACGATCCGATCAGCTGAGACCAACTTCAATAGGGAAGCCAATGCGGTCGCCGTGGCGGCGCCTGCAACGTCGTAGTGGAACCGCCGAAGCTCGTGCGTTGCACCGTTCGGCAAGCGTTGCTCGCGTTCCTTCAGGTTCTGAGCCCCGCGTTCAATTCGGCCGCTCAGAAATGGCGCAGTACCCCCGGCATGCGACCAGATGAATTGTATATCGGGAAAGCGTGTCGAGGTTCCGCTGAACGTGACTCCAACGATGGCGCGAGTGGTATCGGTTCCGTACTCGATGATGTTTGGCGGGACATCGGGAACAAGGTTCTTGCAGCAGTTGGCCGCAGTTGGATGGACATGCACCACGGCCTTGCGCCGATTGAGCTCGGCCATGACAGGCACAAACGCATCATTGCCCAGCCAGATATCTCCATAGCTCGTGAACAGATGGATCCCGTCCGCCTTCAAGGTATCGTAGGCGTATTCGATCTCGCGCAGGGTCGCTTCGATGTCCGGCAACGGCATGGCCGCAAACAACCCGAACCGTGCAGGATAGTCCTGTACGAGTTTGGCGCCGTACTCGTTGCACTCGCGAGCGATGAGGCGAGTCGCCTCCTTGTCGCCGAACCAAAGTCCCGGATTTGTGACAGATACCACCGCTGCGGCTACGCCAGCTTTGTCCATGTCTTCGATGGAGCGGGCTGGGGTCCATTCCCTGTTCGCACGCTGCAACAGCTCACGCCCCTTCACGGCCGCGATCCATTGTGGCGGGGAGAAGTGATGGTGAACGTCGATGCGATGCGGCTTCGCAGGTGCCGGTTGCTGCGCAATTGCCGGTGTAAGCGTGGCCGCCGCGGCCGCGGTCAAGCCACCAACGACGTGACGCCGGGTCAGTTCGGCCATCGGGCGCCCCTTCCGTTCGCTGTTGCCTGCTGCAGACCTCATGCAGCTCTCCATGGCGCAGCTAGTCAAGAGGTGCCGGCATCGCTGTGTGGATCAGGAATGGCTATCCTGCTGATCTCAAAGGGCGCTCTGGACCGGTGCCCGTCTTCGTTCGGCTTCCGCGCTGCCTTCCAGTTCACATTGGGGCGTGGTTGGTTCATCAGCCGCGCGCGAGCGCCACAAGGCGCGTGCGGATTTCGCTCGAGGATTTCAGCGGTGGATCGAACCAAAGTCGCCGCACCTCGTCGCCGCGTACGAGGTCCATGCCCTCTGGGTCGATGCAGGCAAGCCGCCAGCCGTTTCCCTCCCCGCCTATCAAGCTCGCGTACTTCTCAACTGCAGATGCATGGTCGGCGTTCATGTGTGCGATGACGCTCGGCTCGGCGGCGTCCCAGTCCTGGCCGAGGCCACCTGCAACGTCGAGATCGCCCGGTGCAAGCGCAAAGGCGCGCCCGAACCCTGCATTGAGCGAGATTTTCTCTGGCCGGAAGCGCCAGTAGCTGAAATCAGGGAGGTCCTCGTAGAGTTTGCTCTTCGCGTTACGCTCGCGATAACGGGCGCGAAAGCTGTCGCGGTCAGGGCCATCGCCAAGCTTCTGGGCCTTGCCGATCAGTGTCATCCGGGCATGGGCCAGCGGATCACCCTTGCCCGGTTCGCCGACGAGCAGGGAACAACGGTTGTCCTTATCGAGGTTCGGATGGTGGGCGGCAAGAGCTGAGATGAAAAAGCCTGCGTCGCCGTTCGCGAATGTCGCGATTGCGACACGACTGACGGACGGCGCGCCCGTCGCCGCATCTATTGTCCCAAGCGCGGCGTAGCGAGCTGACCTGACCAGCTCCTTGGCAAGGCGACGCGCGTTGTCGTCGACAGGCTGAAGGACGTCACGCGGCTTTTTCTCTTCGGTCATAGATTTCCAGCCTAAAGAGTAGCCATCCGGCCCGCGAGTTCATCAAAGCGCTCGACTTGGTCGGAAAGCAGGTTGCGTTCCTTGTCGCGGCGACAAAGACCTTGAACATCGCTTCACCCTGGTGATTGAAGAACTGCAGGGAACGGGATGGACGTCCCATGAACGGGCGATTCACGAATGCGATGTGGGCGCAATTGTCGGCCTTGATGTGACCGCCGATTGGGCTGTCGCCGTGCAGGTCCAGATAGCCGCGGCCAAGGTTTCCGGGAGGGATACTGCCGGCGCACTCAAGCACGATGTCCGCCGTGTGTACGATGAACAGCATCTCGCCCCATTGCGTAAGTTCACCTAGCACAGCTTCCAGTTTGTCGCCTGAAGCGATGGTGCGATTTTCGGTCGGCAGGCTGCGGACGACTTCGAACGTGCTCACCGCATAGTCACGTGCGATCTGCTCAAGAATGCCATCGGCATTCTGCTTGAGACGCTCGTCGAGCGGAGGTCGCGAGATGGCTTCGACAGCCGACATTTCTATTCCCTTTGCTCAGCGGCGATGCGGCGGACGGCGCCTTCGGAATTCACTTCCTGAATGACGTCAAATCCTTCGAACTCAGGATGGCCGAGCGTTGTAGGTTTTTGCTCGCCCGCACGGGCATGCGCTTTGCGGAAGGCATCGGACTTGGTCCAACCCTCGAAATCTCCACGACTGCGCCACACAGTGTGCGAGGCGTAAAGGACATGGTCCTCTTTCTCAGGGCCACGCAAGAGATGGAAAGCGATGAAGCCCGGAAGCTCGTGAAGATAGCTCTCACGACTGAACCAGACATTCTCAAAGTCCCGCGTGCTGTCCTTCAGCACCTTGAAGCGGTTCATCGCCATAAACATGTCCAGCCTCCGTCCTTGCAAGCTCACGCTCTAGCATTTTGCATTTGCGGCCAACAGATCGTTGTGCGGCGCCGTCGTTCTGTGGGTCGAGCGTCGCCTGGCCCGGCCCCATGAGATTGGAACTATTCAAGATCAATTAGCCACGCTGCCCCGAATAACGACCAGCATATTGTTGACTACAAAAGTACACAATAGATAGTTTGCCTGCCCTTGGGAAAATAGCGAAGGGCGCGCCGATCGGCCGTCCACCAAAGCGACCGAAACCCACGACGTGAGGTCATTGCGCCTCTGGGCCGGCACAAGAAGCGACGGGCAATAGGGGCGTATGATGTTTGCATTGAAGGGACGTTCGGCGCAGTTGGATGGTAGTCCAAGCGGTCACGCGGCGACGCACGGCAGGGGCTTGCGGATCGCACGGAAGGGCGTGCTGATCTGCGGGTGCTGCGTAGCGCCGCTGGCCTTCTCCGTGGAGGCGCTGGCGCAAAGCACGACTTTGCCTCCGGTGACGGTGGAGGGCCAAACGACCAAAGCCCCAAGGAAGGTGAAGGCCAAGTCCGAGCCGCGGGCAGCGCCGCCGGAACAGCCCGTGGTCATGACGCCGGACAAGGCGCGCAGCGAAGCCATCTATCAGGTGCCGGCATCAACAAGCACGGCCGGAAAGAACGAGCTTGAGACATTCGGGCAGATCGATACGGGCGATGTGCTCCGCGCGATGGCGGGAACTTCAACGCGCGAAAATATCAATAGCCCGGGCATCGCCGTGAACATTCGCGGCTTCGAAGGGTCGGGTCGTGTCAACATGATGCTGGATGGCGTGCGCCAGAACTTCCGGTTTGTTGGGCATGACGCGCGCGGCTTTCTCTATGTCGATCCATCGCTCCTAGCCGGGATCGATATCGCCCGTGGTACGGTGATCACCACCGGCGGCGCCGGCTCGCTGGTCGGCACGGCCAATTTCCGAACACTGGATGTCGAGGACATCATCAAGCCTGGGCAGGCGACCGGCGTTCTGACGAGCGCGACCTGGGGTAGTAATGGTGTCGGCTGGTCTGAAATGGCGGCGGCCGGCGTGCGCAGCGGCAGCGTCGGGTTCGCGGGCGCAATCAGCAAGCGCGACCAGGGCAACTTCGATAACGGCGACGGCGTTCGGGTGCCATTCACCGACCAGGACCTCGTGTCGGGCCTGTTCAAGGGTTACGTCCAGCCAACGTCCGACTCGAAGATTTCGGTTGGCGGTGTCTTCTACGACAACGACTTCACCGCGAACTCGTACTTCCAGAACATCGCCGCGCAGACGCTGACGCTCGGGTTCTCGTACCGGCCGCTTTACAACCCTTTGATCGACTTCAAGCTGAATGCCTACAGGAACGAACTCGAGATGACTTATGTGAAGGGCATTGCCGGCGTTTTCTCGCCCAGTGCTGGCCGTGTCATCAACGACATCGGGCATGGGTTTGATATCTCGAACAAGTCACGGTTCCGAATGGGGGCAGTCGGCGTGGTACTGGACTACGGCGCCGAGCACTTCACGGATGAGGTCACCACCAAGCTCGGCGGTTCCAATGCGGACGGTGAAGCCTCGATTGGTGGCGCTTACACCCAAGCGACCTTCAGCTACGGGATTTTCGATTTCATCACCGGTGTACGGTATGACCACTATACTATAGAGGGTTCCGGCACCGTTCCGGCCTCGGCGCCGATAGGCTCTCCGGTTCCGCCCGGCACTTCCTTTGTCGTCGACCAGGACGAAGGCCGGTTGAATCCAAAGATCACACTTTCCGCCAAACCGCTTCCGTGGTTGCAAGCCTATGCCACCTACTCGGAGTCCATGCGGGCGCCGACGACATTGGAAACCATCGCCGGCGGCTCACATCCGAGCGCGACGACTGTCGCCAGCAGTTTCTTCCCCAACCCGTTCCTCCGTCCCGAGATCCAAAAGGGCTTTGAGTTTGGAACCAATATGCGGTTCGACAGCGCGTTCAAGCGTGGTGACAGCTTTCGCATAAGGGCCGCGTACTTCGACATGAATGTCGATGACTACATCGTGCTGTTCCAGCCCAACCTGCCGAGCACGAACGTAAACTATTTCAAGAACGTAGACGGGACGTCCAAGGTCAGCGGCGTTGAACTGCAGGCGATGTATGATGCTGGAAGCATGTTTGCAGATCTCGCGTATACCTACTCAAACTCGAATCTGCCTAACAGCTTCCCTTCTTTCGGCGGTCATACTTTTCTTCCAGAGCACCTTGCCACATTGACGCTTGGGTGGCGCTTCTTCGACGAGAAGCTGGTGCTGGGCGTGCGGGGCACCGCGGCCTCGGAGGGGTTCGCGGGCGGTGGCACGACGCCGAACACAGAGGGCTATGCGTTGCTCGACGTGTTCTCCAGCTACAAGGTTACTGACAATGTCCAGCTTGGACTTTCGGTGACCAATCTGTTCGACACACCGTATTCGCCCTACACAACCACGCCTCCGACAACGGCGACACCATTAACCCCACCCATCTACGAAACCGGGCGCGGGCGGACCTTCCTACTCACGACAAGAGCACAATTCTAGGGTGGCGCTCCACAGTATTGCCAACGGCGGCGACAAGCGTCGCCGCTGTTGGTGTTTGTGCCCCATGGAAGACCTTGGCCGCACCCGATGAGACGTGAGATATCGTTGATGCGCGCATTCGGAGCGCTCTTCAGGATGCTCGCGCATGGGCCTGGCGGCGGCGCCGGATTTCCTCTGTTCATCGTCGTGGCAGCCCTGAGGTTGCTCTCGATTCCGATCGGGCTTTATCTGATTCAGTGGAATGCCGATTTCTTCAATGCCCTGCAACGCGTCGATGCTTCGGCGGCGATCCATCAGATTGGCGTATTCGGGATCATCACGCTTGTCAGCGCCGCCAGATTCCTTGCCGCCGACTATCTGACGAAGCGCCTTCAGATCCGTTGGCGCACAACCTTGACGTCGGTTCTGCTCGACCGTTGGCTTGCGCAGCATACCTATTGGCGCATAGAGCAAGTCGGAAGCGATACCGGCACGGACAATCCGGATCAGCGGATCGCTGAGGACAGCCGCATCTTCATCGAGAAGCTCACTGGAGAGACGCTCGATGTCATCACGGCGGTCGTCGCGCTCTTCACGTATGTGCCGCTCCTCTGGGCGCTCTCCAACTTCCCGCTGCAGGTCGCACTGCTCGGCATCGATCTTGTTATCGATCACTACATGGTGTGGGCAGCGCCGGTCTATGTTGCGATTTCTAGTGGGATCACGCATTTTCTCGGGGCACCGCTGATCAAGCTCTCGATCGAGCAGCAGCGTCGAGAAGCCGACTTTCGGTTCTCGCTTGCGCGTGCCCGAGAGTATGCCGAGCCGATCGCGCTTGCTGGCGGTGTGGACGCCGAGCGCAAAGTATTCGATGACCGCTACGCTGGTGTCATCGGCAACTTCCGACGCTTGATCAATCGGGAACTGATCCTGGGTATCTTCACGCGACCCTATATGCAGACTGTGCTGCAGATCCCGCTGTTTCTTGCGCTTCCCGCCTTCCTTGCGGGACAGGTCGCGCTCGGGGGGTTGATGCAGCTTCGCTCGGCCTTCCAGCAGGTTGTTACGAATCTCTCTTACTTCATCTTTTCCTATCGGGACCTCGCAGATCTCGCTGCGGCCGTACGCAGGCTTGGCTTGTTTGTCGGCGACCTGGAAGTTGACCGCGTGGCAAGCGCAACAGGCGACGAGCGCATTGAGCGGAGGATCGTAGGCGCGCGGGAGCCACTGTCTTGGAGCAACCTGATGCTCTCGTTTCCGGGTGGTAAGCGGTGTGTGAAGGTCCCCGATGTTAGGCTCGGACCGGGAGAGCACATTTGGATCAGTGGCCCGTCAGGCATCGGCAAGAGCACGCTCATCAAGGCCCTTGGCGGGCTGTGGCGCAGAGGTAGCGGCGTGATCCTCGTGCCGGAGGACAGCGTCATAATTCTTCCGCAGCGGGTATACATCCCAATCGACGGTCCTGCCGCTGCGGCTGTCTACCCAAGTGTACAGGGGTTCGCGTCGGAAGTGGTCAATGCATCGTTGCGTGCGCTCAACCTTGAGCCTGGGGCCCTCGTCGCATCGGATGACTTACCTGCGAAGGGGCAAGCGATGCGTTCGCGGGCGGCTGTGCTCGGCTCTACGCTCTCTGGCGGCGAGCAGCAACGGCTGATGCTGGCACGGATTCTCTTGGCCAAGCCGCGCGTGGCAATTCTCGACGAACCCAGCGGGGCTCTGGACGAAGCCTCGGAGCGGCACGTGTTTGCAACGCTACAATCTCTGTTGCCGGAGACGACGTTTGTTGTCGTTGCCCATCATCGGCCGCCCTGCCTGGTGTTCCGACACGAGCTCCATTTGGAGTGGTGATTCGCACGCGGTGCAATAAGCCGGTGCGTGCGGGTGCACCGACTGTGGTTCGCGATTAAGGCATGGTCGTCCACTGGGCAGCCGCTAGTTCTGGCCGCTGCTCGGCGGTTGCAAATCCGTTGCAGGAGGTATCAGCCCCTGCGGCAGAGCCGGTGCCACCTCCGACTGTGCATCAGGTTTAGGTGCTTCCGCCGGCTGTGGCGCCGGTGCGGCAGGAGGCGGCGCTGAAGCTGCCGGCGGCGGTGTTGCCTGGGGGGGAGGTACCAGATCCGCGGGCAGCGGTATGCCGGATGCGGGCGGCGGTGCGCTTGTTTGGCCTGGAGGCATCAGGTCGGGCGTTGATATCCCGCCCAGTCCTGGCGGAGGGCCAATCTGAAGGCCGGATCCGCCCGGCGGCGGGATGCTCAGCCCACCGGGCAGTCCCGATGGCCCTCCGAAGGTCGGAATTTGGATCTCGATCTTGCTTGGGTCGACCACAGGGCCGCGCTTGTAGTGCATCACCATCTGCGGGAAGGCGATGACGAGACCGACCATGATGCACTGGATCACCACAAACGGTACCGCACCCCAGTAAATCTGCCCTGTCGTAACAGGCTCTGTCATCTGGCCGCTGACTTTGTCTGCATAGCGCTCCCTGGGAGCGACAGAGCGCAAATAGAATAGCGCGAACCCAAAGGGCGGGTGCATGAAGCTCGTCTGCATATTCACGCCAAGCATCACGCCGAGCCAGATAAGGTCGATGCCGAGCTTCTCAGCTGGAGCAACCAGCAACGGGATAATGATGAAAGCGATCTCGAAGAAGTCTAGGAAGAACGCGAGGAAGAAAACCAGCACGTTGATGAATACGAGGAAACCCGTCGCCCCGCCCGGCAGCGACGTCAGCAGATGCTCGACCCAAACATGGCCGTTCACCCCGTAGAACGTCAGCGAGAAGATTCGAGCACCGACAAGGATGAATACGACGAAAGCAGAGAGCTTGGCGGTCGATTCAACCGCAGACCGCAGCAAAGACCAGTTGAACCTGTTCGGGTTCTTGTCGAGCCAGCGTTTGGAAACTGCGAGCAGAATGGCACCGGTCGCACCCATGGCGCCGCCTTCCGTCGGTGTTGCAACGCCGATGAAGATGGTACCCAGGACAAGGAAAATCAGGAATAGCGGCGGCACCATAACGAAGGTGACCTGCTGCGCTATGTGCGACAGGAAGCGGAATCCTGTCAGTTTACCCAGTATCCAGTTCAGGACCGCGACGCCGAATGCGAACAGGATGCCCACGGCCATCGTCAGAACCACGAAGTCCGCGCCGCGATAGGCCTGCTGCGCGGAAATCGTGTAGTAACCGACGAGCGCCGAGATCAGCGCCAAGATGGCGAGCGAAACAAGCCCACGCCCACCATTCTTTTCACGGAAGCCGACGGCATCTGCGGGAAGGCCTGGTGCCGCCGCCGGATAGATCCGGGACACTAGGAAAATGTAGCCAGCGTAGAGTGCGGAAAGTACGAGCCCGGGGATGAATGCGCCCTCGTACATGTCGCCGACAGAGCGGCCAAGCTGGTCGGCCATCACGATCAGAACGAGCGAGGGCGGAATGATTTGCGCCAGCGTGCCGGAAGCGGCGATGACGCCACTCGCAACGCGCCGATCGTAACCGTAGCGCAGCATGATCGGCAGCGAGATCAAGCCCATCGAGATTACGGAGGCCGCAACGACACCAGTGGTCGCGGCAAGCAACGCACCGACGAAGATCACCGCATAGGCCAGGCCGCCGCGTACAGTGCCGAACAGCTGCCCGATGGTGTCGAGTAGATCCTCGGCCATGCCGGACCGTTCGAGCACGAGCCCCATTAAGGTGAAGAATGGAATCGCCAGTAGCACGTCATTGTTGACGATCGCATAGAGGCGATGCGGCAACGATCCCAGCAGGGGCCAGGAGAGCGTTATGGTGCCGTGAGAGAGCGGAGCAACCTCAACGCCTATGACGAAGAACAACAGACCGCAAGCGGCGAGGGAGAAGGCAACCGGGTATCCAATCAGCAGGAAAACCACGAGGGCCGCGAACATGATCGGCGCCATGTTCTGCGCAATGAAGTCGGCCATTTCGATGCTCCGGCGGAGGATTGTTTGTGTAAGGGCGCGTCAGATCAGGAGGAATGTCCTGTCAACTGCTCGTGCGCCGCTCGGCCTCTTCACGTGCGACCTGCAGTAACCGCTCCGTCTCCGCCTCGACGGCTGCGTGGTGCCCTCCACCGCTCACTGTGTCCTGCAGATCGCCCTTTATGATCGCGATCCGTTTAATGAGCTCAGAGAAGCCCTGCACGAGCAGAAGAACGAACCCTAAGGGTATGAGGAGTTTCGACGGATAGACCGGTAGTCCACCGGCGTTCGTCGACTGCTCGTTTTGCAGGAAGGACAGCCAGAAGAACGGCCAGCTGAGGTAGACAATCAACGCCGTCATCGGAATGAGGAAGAAGGCGTGACCAATCACATCGATCCAGTTGCGCAGCCCCTTGGGGAACATGCTGTTCACGATGTCGATGCGAATGTGCTCATTCGACAGCAGCGTCCACGGTGCACACAGCAGGAATACAATCCCGAACAGCACCCATTGGAGCTCCAACCATGAGTTGGACGAGGTGCTGAACACTTTACGTATGATTGCGTTGGCGGCGCTGACCAGCACGGCAATCAGGATGGCCCAGGCCAACACCATTCCGATCTTGGTATTGACGCGGTCAATGAAGCGGCTGATTCCCAGAAGTGTCTTCAAATTCCCCTCCCCATGGGCCTTGGCGCCGCTTGTTACGACGTATGCTTTTTTCGCATGCGGCCCTGCGGGCCGTGGTCGCTGGCTGCAGCGATTTCGGCTGACACTAGTAGCAAAGCATCTGAATGGGCAATGCCTTGCTCTACAATCTCAAACCTTTGGCGTATGCCCATTGTTAAGTCGTGGAACGGGAGGGGGGAAACCGACCTGGTAAATATGGCTTCAAGGGCTAATGTTTGGGCTGTCCCCTGAAGGGAAGAGTCTCGGTCCAGGCAGTCTTTTTGCAGGTCTTGATGGGACCGTTCGGTCGCCGTTCAGAGGTGGCAAGTAATTGCCGCCCTTTGCTGCAAGGCAAGGGCGGTCGAGGAATAAGCAAAGTAGAATTACTTGGTTTGGCGCCGCAAGGGGCGGCGCTAGTGTCATGGGGTCGGCGCACTCACGCGTCCGGCCGCGGTGATTTCGGCAAGCACCTTGCGCCGCGAGATCAAACGCTAAGATGCCACGAAGTGTCTTCGTGGACGCTCGAAAGGAGCAACCCATGACACGTACTTGCACACCCAATTCCGCGCCGGCCGGCCTTTGGTGTCATGCAGCCTTTGCGGCTTCGTGTTGTTGTTGATCCCTTGGATCGCGGCGCGCACCGCCGCCTAACGAAGTTCAGATCAGCACAGTTTCAGAGAACGCCGGCAGACTCCGGTGAAGGCCTTCCCATGTCTGAAGGATACACAATCGATGGCGCCCAAGATGAAATCGCCGGCATTGTCGTTCGCCTGCAGGGCGAGTGGGGTTTCCGTTTCCATTCGTCCGCGAGGAGTTATGACGCGCTCGACGGTCACGTGTTCGTCTCTCCATCGGCTGCTCAACGCGCTGCTCGAGAGCTCGCCACTGACAGACCGCCGCGTGGCTCTCTGCTTGCTCGGAGCAGAGCCGCATGAGCGCGTTGCATAGCCTCTGGGAGAGTGTGTTCGGGGCGAGCATGCTGCAGTGGATCGGCGCAGGCGCCGGAATCGGCGGCACGCCTGACGTAGCGGGCCCGGGGGTGAAAGCACAAGGCGATGATGAAGCCCGTGTCCGCCCCGGCGAACGCGAGCGAGAGATCGAATTGCGCATCCTGATGTCGAACTGGATGTAGCTGGTCTTCTTTTGCCTGGCGATCGGTGCAAGCCGTCGTCTTGCGCGACCGGGCTCTGGCGAGCGGGTCCGGTCGCTTAAGCAAGGCGCATGCCTTGGAAACCTGCAGTGCAGGTTTTCACCACAGGAGGATTGCTTCTGAAATCTTCTTCGTTCGGAGCAGATGGCGAGGCGCCTAGGGTCGGCACGACATCATCTGCGGAACCATGAGCCTAGAATGTCCACACACATTACGCGCCGCAAAATGATTACCCTGGCCACCAGCGCGCTCATGCTCGGCGCCGGGCTTGCGCAGGCGCAGCAGATTGCGTTGCTCAACGTCTCCTACGATCCGACACGCGAGCTCTACCAGGAATTCAACGCGGCGTTTGCCAAGTATTGGAAAGGTAAGACTGGCCAGGACGTCGTGATCAAGCAGTCGCATGGCGGCGCAGCCAAACAGGCGCGCGCCGTGATCGA
Source organism: uncultured Hyphomicrobiales bacterium (assembly GCA_902826255.1). Taxonomy (GTDB): domain Bacteria; phylum Pseudomonadota; class Alphaproteobacteria; order Rhizobiales; family Hyphomicrobiaceae; genus AWTP1-13. Next base: position 7,913 of record CADEEC010000042.1, on the reverse strand, counting down.
TGGATTGGAGGCGGATGTCGTCACTTTGGCGCTCGCCTACGATATCGATGCCATCCATGAGAGGGCCAAGCTGATTCCGGCCGACTGGCAGAAGCGTCTGCCGCACAACTCTGCGCCCTATACCTCGACCATCGTGTTCCTCGTGCGCAAAGGTAATCCGAGGAACATAAGGGATTGGAACGACCTTGCGCGCCCGGGCGTGGAGGTGATCACGCCCAATCCGAAAACATCAGGCGGCGCACGCTGGAACTACCTGGCGGCCTGGGCCTACGCTCTTGCGCAACCTGACGGTAGCGACGCCTCCGCGAAGGATTTCGTCACCAAGATCTACAAGAACGTGAAGGTGCTGGACTCCGGTGCCCGGGGTTCTACGACTACATTTGTCGAACGCGGCATCGGCGACGTTTTCATCTCGTGGGAGAATGAAGCTTTTCTTGCGATCAAGGAACTGGGGCCGGGCAAACTGGATATCGTCGTTCCGAGCCTCTCAATCCTTGCGGAGCCGCCGGTCACTGTGGTTGACAAGGTCGTCGATAAGCGCGGAACCCGCGAGGTTGCGACGGAGTATCTCAAGTTCTGGAGCACGCCCGAGGCGCAGGAAATTGCAGCCAGGAATTTCTACCGCCCGCGCGCCCCCAAAGTGCTGGCCAAACACGCCGAACAGTTCGTGAACGTGAAGCTGATCACGATCGATGACGTGTTCGGAGGTTGGCAAAAGGCCCAGCAGATACACTTCAACGATGGCGGCATCTTCGACCAGATCTACGTGAAGTGACAGCTTCGTCCTCTGCTGCGGGGTAGCCTGCAGCACGCTCTTTGCACGCTTCGGAATAACCTTCGCAGAATTGGTTATTAGGGGCCGCTGTGATGCAGTCTTAACCTGCGTAGCTTATTCCCATTCGCTGGAGACCATCATGCAGTCCTCGATCGCAGGCTGGAGGCGGCGGCTCGCCTACGGCGCGGTGACCTTCTCCTTCCTGTTCCTGATGTCCATCGTCGTATTGGCGCAGGCGACGACGATCCTGAATGTCTCGTATGACGTCGCGCGCGAACTCTACAAGGATATCAATCCTGCCTTCATTGCCGACTGGAAGGCCAAAACCGGCGAAACGCTCACCGTGAACCAATCGCATGGTGGCTCGAGTAAGCAGGCTCTCTCGGTGATCGCGGGTCTTGACGCCGACGTCATCACCATGAATCAGCCGCCCGACATCGACATTCTCGTTACGCGGGGTGGTCTTGTTGCTGCCGACTGGCGCAAGCGATTCCCGCACAACGCGACCCCGTACACGACGACTTCGGTGTTCCTGGTGCGCAAGGGCAATCCGAAGGGCATCAAGGACTGGGACGACCTTGCCAAGCCCGGCTATCAGGTCATCGTTCCCAACCCGAAAACCTCCGGCAACGGCCGCTACACCTATCTCGCCGCCTGGGGCTACGCCTTCGACAAGACCAAGAGCGAGCAAGTTGCGCGCGAGTTCGTGACCAAGCTGTTCGCCAACGTGCCCGTGCTCGATGGTGGCGGTCGCGGGGCAACCACAACCTTCACACAGCGCGATGTCGGCGACGCACTCGTAACCTTTGAGAACGAAGCCATCGCCATCAGCGCGGAGCTTGGGACAGACAAATTCGAGATCGTCTATCCCTCCATCAGCATCGATGCGTCGGCTCCGGTCGCGTTGGTTGAGAAGGTGATCGCCAAGAAGGGAACGGCCAAGGTTGCCGGTGCCTATCTGGAGTTCCTGTTTTCGCCTGCCGGCCAGGAGATCATCGCCAAGCACGCATACCGTCCGCGCGATGCAACTGTGCTCGCCAAGTTCGCCAACCGTTTCCCGCCGATCAAGACCTTCGATGTGGAGGAAACCCTCGGCAGCTGGGCCGACGTGCAGAAGAAGCATTTCGCTGACGGCGGCATTTACGACCAGATCATCCTGAAGAAGTGACATGGCCGCCGTTCGTGCACACAGGGTGCTGCCGGGGTTTGGCCTCTCGCTGGGCTTTACCCTGGCCTACATGTCGCTGATCGTGCTGGTGCCGCTGTCCGCCGTCTTCATTCTGACGTCGACGATGTCGGTCCAGGCCTTTCTCGATGCCGTGGCGTCGCCGCGCGTCGTCGCCTCCTACCGGCTGACGTTTGGCGCTTCGCTCATGGCGGCCCTGATCAATGTGGTGTTCGGACTGCTGCTGGCTTGGGCACTGGTGCGCTACCGCTTTCCCGGCAAACGGCTGGTCGATGCGCTGGTCGACCTGCCGTTCGCGCTGCCGACCGCTGTGGCCGGCATTTCGCTGACGGCGCTCTACGCGAAAAATGGCTGGCTCGGCCAGTATCTTGAACCGGTCGGCATCAAGGTTGCGTTCACGCCGCTTGGTGTCCTGGTGGCCCTCGTGTTCATCGGCCTGCCCTTCGTCGTGCGCACCGTGCAACCCGTGCTGGAGGACCTCGATACCGAGATTGAGGAAGCCGCCGCCAGCCTTGGTGCCGACCGCTGGCAGACGGTGCGCCGCGTCGTGCTGCCGACGTTGCTGCCAGCTCTGCTGACGGGATTCGCTCTGGCCTTCGCGCGCGCGGTCGGCGAGTACGGCTCGGTGATCTTCATTGCCGGCAATCTGCCGATGATCTCGGAGATCACGCCGCTCATCATCATCACCAAGCTCGAGCAGTATGACTATGTCGGCGCCACGGCGGTGGCATCTGTCATGCTGGTTGCCTCCTTCATTCTGCTGCTCATCATCAACGGGCTGCAGAGCTGGAGCGACCGTCGTTCGGCGAGGGGGCTCTGATGGCTACCGCAGCTGTCGGTTTGCGCGCCGGCGCGGCCCGCTTCGAAGCCAATACTGCGACCCGCGACCCGGTGTGGGTGAAGGGCCTCGTTCTGTTCCTTGGTCTCGCCTTCTTCTCGTTGTTTCTCCTGCTGCCGCTGATCGCGGTATTCGTTGAGGCGTTCCGCAGGGGCTGGGGTGTCTACATCGCGGCGCTTGTCGAGCCCGATGCCGTATCCGCCATTAAACTGACACTGCTCACAGCCGCCATTGCGGTGCCGCTTAATCTGGTTTTCGGCATCGCCGTGGCGTGGGCGATCACTAAGTTCGACTTCCGCGGCAAGCAGATGCTGATCACGTTTATCGATCTGCCGTTCTCGGTCTCACCGGTCGTCGCCGGCCTCATTTACGTGCTCGTCTTTGGTGCGCAGGGATGGTTTGGCCCTTGGCTCGGGGAGCATGGCATCAAAGTCATCTTCGCAGTGCCGGGCATCGTGCTTGCCACGGTGTTCGTTACGTTTCCATTCGTAGCCCGCGAATTGATCCCCCTCATGCAGGCCCAAGGCCGCGACGAAGAGGAGGCGGCCCTCGTGCTCGGCGCCTCGGGCTGGCAGATGTTTCGCAAAGTGACGCTCCCCAACATCAAGTGGGCGCTGCTGTACGGCGTAATCTTGTGCAACGCACGCGCGATGGGAGAGTTCGGCGCGGTATCGGTCGTTTCCGGCCACATTCGCGGGCTAACCAATACGATGCCGCTGCACGTCGAGATTCTTTACAATGAGTACCAGTTCGCAGCGGCCTTCGCCGTGGCCTCGCTGTTGGCGACCCTGGCCCTTGTGACGCTCGCAATCAAGACCTACGTGGAATGGAAGGCTGCGCCCTCCACGCCACCTGCTGAGGCGCCATGAGCATTGAAGTCAAGAATGTCCGCAAGTCGTTCGGCAAGTTTGTCGCGCTGGACGATGTGTCCCTGGATTTTCCGACGGGGCAGCTCATCGCGCTGCTCGGCCCATCCGGTTGCGGCAAGACCACCTTGCTGAGAATCATTGCCGGGCTTGAGTACCCCGACGAGGGCCGCATCTTGTTTGACGGCTACGATGCCTCCGATCGCGACGTGCGCGAGCGCCAGGTGGGGTTCGTGTTCCAGCATTATGCTTTATTCCGGCATATGACCGTGTTCGAGAACGTCGCCTTCGGTTTGCGTGTGAAGAGCAAGGCTTTGCGCCCACCCGAATCGGAGATCAGGAAGCGTGTCGAGGCGCTGCTCGATCTGGTGCAGCTCGGCTGGCTTGCACATCACTATCCTGCGCAGCTTTCGGGCGGCCAGCGCCAGCGCATCGCGCTGGCCCGTGCTCTGGCGGTGGAGCCGCGCGTATTGTTGCTGGATGAGCCTTTCGGGGCACTCGACGCCAAGGTGCGCAAGGAGCTGCGCCGTTGGCTCCGCCATCTGCATGACGAGCTGCACATTACCTCGATCTTCGTCACGCACGATCAGGACGAGGCGCTGGAAGTGGCCGATCGCATCGTGCTCATGAACAAGGGGCACATCGAGCAGGTCGGCAGCGCGCAGGACGTGTATGAGCGGCCGGCCACGGCCTTCGCCTACAGCTTCCTGGGGGCCGTCAACCGTTTTGCCGGACACATCGACGGCAGTCATCTGCGTGTCGGCGACGGTGCGGTGCGGGTCGCCGATGCCAATGCGCGCGATGGGGAGGAGGTCGTGGCTTTCGCGCGACCGCACGAGCTCGATATTCTCACCGGGAACTCGTCTGAAGGAATCCCAGCCTATGTCGGGCGCGTCCTTCTGAGCGGTGCAACCGCCCGTGTCGAGCTGACCGGCAAGATCGGTACCAATGGTCATGCCGAGTCGCACCACTTCGAGGTAGAGATGACGCGGCAGCGCCTCTCCGACCTCGACTTGCAGCCGGGTCAGCCGGTACGCTTGACGTCGGATCGGCTGAAGGTGTTCCCGGTTGCTCGCGACGGGTGATCAGCGAGCCGGCGAACGTTGGCCTCTACTTTTGCGTTCATGTCCACTCTGTTGGAGTTTTGCTCCGCCAACACGGCTGCACGGACCTTTGCCTCAGGCAGCGCCGGCGAGCACAGCTCGATGAAGTTGTAGGCGTAGTTGCGTAGGTAGGCGCCTTTGCGGACAGCGATCAATGCCGTGTTGGCCGCGAACAGGCCAGCGGTCTCGATCAGCTTCAGGCCTGCATCCCGCCTGGGATCGAAGGCCATTGCGGCGATGATGCCGACGCCGAGGCCAAGCTCCACGTAGGCCTTGAGCACGTCGGTATCCATGGCGGACATGACGATGTCCGGTGCGAGCCCGGCGCTCGCGAACGTGCGGTCGATGTTGCCGCGGCCGGTGAAGCCCTCGTGGTAGGTGATGATCGGCCATTCCGCGAGCGCTTCGAGCGTCATGGGCTGCACGTTCTCCAGCTCATGCCCTTTCGGAACGACCACACCGTGGTACCAAGTGTAGAATGGAAACGTCGTCAGCGAGGGCGCGTCGCGCAAGGTTTCGGTGCAGATGCCGATGTCGGCTTCGCCGTTGATGAGCATGGTGGCGATTTCCGTTGGACTGCCCTGGTGAAGGGTGAGCCGGACCTTTGGATAGTCCTTACGGAATGACGCCACCACGTGCGGCAGCACATAGCGGGCCTGGGTGTGGGTCGTGGCGATCACGAGCTGACCCTGCTCGCGGTTCGAGAACTGCTCGCCGAGCCGTTTGATGTTGGCGGTGTCGACCAGGATGCGCTCGACGATGTCGATCAGCTCCTTGCCGGGGTCCGTGAGGCCGAGGAGGCGTTTGCCTCTCCGCACGAACAGTTCCACGCCAAGCTCGTCCTCTAGATCCTTGATGTGCTTGGATACGCCGGACTGCGAGGTGAACAGTGTGTTGGCCACCTCCGTCAGGTTGAAGTTTCGTCGCACGGTCTCGCGCACGATGCGCAGCTGCTGGAAGTTCATCGTACTTGCTCCGTGTTGTCGTCTCTCTTGATCATCATGTAGTGGCTCAGACGAGGCCGAACAGAACCGCGCCGACAAAACCGAACGACAGGGCGGTTAGGAAACCAAGCCATATCGTTGCTGTGTCAAAGCTTGACCTATGCCACGCATCCTCCATCTCGACCGCGACGCCGGCTTCGCGCATGAGGATCGCGACCTCGTTGGCTCTTCGCCGTAGCTCTTCGTCGGCACGCATATCCGTAACCGGCAGATCCGCCCCGATGCCGCGCGCAACAAGATCACGTGTAAGCCGGAAAACATTCTCCTTGGTTGCGGTCGCACGCCTGGATTTAGCGGCGGTGACGACGCCGGCGGCGACCGTGGCGCCGCTCAACGGATCGACAAGGATAAAGCATCCCGTTGCCGGATGATTGGCATAGCGATCGACGACGGCGGATCGGCCAAGCTCGATACGCCCGATCGCGATGTCGTTGGCCGTGCAGTCTGCCGCTGGCCGCTCGGCCAGCTGAGCGAGATCGAGATGAGCGCGGATATCGAGACCGGCAACCGGAATCAGATCGGTGGCGGTTCGTAGGAGATAGCCGCGATCTCTTGCGAAAGGTTCATCCGACAGCCAGACAAGCTTGACGTCGAGCTCGCGCGTGACATGCGATGTACTGTCTCTTTTCACTAGGATAGCGCCGCGCGAGATGTCGAGATCGACATCCAGCTCGAGAACGACGGCTTGTCCCTGCCGGGCGATCTCAAGATCGCGACCCATCGTGACGATGCGCTGGATTTTGCCGCGCCGCCCGGAGACAGGCTCTACAACTTCGTCGCCCGTTGCGATGTCGCCGGAGGTTATGGTGCCGGCGAGGCCGCGGAAGTCCGGCCCCGCGCGCACAACAAGTTGCACGGGGAAGCGGAACTGGCTTGTCAACGCGGCACTGGGTGCAACCGTCCCGCCGAGATAGTCCAGCAGCGCGCGGCCTTTGTACCAAGGTGTCGCCGGCGAGCGGCGCGCAATGTTGTCGCCGAGCACGGCGGACACCGGAATTGACACGGCGTCCTCAAAGCCGCAGCGTGCCGCGAGTTCCTCGAACACGCTGCGGATTGCGTTAAAGCGTGTCTCTGACCAGTTGACGAGGTCCATCTTGTTGACGGCGAGCACGACCTTGCGCACGCCCATCAGGTCCAGGATGGCGGCATGGCGTCGGGTTTGCTCCTTCACTCCGCTGCGCGCATCGACGAGCAGAATAGCGACATCCGCGTGGGATGCGCCCGTCGCCATGTTGCGCGTGTACTGCTCATGGCCGGGGCTGTCGATGATGACGAGGCGGCGCTGCGGCGTGTCGAGGTAGCGCCAGGCGATGTCGATGGTGATTCCCTGCTCCCGCTCGGCGGCGAGTCCATCGACCAGAAGACTGAAGTCGGGGGTGCCTGCTGCCGTCTTGGGCGAGCGTTCAAGTGCGGCGCGCTGGTCGGCATGGAGCCCGTCGGTATCCCACAGCAGGCGGCCGATCAGCGTCGACTTACCATCATCGACAGAGCCGCAGGTCAGCACGTTGAGGCTGGTAGCGAGCGCGACTGCGTCCGGTTTTTGGCTAGCGCGAACATCGAGACGAGCGCGCAGTGCGCGACCGTCGATGCGCTCGGCCGAGTATGCGAGTGCCAAGGCGGCGGACATCAGAAGTATCCCTCCTGCTTCTTGCGTTCCATGGCGCCCGCCTCGTCGTGATCGATCAGGCGGCCCTGTCGCTCGGAAACGCGGGCGGCAAGTGTTTCCGCGACCACGCTCGTTAGGTCATCGGCACTCGATTCGATTGCCGCGGTCAGCGGCCAGCAGCCGAGTGTGCGGAAGCGCACGCGCTTCGTTTCCAGGTGCTCGCCCTGCCGCAGCGGCATGCGGTCATCGTCATGCACGAGCAGGCTGCCATTGCGCACCAGCGTCGGTCGCTGGGCTGTGAAGTAGAGGGGAACGACATCAAGGTTCTCGCGGGCGACGTAGCGCCAGACATCCTTCTCGGTCCAGTTGGAGAGCGGGAACACCCGCGCGGTTTCGCCGGAACCAAGCCGACCACTAAGGAGCCGCCACAACTCGGGACGCTGCTTCCGCGGCTCCCAGCGATGGCCCGCCGAGCGAAAGGAGAACACGCGCTCCTTTGCGCGCGATGCCTCCTCGTCGCGGCGTGCGCCACCGA
>CADEEC010000041.1:14709-24287 GCA_902826255.1 uncultured Hyphomicrobiales bacterium | reverse complement strand
CGTTGCAGGCGGCAGCGCCGGCTGACACGATTAGCTGCAACTTCGAACTCAGCCCCAGGATTCTCGCATGAGTGCCAACGACGGCGCCAAGACATCCAGGCAGTTGCTGCACCCGGTATTTGGAGGCGAGCTCAAATCGCTCGACGCGGTGGAATTCGCCAACGTTCAGGCCCTCGACATCGTGGGCATTTACCCGAACTATGCCGAAGCCTATCGGGCCTGGAAGGCCGCAGCGCAGCGCACGGTCGACAACGCCCATATGCGCTACTTCATCGTCCACATGCATCGCCTGCTCGACCCGGAACTCACGGGACCGCCGCGTTCGTGACACTTTGGCACGGCGAGGCTGTTGCGCCCCGCTGATAGGAAGCTCGGACTCACCGCTTGCCACCTCACCGGAGGAGACTTGGGGGAAGCTGCAGAAGCTTCAGCCGAAAAGAAGCGCAAGCGCGGCTTTGACGCGCAGGCGCGCGGCACCCTGCGGCGCTTCATCCGCGACTGGATATGGCCGCGGCGTGGCGAGGTTGCCATCGCGCTCCTGATCACCACAGGGCTTGCCGCGCTGACGGGCGCCTATCCACTCATCATCAAGTACGCCTTCGAGGCGGTGGAGAAGGGTGGCAACGACGCTCTCATCTGGATTATCATCGCCATTGTGGCCGTCACGGCTGCGCGCAGCGTGTTCCTCTATCTGCACCAGGTAGCCACCACGCGCGTCGTCTTGCGCATGGTAATCGATATCCAGAAGCGCGCGTTCTCCCACCTGATGGGGGCAGACTATGCGCGGTTGGCGCGGGACGCCACGGGCCATCTCGTTTCGCGACTGACGAACGATCTCAATTTCATTCAAAGCTCCGCTCAGACCGCGATCGTATCCTTCATTCGCGACGTGCTCTCCATCATCGTCCTGACGGGCGTCATGCTTCATCTGGATTGGAAGATGACCCTGATCGTGCTGGCGGTCAGCCCGATTGCGATCCTGCCGATCCGGAGCGTCGGCCGGCGCATGCGGGCCGTGGCACGGCGTACACAGGTGGAGCTCGGAGGCACGACCGCGCGCCTCACGGAGACATTCTCCGGATCGCGGCTGATCAAGGCCTTCAACCTGGAGGACTACGCCCGCCGGCGCTTGAACCAGAATTTCGACCAGATACTCGCGCTGCGCATGAAATCTGTGCGCGCGCGTGCGCGCGTGGGCCCCATCCTGGAAGCGCTTGGCGGTTTGGCCGTCGCCGGTGCTATTTCACTAGCCTATTGGCGCATCGCCAGCGGAGGAACTACGGTCGGCGACTTCATCGCATTCATGACCTCGCTCATATTGATGTCACAGTCCGTCCGCTCGCTTGGCGCCGTATCAACCGCAACCATGGAAGGCCTTTCGGCGGCGGATCGTGTCTACGAGTTGCTCGACGAGAAGCCCGTCGTCATCGACAAACCCGACGCCCAACCCCTGCGCGTCGGCCAAGGGGCCATTACATTCGACAACGTCAGCTTCGCTTATGCCGCCGGCGGCGAGATACCGGCGATCCGAAATTTCTCGCTCATTGTGCCTGGCGGAAAGACGGTGGCCCTTGTCGGCCGGTCGGGGGCCGGCAAGTCTACGGTGATCAACCTCGTCGCACGCCTCTTCGACGTCAGCGATGGCGCCATCCTGATCGACAGCCAGGATGTGCGCGATGTGAGCCTCGTCAGCTTGCGTCGTGCCATGGCGATCGTCAGCCAGGACATCACGCTGTTCGATGACACCATTCGCGCCAACATCGGCCTCGGCCGGCTCGATGCGACGGAAGAGGATATCATTGCGGCGGCCAAGGCTGCGGCTGCACATGATTTCATCGTCGAACAGCCCAACGGCTACGATACCGTCATCGGCGAAGGCGGCCTGCGCCTGTCCGGCGGCCAGCGCCAGCGGCTCGCTTTGGCCCGCGCCATTGTAAAGAATGCCCCGATTTTGCTGTTGGACGAGGCGACCAGCGCGCTCGACACCGAATCGGAGCGCCTCGTTCAGGACGCACTCGCGCAATTCACCCGCAACCGGACAACCCTCGTTATCGCCCACCGCCTCTCCACCGTGCAGCGCGCCGACCTGATTTGCGTGATGTCCGACGGCCAGCTGGTGGAGGTCGGCACGCACGCCGAACTGCTGGCCCGTGACGGCGATTACGCCCGGCTTTGCCGGTCGCAAGTGCTGGCCGACGTGGACGAGGCGCCGCAGCCTGCCGAACCTTAGGGCAAACGTGGGCACGGCTGCAGAAAGCGCGGCACATAACCGCGAATCGATACTTTCGATGTAGGATCAGGATCGGCTATAGAGTCCGCGGTTACCGACGGGGCGGAGACGTATCGCGGTTGCACTCAGCCGGCAGGAACGCCGCTTCATGGCGATGACACAGCAAAAGCCGCCAGGACTGATCGCCTCCGCGACGGGCTCCCTGCTCGCGCGCTACATCCGGTTTGTTGCCAGGTCCTCCCGCCAGAACGAGGATGTCGTCGTCCGTTTCGAAGAGCATTCCCATCACCACCCGTGCGTCGTCACGATGTGGCACGGGCAGTTCCTTCTCCTCCCGCTCATCAAGTACCCGGGCTTCGAGGCCGACGTGATGCTCGCCCGTCACGGCGATGCGGAGGTCCTGGGGGCCACGCTGCGGAACTTCGGCATCACCCTTATTCGCGGTGCGGGAGCCGCCGGCCGCCGCAAGAAGGATCGCGGCGGCACACACGCTTACCGTGCTGCCGTTCAAGCTTTGCGTGACGGGCGCTCGGTCGCCATGACGGCGGACGTTCCGGGCGGCGAGGCGCGGCAAGCAGGGCTTGGCGTCGTCATGGTCGCCCGCCAGTCCGGCAGACCGATCCTGCCGATGGCGATCGCCACGTCGCGTTATCTCGCCTTCAACACTTGGAGCCGGATGACGCTCAACCTGCCGTGGTCGGACCTGGGTTTCGCCATCGGAGAAGCGATTCACGTACCGCGCGACGCCAGTCCCGAGCAACTCGAAACCTGTCGCAAAGCCGTCGAGGACTCGCTCAACGCCACAACCCAGCTTGCCTATGCGCGCGCCAATGCCGACCCCGCACGCGCAACACCAGGATTGCCTCGCGGTTCCACCGAACCCGGTGTCCGGCTTCGCGCTTATCGTACGCTGACGTCGCTCGCGCGGCCGGTTGCGCCCATGCTGCTCCGGATGCGCGAGCGGCATGGCAAGGAAGATCCATCCCGGCGCAACGAACGGCTCGGCCAACCCGGTGCCCCCCGCCCGCAAGGGCAGCTCGCGTGGTTCCATGCCGCAAGCGTCGGCGAGACCAACGCGATCCTGCCGCTTATTTCAGCGCTGCGTGAAGAGCGGCCGACGCTCTCCTTCCTGCTGACGACCGGCACGGTCACGTCGGCCAAGTTGGCCAGCGAACGCTTGGGCCCGCGCACCGTGCACCAGTACGCCCCGCTCGACGCACCACAATACGTGCGGAGCTTTCTCGACCATTGGCGCCCCGATCTTGCGGTGCTGACCGAATCCGAGATTTGGCCCAACCTGATCCTCGAGACATCCGCGCGGGGCATTCCGCTGGCACTCGTCAATGCGCGGATGACCAAGAGATCCTACAAGCGCTGGCGTTCCAACACCGGCGTCTCGCGGCCTCTGTTCAGCCGCTTCTCGGTGGTGCTGGCCCAAAACGAATTGCTCGCGCGCCGTTTCAAGTCTCTCGGTGCCATGTCCGCCCTCGCGGCCGGCAATCTGAAGATCGACACGCCGCCGCCGCCGGTGGACCCTGCCGCCCTGGACCGTTTGCGCCCGGCGCTCGATGGCCGCCCTCTGCTGGTTGCGGCGAGCACGCACGAAGGTGAGGATGCCATCGTGGCGCAAGCGCACAACCAGCTTCGCGCCACCATACCGGGATTGTGCACGATCATTGCGCCGCGCCACCCCGAGCGCGGAGCCGCCATCGCGGGTCTGCTCAAGGAGCAAGGGTTGAGCGCAGTGCAGCGCTCCCTCGGGGCCCTGCCTGAGCGCACGAGCGATGCCTACGTCGCCGATACCATCGGCGAGTTGGGTTTGCTCTACGCGCTGGCGCCGGTCGCCTTCATCGGCGGATCGCTGGTCGATCGCGGCGGACAGAACCCGATCGAAGCCGTACGCCAGGGTGCTGCCGTCATCACGGGCCCCCACTGGCAGAACTTCTCCGATACCTATCGCGCCCTCCTGGATCACGAAGCGGTCGTCGTTGTTCGCTCCGCCACCGAGCTTGCAGGCGCTGCTGGGCGCTTGCTGGGCGACCAGGCCGAGCTTCGTGATATGCGTGACCGTGCGAGCACGGCGCTTGCGGCACTTTCCGGCGCGCTGCCGCGAACTGTCGAAGCGCTCTTGCAGTTCCTGCCGGCAGAGGATCGCCTCGCGCGTGCCTCTTGACGAACCCGGCTGGTGGTATCGCACCGACCCTGGCTTCGCCAGTGCCGCGCTCTCGCCCGCAGGCGCCATCTATGGCTGGTTGGCGAAGGTGCGCTTCGCACTCGCGAACCCCTATCGATCGCGGCTGCCCGTGCTCTGCATCGGCAATTTCACGGCCGGCGGTACGGGCAAGACGCCGTTGTCGATCCACATTTGCGGGAGGCTGACGGCGATTGGCCGAACGCCTGTCGCTCTCACGCGCGGCTATGGAGGCCGCATGCGTGGGCCGCATCTGGTTGCGCAGGACGATACTGCCGCCGACGTCGGCGACGAACCGCTGCTGCTTGCCCGCAGTGCGCGCGTGGTCGTGGCGAGAGATCGCGCTGATGGCGCACGCGCAATCGAGGCGATGCCGGATGCCGGCGCCATCGTCATGGACGACGGGCTGCAGAACCCTCAGCTCGTCAAGGATCTCGCAATCGCCGTAGTGGATGGCGGCCGCGCATTCGGCAACGGTCGCGTGATCCCGGCAGGCCCGTTGCGCGCGCCGCTCCCATTCCAGCTCGACCTGGCGGATGTCATCGTCGTCAACGAGACCGCGCGCGGCACCGGCGATCGCATCGCGGCGGAACTCAAGGACACCTTCAACGGTCCGGTCCTGCGCAGCACGACGGCGCCCGCGGGTGACCCGGGCTGGCTCGTGGGGCAGCGCATCGTCGCCTGGGCCGGTATCGCCGCACCCGAACGCTTCTTCTCAATGCTTGCGGCCCTCGGCGCGGAGGTCGCCGAACGCGTTGCATTTCGGGACCATCATGCTTTAACGGCAGAGGATGCCCGCCGGCTTTTGGACCTGGCCCAACGCCACAACGCCATTCTGGCCACTACCGAGAAGGATGTCGCGCGCCTCGGCGCAACAACCGGTGCGTGCGCAGATCTCGCCGCCGCGTCGCGGCCGGTTCCGATCCAGGTAGAGTTTGCGGAACAGGATGCCGAGCGCCTCGATGCGCTCATCGCCGGTGCACTCCGGCGCGCCGGCTAGGGTCTAGCGCCGCGGCGGCTTCGCGCGGACGGCCTGCTGGCGCTCGAACGCGATCGACGCGTTGGCATAGGCCTCCTGCAGCTCCACGCTCCAGTAACGCAGGTCGGGCAGAGCAATCGGTTCACTCGTGACGGCGCAACGCACGAAATCGCCGGGTGTCAGGACCTGAAACTCCCCGTCGAGGTAGCGCAGCTTGGCCTCACCCTTGAGACCGAACAGTCGTTCAAACCGGTTCATTCCTTGTCGTCACTCCGGCGCAGGATCGCCACGACGGTCTCGCTCGTTTCCATCCTACCGCAAACCCGCCCGCTCGGGCAGCCCTGCGCTGCGGCTGTTAGCACGAAAGCCGCAAGCCGGCCCACCTAGAACAGACTTCCCTGGTTACCCCCGCCCGAACCGGCTTTCGCCTTCGGCGGGGTCGTTGCCTGTTGGCCTGCATCTTTCGAAGCGGGCTGCTTGCCCAGCCCGGCCGTTTCGGAATGCACGCGGACATGACCGTCGGAGAGTTCGACGTCCAGCCTCTGGCCGGCACCGATGGCCGTTGCCGAGCGTACGCTGCGGCCTTGTTCATCGCGCACCAGCGCATACCCTCTCTGGAGGACACCCTGGTAGCTCAGGCTGGTGAGGAGCTTGCCGCTCGCCTCGAGCTGACGCCGGCGCAGCCCGATAGCTGCCTGCATGCCACTCCGCACCCGGCCGGCAAGGTTGCCGGCCTGCTCGGCGCATCGCGTCACGCGCTGGGCAATGATATCGGGGCGCAGGCGACCGCCGACGCGCTCGAACCGTGACCGATGCGGCGCCGTCGTGCGCGACAGCGACGCCGACTTGCGGCGCGCCACGCGATCGAGCTGGCTGCGCGCGCGCTCCACGCGCGATGCGATCAGCTGCGGAGTAAGGCGCGAACCGGCGCGCGCGAGGCGCAGGCCGTGCGCGCGCGCGTTCTCCAATAGCCCCCGTGCCAGCCGCCGCTCGATAGAATCGAACCGCTGGCGCGGCAACGCAACGATATCCTGCCGCCGGGGCAGACCGCGGGCCGCCGCCAGCAAATGCCGTCGCATGCCGTCCAGCACACGCCGCGTCGAACCGATCAGGCGCGCGCCGCAGTCGCTCATGCGCTCGGTGAGCTCGGAGTGTTTGGGCACGGCCCACTCCGCAGCCTTGGTCGGCGTCGGCGCACGTGCATCGGCGACGAGATCGATCAGGGTCCAATCCGTCTCATGGCCGACGGCGGAAATCAGCGGGATGGCGCTGGCCGAAACGGCGCGCGCCACGATCTCTTCGTTGAAGCCCCACAGGTCTTCGAGCGCGCCGCCGCCGCGGGCGACGATCAGAATATCCGGCCGCGGTATGGGCCCATCCGGCCTCAGCGCATTGAAGCCGCGGATGGCGGCCGAAACTTCCGCCGCGCAAGTCTCTCCCTGCACGCGCACCGGCCACAGCAGCACGCGCGCCGGAAACCTTTCCGTGAAGCCCGCCAGCATGTCACGGATCACCGCACCAGTGGGCGAGGTGACGATACCGATCACGCGCGGCAGAAACGGCAGCGCCTTCTTGCGCGCTTCGTCGAACAGCCCCTCGGCGGCGAGCTTCCGCTTGCGCTCCTCCAGGAGCGCCATCAAGGCGCCGACCCCGGCGGGCTCCAGCGATTCGATGACGATCTGGTACTTGGATGAATTGGGGTAGGTCGTGACCCGCCCGGTGGCGACGACCTCCAGCCCCTCCGCCGGCTTGATCCGCAGCGAGGGCACGGCGCTGCGCCAGATCACCGCCTCGATCTTGGCGCGCTCGTCCTTCAACGCGAAGTAGCAGTGACCCGAGGAATGCGCGCCACGGAAGCCGGAAATCTCCCCGCGCAGGCGCACGTAGCCGTAGGCGCCCTCAAGCGTTTTCTTGATGGCCGAGCTCAACTCCGACACTGACAGTTCAGGCAGGTTGCTGCCCTGACGGGCTCCGGCGCTCACAGGCTCGGCCACGCACTCCCCCGGCTTTGTCCGTATGTCATTCGATGCTAGATGGTTATCGCGCTGAAGATGGCCAAGTATAGACGGTTTTCCAAAGCTTGCGGGGGCACGCCTGATGAATGTTCTGCTCATCGGTTCCGGCGGCCGCGAGCACGCGCTGGCGTGGCGAATCGCGGCCAGCCCGCTGCTCGGCAAGCTCTACTGTGCGCCTGGCAACGCGGGCATCGCCGAGTTGGCCGACTGCGTGCCGTTGGACAGCGCCGACCACGGCGCCGTGATCCGCTTCTGCGGCGAACGGGAAATCGGGCTCGTGATGATCGGACCGGAAGCACCGCTGGTAGCGGGCCTGGCCGATGATCTGGCGGGCAACGGCATCAAGGTGTTCGGTCCCTCCAAGGCCGCGGCGCAGTTGGAAGGCTCAAAAGGATTCACGAAGGACTTCTGCGCCGAGTTCGGCATCCCGACCGCCGCCTACCGGCGCTTCAGCGACAAGACCGCAGCCCTCGCCTACCTCGCGAAGCAGTCACTCCCGATCGTGGTGAAGGCGGATGGACTGGCCGCGGGCAAAGGCGTGACGGTTGCCGAAACCCGCGAGGTTGCCGTTGCGGCGGTCGAAGCGTGCTTCGATGGCGCCTTCGGTGAAGCCGGCGCAGAAATCGTGATCGAGGAATGCCTGATCGGTGAGGAAGCGAGCTTCTTCGCACTCTGCGATGGCGCCCATGCTTTGCCGCTGATCGCCGCGCAGGATCACAAGCGCGCCTTCGACGGCGAGAAGGGCCCCAACACGGGCGGCATGGGCGCCTACTCGCCGGCCCCCGTCATGACGCCCGAGATCACCCGGCGCACAATGGACGAGATCATCTGGCCGACGGTGAAGGGCATGGCAGCACGCGGCACGCCGTTCAAGGGCGTGCTGTTTGCCGGCTTGATGATCACGGCCGACGGGCCGAAGCTGATCGAATACAACGTGCGCTTCGGCGATCCGGAAACGCAGGTCCTGATGCTGCGGTTGAAGTCCGACCTGCTGCCCGCGCTGGTCGCAACGGCCGACGGCGTCCTCAAAACCTTCGACCTGCGCTGGCACGATGACGCCGCCATGACTGTGGTCATGGCAGCAAAGGGTTATCCCGGCAGCTATGCGAAGAACACCGAGATTCGTGGACTGGACGCCGCCGGTGCCGTGGACGGTGTCGAGGTTTTTCATGCGGGGACCGCGCGCGAGGGCGGAAAAATGCTGGCGACGGGCGGCCGCGTGCTCAACGTCAGCGCCCGCGGCAAGACGGTGCGCGAGGCGCGCAAGCGCGCCTACGAGGCGGTGTCCAAGATCGACTGGCCGGGCGGGTTCTACCGGTCCGACATCGGCTGGCGGGCGCTCGAGCGCGAGTAGACGCGACGCCTCATGACCGGATCGCTCACCCCAGCCAGCACAAACCTCCCGGCGCCTACGCCGTCAATCGGCCTGGCCCTGGGCGGCGGCGGCGCGCGCGGGCTTGCGCACATTCTCATGCTCGAGGTGTTCGACGAGCTTGGCATCAAGCCGAAGATCATTGCCGGCACATCGATAGGCGCATTGTTCGGCGCCGCCTACGCCTCGGGGCTCTCGGCCAAGCTCATCAAGGCGCATACCGAAGAGATCCTGACCCAGCGCCTGGGCCTTGCGCGCTATCTGCTGGCAGCGCGCTCCGAGCCGGTGCAGCGATTCCTCAACATTTTGCCGATCCGCACGGCGCTGCTGAAGCCGGAGCTGCTGCTGGACCTCATGCTGCCCTCGAAAGTGGCGCGGGATTTTGCCAGCACCGGCATTCCGCTGAAGCTGGTCGCCACCGACTTCCATGCTCAGGACCAGGTCGTCATGACCGCAGGCGATCTGCGCAGTGCCGTTGCCGCCAGCATGGCCTTGCCCGCCATTTTCTCCCCCGTCTCGCGCGATGGCCGGCTGCTGATGGATGGAGGCCTCGTCAATCCGCTCCCGTTCGACGTTTTGAAAGGCGATGCCGACATCATCGTGGCAATCGATGTCAGCGGCGCGGCCATCGCGGAGGCCGACAAGGCGGCACCGTCTGCCTTCTCCACGCTGGTGGCATCGACCCAGATCCTGCAGCGGTCGATCGTCCGGGAAAAATTGAAGGCCCAGCAGCCCGACGTCTACGTCGATGTGGAGGTCGACGAATTCCACGTGCTGGAGTTCCATCGCTA
>CADEEC010000041.1:5038-14609 GCA_902826255.1 uncultured Hyphomicrobiales bacterium | reverse complement strand
AAGCGCATCACCCTACGGCGGCTTATGCGGAGGGCCCGTGACCGATAGCCCTACGCCACGCATTGCGCTTGCACTTGGCGGCGGCTCCGCACGCGGGCTGGCGCATTGCGTTGTGCTGGAAGCGCTGGACGAGTTGGGCATTAAGCCGGCCGTCATTGCCGGCACATCCATGGGCGCTGTCTGTGGCGCGCTCTACGCATCAGGCATGTCGGCGCGCGAGATGCAGGCCGGCTTCGAGACCCAGTTCCTGAGCCGCACCCAGTTCTTCAAGAATGCCGCGCGCAAGCTGCGCGGCAACCTTTCGACGCTTTGGAGCCTGCGGTCGCCGGGCATCGTGGACAACGTCTCGCTGTTCGAGATGCTGCTGCCGGATGCCCTGCACCGCGATTTCGACTCGCTCAAGATTCCGTTCCTGGCCGTCGCCGCCGATTTCTATGGCATCGAGCAGGTGCTGCTCGATCACGGGCCGCTGATCCCCGCGCTCGCCGCAAGTTGCGCGCTGCCCGGTCTTACCCATCCCGTGGTCATCGGCGATCGCGTGCTGATCGACGGCGGCTATATCAACCCGCTGCCGTTCGACGCCGTGCGCGAGATGGCGGATATCACAATCGCGGTGGACGTGACCGGCGACCCGCAACGGCGCCCGGGGACGCGCGTGCCGAGCACCATGGAAGCCGCCACCGGCGCCACCCAGCTTCTGTTTCACTCCATCACGCGCGAGAAGCTCAAGCACATGCGGCCCGATATCCTGATCCGGCCCAAGGTCGGCGCTTTTGCCGCGTTCGACTATTTCCGCATCCACGAAATATTTGCCGCCGCAGAGTCCGCGCGCGAGGACCTGAAACGGCAACTCTCCCAGAAGCTTGAGAGCGCGGGCTAAAGTATCCACAGCAGCAACCGCGCCACACTATCCCTGCCTGGCTGAGTTGGCGCATGGTCCGCCGTGATCCGCGCGCCTCAGCGCGGCGAGGGAAAAGGCGATGGCGGCGCGTCCCGGCGGCGGGGACATCCATATCGATGTGGACCTGGAGCATGCCCAGCGCGAGGCCGATCGCGTGCGCGCCATGCTGGAAGCGCTGCGCCGCCGGCACGACCTGTCCCGCTACGAGTACACCAAGGTGGTGCGCATCGTACCGGGTGGCGACACGTTCGCCCGCCCCATACTGACGCTCGGCAATCGCTTCGCCGACAGCGAGGACCTGCTTCTATCGACTTACCTGCACGAGCAGATGCACTGGTATCTCTGGTACCTCGGCACACCGGAGCACGACATGCTCGAACCGTTCTACGACGAGTTGGTGCGCCGCTATCCGCAAGCGCCCGTGGAGCTGCCGGACGGCGCACGCAACTACGATGCGACTTATTCCCATCTCGTCGTGAACTGGCTCGAGATCGCGACAACCTCGGAGTTCATCGGACGCGAGCGCGCCTTCAACATCGCCAACGCGCAGCGCAGCTACCGCTGGATCTACCGCACGGTGGTGAAGGATTGGGACGCGCTCGGCGAGTTGTACGAGCGCCATGGCATCCTGCCGATCCGGACGGCACAGAATCTCGAGCGCGAGAATGCGAAGTCTGTAGCTAGCGGCGGGCGGAAAAGAACGCGCGCAGGAGTTCGCCTGCGCGAGTCTCCTCGATCCCGCCATAGACCTCGGGCGCGTGGTGGCAGGTCGGCTGGTTGAAGATGCGCGGCCCATGCTCCACGCCGCCGCCCTTCGGGTCGAAGGCGCCGAAGTAGAGCCGGCGGATACGCGCGAAGGAGATGGCCGTCGCGCACATTGGGCAGGGCTCCAACGTCACATAAAGATCGGCGCCCGGGAGGCGTTCCGAGCCCAGCGCCGCGCAGGCCGCGCGGATCGCCAGCATCTCGGCATGCGCGGTGGGATCGTTGAGCTCGCGCGTGCGGTTCCCCGCTTTAGCCAAGACCTGACCACCGGCATCGACAAGCACGGCCCCGATCGGCACCTCGCCGCGGGCGTGCGCTGCCTCAGCTTCGGCGAGGGCAGCTTGCATATGGCTCTGCGGCGGCAAGGGTGTCATACAGGCGGCTCCGAAAATCGCCCCGTGCATAGCATGCGCAAGCCCCAACGACACCCGAGCGGCTCAGAGACCCCGAAAGACGGCCCCATGCGCATCGCCAAGGCGCTGGCGCGTGCGGGCCTATGCTCGCGCCGGGAGGCCGAGCGCTGGATCGGCGAGGGCCGTGTCAGCGTGAACGGCGAGGTTCTGAAAAGCCCGGCCCGCGACGTTGGCCCCAACGACAAAATTCTGGTGGACGGCAATCCGCTGCCCTCCGCGGAGCCGCCGCGGTTGTGGCGCTATCACAAGCCCAAGGGGCTGGTAACGAGCCATGCTGATCCGCAAGGGCGCCCGACCGTGTTCGCCGCGCTGCCGGATCACCTGCCGCGCGTCATCTCCGTCGGCCGCCTCGACTTCAACACCGAGGGGCTGCTGCTGCTGACCAACGACGGTGCGCTGGCGCGCCATCTGGAGCTACCCGCAACCGGCTGGATGCGCCGCTATCGCGTGCGGGCGCACGGCACGGTGACGCAGGAAGCGCTGGACAAGTTGAAAAGCGGCATCGAGATCGAGGGTGTTCGCTATGGGCCCATCGAAGCCACGCTCGACAAGGCGCAGGGCAGCAACGTCTGGATCGGCATCGGGCTGCGCGAAGGCAAGAACCGCGAGGTGCGCAAGATCCTGGAAACGCTCGGCCTCATAGTCAACCGGCTGATACGTGTCTCGTTCGGTCCGTTTCAGCTCTTAGAGCTGAAAGCCGGAGAGGTGGAGCAGGTCAAGCGCCGCGTCATGATCGACCAGCTCGGCGAGCGGGTCGCCAAGACGCTCGGCATTGTCGATGTCGATGAAACACCACTAGCCAAGCGGAAGCGGCAGCGCGCGCGCGAGAATGCGCCATGAGGATTGTCGGCGGCCGGTTCCGCGGCCGGCCTCTTGCAACGCCGGCAGATGAGACGACGCGCCCGACATCCGACCGCGTGCGCGAGGCCATCTTCAATATCCTGTCGCACGGTGTTGCGGACTTTTCGCTGGAGGGCGCCCGCGTGCTCGACCTCTTTGCTGGCACCGGCGCGCTCGGCCTGGAAGCGCTCTCGCGCGATGCTGCCTATTGCCTGTTCGTCGAGGACGCCGCGGGTGCGCGCGCTCTTGTGCGGCGGAATGTCGAGGCGCTGGGCCTCACCGGCGTGACGAAGATCTACCGGCGCGACGCCACCCAGCTTGGACCCGCTGCAGGCCGTGACCAGTTCGATCTCGTTTTCCTCGATCCGCCCTACGGCCAAGGCCTCGCAGAGAAGGCCCTCGCGTCGGCGGCGGCGGGCGGATGGCTGGCGCGGGGCGCCATAGCCGTCGTCGAGGAGCGCAGGGATGTCGCCGTCACGTTCCCGGGCGCCTTTGTCGCCGTCGACCAGCGCACCTGGGGCGATACTCAGGCGACGTTTGCGCGCTATACAGACCCCGCTTCCCAACCAACGGCTCCATGAACAGGCACGAACTTTCCGCGGGCGTCCCCGCCGCCCTCGATGCGCAGCGCGCCTTTGTCACCGGCTGGATCGAGGCCGGCGTATTCGTGCTGACCATCGGTGTCCTGGGCTTTGCCTATGTGGTCGGGCACCAGATCGGCGCGCACCCGGTCGCATTCATCCTGTATGCGATGACGGTGTCCGCCATCGCGATCCTGGCCATCGTCGGGCCCGGGCCGGACGCCCGTGCCATCATGCTCGCGCCGCAGAGCTGGCTGATCGGCTTCGGCACCATCGGCATGGAGCTCTTCTACTACTGGCTCTTGCGCTACGTGCCGCCGGCGGACGGCAGCCTGGTGACACGCCTGATGATCCCAGCAGCACTGGTCGCCGGCTGGGCTTTGTTCAAACGCCGCCCGAGCAACCTGACGCTGACGGGCGCCGCCATCGTGTGCCTTGGCGTTCTCCCGGTATTTGCTTACGTGGCACCCGCACACATGCTGCCTGTCATCCTGGCAACGCTCGGCTGTGCGCTGGCCTTCGACGTGCGCACCTTCGCCGGCGAGGTGCACCCGTGGAACCGGAACGCGCGCACCGTGACCGACAAGTTGCGCATCACGGGGCTGGTCGTGCTCATCACGACTGTGACGGGGATTGCGCTTGCGGCGGTCGCGGCACTGTTGATCGGCCTGGGCGCGATACCGGCGTTCGCGATGATGCCTTCGCCGGCGCAAATGCTGCACGTGCCGACCATCCTGCTCGGCGCGCTGGTGGGCAGCGTCATTCACACGGCGATGGCGTACCTGAGCCTGTCGTCAGTCGTGAAGATCACCTCGGAGAACTTTGCCGCGGCCACGGCTTTCACCCCGGTATCCACGTTGGTCGTGCAATGGATCGCGGGCATGCTGGGTCTGATCCCGCTGTTCCTGGTGGATGCCAAGCTGCTCACCGCCATGGCCATCGTGATCGGCGGCGTCTTTCTGATGCTGCGCGGGGCGCGGCGGCGCTAGCTAGCGCCGGCCGAACAAGCGCTCGATATCGGTGAGCTTCAACTCCACGTACGTCGGCCGGCCGTGGTTGCATTGGCCGGAATGGGGCGTTGCCTCCATCTCGCGCAGGAGAGCGTTCATCTCCTCGGCCGTCAGGCGTCGGCCGGCACGCACGCTGCCGTGGCAGGCCATCGTTGAGCAGACGGCGGCGAGCCGGGCTTCCAGCAGGCCGCCCTCAGTCTCGCCCACAGCCTCGCGCGCCAGGTCGCGCACCAGCCCCTTGATGTCGGTCTCGCCCAGCAACGCCGGGGTCTCGCGCACGAGGATCGCGCCAGGGCCGAAGCCTTCGAGGACGAGGCCGAGCTTCTCGTAGCCGGCGGCGTGCTCGACGAGAGCGGTGACCTCATCACTGTCGAGCTCGACCACCTCAGGAATGAGCAGCGCCTGACGGGCCACGCCGCCGTTGGTGAGCGCCTGCTTGATACGCTCGTAGACCAGGCGCTCGTGCGCGGCATGCTGGTCGACGATGACAACGGAGCCGCGCGTCTGTGCGACAATATAGGTCTCGTGCAACTGTGCGCGCGCGGCACCGAGCGGGCGGTCGAGCAGGCCTTCGGCCGGAGGCGCGGCGGCGGGGGCCGCATCAGCCGATGAGACGGTGTCGAAGGCGTCGAACGGGGCCTGCCACGCCTCGGCGAAGCCGCGCAGGTCGGGTGACGGCCGTGCGGGCGCCCGCCCGCCGCTCAGGTCGATGGCGCTCGCGGCGCGTGACAGGACGTCGAAGGCCTGCACAGCGCCCGTGGTGGAGGCACGATGGCCTGCGGCCTCCAAAGCCGAACGCACGGCGCCGATCACCAGACTGCGCACGCGGCCGGGATCGCGGAAGCGCACCTCCGCCTTGGTGGGGTGGACATTGACGTCCACCTCGCCCGGCGGAAGCGTGACGGTGAGCGCGAGTAGCGGATAGCGGCCTTTCGGGACCAAATCGCCGTAAGCAGCGCGCACGGCACCGACCAGCAGCCTGTCCTTCACTGGCCGACCGTTGACGAACAGGTACTGCTGGCCGGGATCGGGGCGGTGCAGCGTCGGCAGCCCGGCGAAACCGGCGATCTCGACGCCTTCGCGGACAGCACCGATCTCCAGCGCGTTGTCGAGGAAATCGCGACCCATGATGCGGCCGAGCCGGGCGAGGTGACCGTCGGGACCAGCCGGCTGGGCGGAGACCTTGAGGCCGGCGCGCTCGCCGGTGGTGAGGGTGAAGGCGACACTGGGGTGCGCCATGGCGAGGCGCTTGACGGTTTCGGAGATCGCCATGTTCTCCGCGCGCTCGCTTTTCATGAACTTCAGCCGCGCGGGCGTGGCGGAGAACAGCTCGCGCACCTCGACACGCGTGCCGGGGTTGAGCGCGGCCGGCCGGACGGGTTGCCGCGTGCCGCGGTCGACCACGACCTCCTGGGCTTCGGACGCGCCGGTCGTGCGCGACGTTAGCGAGAGAAAGGCTATTGAGCCGATCGAGGGCAGAGCCTCGCCGCGGAAGCCGAGCGTCGAGATGTTGAACAGGTCCTCATCGGCCAGCTTTGAGGTGGCGTGGCGCTCCAGCGCCAGTGCAAGCTCGTCGCCCGTCATGCCGTAGCCGTTGTCGGTGACGCGGATGAGGGAGAGGCCGCCGGCCGCCGTCACGATGTCGATGTCGGTGGCGCCGGCATCGAGGGCGTTCTCGACGAGCTCCTTCACCACACTCGCCGGCCGCTCGATCACCTCGCCGGCCGCGATGCGGTTGATGGTTTCGGGCGTGAGCTGGCGTATGCGCAGCGGGTCCTCCCGGGGGAAGGCTTCAGGACCGCGGCAGCTGGGCAACCCGTTCGCGGGTGATGACCTTGGCCAGCTCCACGGCCGGCTGGTCGAAGGGATCGACGCCCATCAAATACGCAGCCAGAATCGTCTCCAGAATCATGTGCATCATCAACGCGCCGAGCGACCGCTCGTCAAGCGCGGCGAGGTCGAAGGTGCGCACGGGACGGCCAGCTTTCCCCAGCGCCTGTGGAAGGGCTTCCGCTTGCGCCGCAACGAGGTCGCCGGCGGTGCGCCCGGCGAGGTAGCCGAGACCGGCCCCCTCGGCGAGCTGTGGATCGATGCGCGGTCCGGTCCCTGCTGTCGGAGCCCGGACGACGGTGATCAGATGCTCGTGCGGGCCGTCCATGAAAAGCTGCAGCTGGCTGTGCTGGTCGACGGGGCCGAGGCAGGCGATCGGCGCCGTGCCCTGGCCGCCCTTGCCCAGGCTCTCCGCCCAGAGCTGAGCGAACCACGCGGAGAAACGGCCGAGCCGGTCGGCGTAGGGCATCATCACCTGGGTACGGATGCCTCGCTCGCGCGCGAGGCCGACGGCGAGGGCGGCACCTTGCGCGGGCGCGAAGTCTGCTGCAACGCGAGCGGCGAGCAGGCTGTCCACAACTGCCTTCCCGCCGGCGCGCACCGCGCGCGGATCGAGGCCGCGCGCCACGGCGGCCAGCAGGCCAACGTTGGTGAAGACGGAATAGCGGCCGCCGATGCCGGTGTGATGATCGAGCATCGGGATGCCGTGCTGGCTGAACAGCGCGCGCAGGCCATTGGCCTTGCCGGCCACCGCGGGCTCTGTGATGCCGAGGAAGAGATCCGGGATGCGGGATGCAAGGCCACTCGACTTGACCGCATCAATCGCTGCGAGCGCCTGGACCAGCGTTTCGGGTGTTCCTCCGGACTTGGAGGTGACCAGGAAGCGCACGCCTGAGAGGTCATCGAACGAGCCGAGCGAGGAGGCAAGCGTGTCGCCGTCGAGGTTGTCATAGAAGCGCGTGCGCGGCCGCGTCATCTGCGCTTCGTTGGCGACGCCGGGAATGTTCCAGCCGCCGAGCTGCGCCAGCGTCTGTCCGCCGAGACTCGACCCGCCGGTGCCAAAGAAAATGACAACGCGCGCGCCGCGGCAGAGCCTGGCGAAGGCCGCCTCGGCCTCGGCGATGTCGGCCTCCTCCTCGATGATGCACAGGTGCGGGAGCGTGCGCTGCCGGTAGGCCTCCTGCAGGCGCGCGATGGCCGGGTTCAGACGGTCGAGATACCCGGCCAATTCGCGCGTACTCAGGCCGTGCTGGCCAATGGCAGCGTCGAGGCTGCCCGCGACGGACTGCCGGTAATCTGCCGAGAACTGATCGCGCGCCATCAAGCTATCCGCCGGAAGCCAGGCCCTTGGGCTTGCCGACCACCGTGACGATCAGATCGTGTCCTGCAAACAGGCGCTTTGCCACACGCTTGAGGTCGTCCAGCGTGACGGCGTCGATCATGGCATTACGCTCGTCCAAGTAATTGGTGCCAAGACCCTCGACTTGCATCCACAGCAACTGGTTGGCGATGTTGGCATTGGTGTCGAAGCGCAAGGCAAAGGAACCGGTGAGATAAGCCTTGGCGTCGGCCAGCTCGGCCGCGGTCGGGCCGTCGTCGGTGATGCGCTTCAGCTCGGCGCGGATCACATCGAGCGACTCGGAGACCTTCTCGTTCTTGGTTGCCACGCCGCCGAAGAACACGGACGCGTGCTTCATCGGCATGATGGAGGTGTCGACGCCATAGGCCAGCCCGCGCTTGTCGCGCACCTCACGATAGAGCCGCGACGTGAAGGCCGCACCGCCAAGAATCGTGTTCAGCACGAACGCGGGTATGAACTCCTTGTCCTTGCGCGCCATGGCCGGCAGGCCGAAACGCACGACCGACTGCGGAACGTTCATGTCGATGACGTTGAGTTTCTGGGCGGCCTTGGGCTCGGTCGCGCTCACCGGCGAAATCTGCGCCTTGGCGGGAAGCGTGCCGAACACGGTGTCGAGCAGCGCGCCGAGGGTCTTGGCATCTATGTCACCGACCACCACGACGCGCAGGTTGTCTCTTGCGAAGCTGCGTTTGTGGACACCCTGCAGGTCGGCGCGGTTGACCTCGGACACGGACTTCGTGGTGCCGTTGGAGGGGCGGCCATAGGGATGGCCGGCAAAGGCCGTGGCCATCCACTTCTCGCTGGCGAGGCGCGTGGGGTCGCGCGCAGCGGCTGCAAGGCTGGCCAGTTGCTGCTTGCGCATGCGCTCGATCGCTTCCGGATCGAAGCGCGGCTTGTTGACAGCGAGTGCAAGCAGCTGGACGGCGGCGTCGCGGTTCGCGGTGAGCGTCTCGAAGCTGCCGTAGAAGGCATCACGCCCGTCGTCGAAGCTCATGCGCAGGGCAAGCTCTTCCATGCGCTCCTGGAACGCCTGGGCGGTCAAGTCGCCGGCGCCTTCGTCGAGGATGCTGGAGAGAAAATTCGCAAGGCCTTCCTTGCCTGCGGGGTCTTGCGCGCTGCCGGCGCCGTCAAACGCAAAGCGCATCGCCATCAAGGGGACGCTGTGCTCCTCGACCAGCCAGGCGCTGATGCCCCCGGGGCTGCGCACTTCCTGAATTCGCATTGCTTCTGCTCTGCTGGATGATAGGGCGACCGCGGCGAGCGCGGCCAATAGCGCAATCACGAGGGGCATGCGGCGACCGACAAGCGCGCAGCGGCTCGACAGCGAGTTGAGCATCGATCCGCCTCCTCAGGTCTTCTTGGCGGCGGCAGCAGGCGCCTCGGCTTCTGCAGGGACCGGAATCAAGGTGCCCGTCACCGAATGGCGGATGTCGAGATACTTCTGAGCGACGCGCTTGAGATCGGTCAGCGTGACCTTGGCGATCTCGGCCGGCCAGCTGTCAATCTGGGCTACCGTGAGGCCGAGCGCAAGACCGGCACCGTAGCGGCGTGCAAGTGTCTGCTGGCTATCGGACTCGTAGACGAACTCGGCGAGAAATTGCTTCTTGGCGCGCTCGAATTCGGCCTCGGTCACGCCGTTCTCGCGCAGCTCGCGCACGACGGCGTCCATGGCCTTCTCGACGGCATCGAGGCTAACGCCTTCGCCCGCCACCGCGTAGAGCCCGATCGAGCCGCTGTCGAGACCGAAGCCCGAGTACCAGCCGCCGGCGCTGGCGGCGAGCTTGTCCTGCACGACGAGGCGCTGGTAGAGGCGACTGGTGCCGCCGGTGCCGGCGATCTTCATCAGCAGGTAGAGCGCCTCGGCTTCGCCG
>CADEEC010000041.1:0-5028 GCA_902826255.1 uncultured Hyphomicrobiales bacterium | reverse complement strand
TCGGCGCCAGATAGTAGCGGCGGATCGAGGCGTTGCCGGCGCGCGGATCCTTCAGCTCCACGCGGCGCGGCGCGCGATGCTCCGGCTCCTGCGGACGCACGCGCGGGCCGATCGCCGGGTTGGGCCTCAGGGTGCCGTAGGTGGCCTCGGCCATGGCCTTCACCTGGGCCGGATCGACATCGCCGGTGACGACCACGATGGCGTTGTTGGGGGCGTAGTGAAGCCGGTAGAAGGCGAACGCGTCCTCGCGGTTGAGCGTTGCCATCTCATGCATCCAGCCGATGATGGGGATGCGGTAAGGATGGTTCTGATAGAGGGCCGCCGACATCTGCTCGGCCAGGATGCTGGACGGCACGTTCTCGATGCGCACGCGCCGCTCCTCGATGATGACCTGACGCTCGGTCGCCACCTCGTCCTCGCTCAGCCGCAGGTTGGCCATGCGATCGGCGCCCATCTCCATGATCTGCTTGAGCCGGTCCTTGGAGACGCGCTCGTAGTAGCCCGTATAGTCGGAGGTGGTGAACGCGTTGTTCTGCCCGCCGAGGCGCGAGACGATCGCGGAGAACTCGCCGCTGGCGAGCTTCTCCGTCGACTTGAACATCAGGTGCTCGAGGAAATGGGCGATGCCGGACTTGCCAGCCGGCTCGTCGGCGGCTCCTGCGCGCACGTAGATCATGTGGGTGACCACGGGTGCGCGGTTGTCGGGAACGACGACCAGAGTGAGGCCGTTGGCGAGCTTGAACTCGCTGACCGGCCTGGAGGGATTTGCCTGTGCAGGGGCGATGGTGTTCGTGATCAGCATGATGGCCGCAACAAGAGGTAGGAAATTCTTCGGCATTGTCCACATGGTGCGATGAGTCCTGACCGCGGAGCAAAGACCTCGCTCCAACGAGGCGGGGAAAGCGGGTCGGTAGGCATGGCTGGCAAACTTGGCCCCCTGGGGCCTCAAGTCAAATGACAAGGCCTTAATCCGGCATGCAAGGTCCTTGCCTGCGAACAGTCAACGACAACTTGCCGGAGGCCCGTGCACAGGGCTATTTCGTTAGGCTGTCTGCGGAAAACAACCCGGGACAGGGCCCATAGGGGCTGCGGTTGGCGCCCATCTTGCCCGGCTCGAGCGCCTTGTCCTTCCACTGAACCTCGCCCCGGCAATAGGCCAGATGCAGCCGCTCGCGCTCGGCGGCGGCGGCCTTCTTGCGGAGGTCGGGGTCCTTCAGCGCCGCAAGGTCGCTGTCCTTGGGCTGCTGCTGCGTTCCGGGCTCCGGCAGTCGGGTCACGCTGGGCGGAACAACGAGCGGCGCGCGGTCGGCCATCTTCGGCTCGGCCTTGCGGGCTTCCAGCGCGCTGGAGCTGACGCCCATCCAGTCGAACATCTTGCCTTCGAGCTGTACGCCCTCTCCGCCGCAGGCACTCAACGCCAATGCGACGGCAACGGCCGCAGCCGCCCGCAAACCGGTCATGTAAGGGCGCAAGGCCATCCCGTCGGTTCCCCCGAGCGCTTGCTTTCCAGGCACTTACGGAGACTTTGAGGCACGATTGCGACTCGGACTGAGGGAGTCATACAAAAGGCCGCAAACTCCGGCAACTATGGCCGCATCGGCAATATTGAAAACGTACCAATAGTAGCCGAAAGCGTGCAGCGAGAAGAAATCCGCCACCCCGCCGAGAATCAGGCGGTCGATGGCATTTCCGGCCGCACCCCCCATGATCAGGCCGAAACTGGCCGCCACCAGTCGGTCGGTGACACCGTAGGCGAGCCAGGCGGCCATCGCCAGCACGGCGACTACGGCAAAGCCGGCCAGGAACCACTGCCCCTGCCAGCTGTCCTGGGTGAAGAGGCCGTAGCTGACGCCGAGGTTCTTCACATAGACGAGGTCCAGGAAGGGGGTGACCGTGACGCGGACCTTCTCCTCGATGCGGTAGGCGACCAGCATCCACCACTTGTGGACCTGGTCGATGACCATGGTCGCGACCGCGATCGTGACCCCCAGCGGCGACCATGGACCCCATAAGTGTCGCATCAGGACAGGCACCTCGGACAGCGTTGGCTCATGCCGGATGACGCTGGTCGAACTCGCGCACGGCAGCCGCATCGCGGGCGGAGAGATCCGGGAATTCGGGATCGCTCCCCACGTCGTCGGTGAAGCGCCACGAGCGCGCGCACTTGGTGCCGGTGGCGCGCTTGGGCACCACGGCGACGCCCGCCACGTCCGGCAGCGTGAAGGCACCTTCCGGCGCCTCGCCGCTGATGACCTCAATGCCCGAGGTGATGCAGATCTCGGCGAAGTCGATGCCTTCCAGCGCCGCAAGCAGGTCGTCATCCTGAATGTAGACCTGCGGCGCGGCCTCCAGCGAGGAGCCGATGCGCTTGTTGGCGCGTTCTATTTCCAAGGCGCCGGTGACCACGCGGCGCACGCGTTTGATTTGCTCCCACTCCTCGTCGAGCGCGTCGTTGCGCCAGTTGGCCGGGATGTCGGGGAACGTCTCCAGGTGCACGGAGCCGTCCTCGGACGGGTAGCGCGCGAGCCAGGCTTCCTCGGCCGTGAAGGAGAGGAATGGAGCGAGCCACGTGCAGGTGCAGCGAAAGATGTGCTCGATGGTTTCCAGCGCCGCCTTGCGCTTGGCGCTGGACAAGGGCTCGCAGTAGAGCGCGTCCTTGCGGATGTCGAAATAGAACGCGGAGAGGTCCGTGTTCATGAAGTGCGACAGCGTCGCCACCACACGCTTGTAGTCGTAGTCGGCATAGGCCTTGCGGATGATGCCATCGAGCTCGGCGAGCCGGTGCAGCATGATCTGCTCCAGCTCGGGCATGGTGGCCACCGCCACCATCTGCTTGGCCTCGTGGTGCGCCAGCGTGCCGAGCATCCAGCGCAGCGTGTTGCGCGTCTTGCGGTAGGTCTCGATAAAGGTCTTGAGGATTTCGGGGCCGATGCGCAGGTCGTCCGAGTAGTCGGAAGCAGCGACCCACAGGCGCAGGATGTCGGCGCCGGAGCCTTTGATGACATCCTGCGGCGCGACGACGTTCTTGAGGGACTTCGACATCTTCTGCCCCTTCTCGTCGAGCACGAAGCCGTGCGTGAGCACGGCGTCATAGGGCGCGCGGCCGCGCGTGCCGCAGCTCTCGAGCAGGGAGGAATGGAACCAGCCGCGGTGCTGGTCGGAGCCTTCCAGGTACATCACCGTGTCGGTGCCGCCATCGCGCTTGCGCTTGATACCAGCGAGCTGGGGGAAGTGCTTGGGGTCTTCCAGTGTAAAGGCGTGGGTGGAGGCGGAGTCGAACCACACGTCGCAGATGTCGTCGACCTTCTTCCACTCGGCAGCGCTGTAGTCGTTGCCGAGGAAGCGCTCGGCGGCGCCCGGCTCGTGCCAGGCGCTGATGCCTTTCTCCTCCAGCGCAGCGGTGATGCGCTGGTTGACGCGCTCGTCCTTGAGAATCTCGTAGCCGCCGTCGCCCGTGTCGCGCACGAAGATGGGGATCGGCACGCCCCAGGCACGCTGGCGTGACAGCACCCAGTCGGGCTTGGCCTCGATCATGCCCGTGATGCGATTCTGGCCGGAGGCAGGCACCCACTGCGTCTCGCGGATGGCCTGCAGCGCAAGCTGGCGCAGGGAGCTGCCGCCCATGCTCGGGATAGGGCGGTCCATGGCGATGAACCACTGCGGGGTGTTGCGGAAGATGACGGGCTTCTTGGAGCGCCACGAGTGCGGGTACTGGTGCTTGAGGCGGCCGCGGGCGATCAGCGCGTTGGCGTCCTGCAATGCCTTGATGACCGCGTCGTTGGCATCGCCCTTGTCGCCGTTGTCCTTCAGCACGCGCTTGCCCGTAAAGCCCGGGGCTTCGCGAGTGAAGGCGCCGTCGGCGTCGACGGTGAAGGGGATGGCGGGGTCGATTTTGCGCGCGATCAGGTTGGCCTGATTAGCCATCCAGATGTCGAAGTCGTCGCGGCCGTGACCGGGCGCCGTGTGCACGAAACCGGTGCCGTCCTCGTCCGTGACGTGATCGCCGTCGAGAAGGGGGACGTTGAAGTCGTACCCATTGCCGCGCAGAGGATGCGCACACTGTAGCCTGGCGAGGACATCGGGTTGCACGGTTTCACGCAGCTCGTAGGCGTCGACCTTGGCCGCCTTCATGACAGCCTCGGCGAGCTTCTTGGCAACGATCAGTTTATCGCCTGGCTTTGCCCAGTTGCCGTCAGGAGCTTTCGTTACCTCGTAGAGGCCATACTCGATCTTGGAGTTGAAGCTGATGGCTCGGTTGCCGGGCAGCGTCCAGGGCGTCGTTGTCCAGATCACGACGCTTGCGCCGGCGAGGTCAGCGTTGCCGGTGACCGGAAATTTCACCCAAACCGTATCGCTCGTGTAGTCGTGGTACTCGATCTCGGCTTCCGCCAGCGCCGTTTTCTCCACCACGCTCCACATCACGGGCTTGGAGCCGCGGTAGAGCTGGCCGGTGGTGGCGAACTTCATCAGCTCGCGCGCGATCTGCGCTTCCGACGCGGGCGCCATGGTCATGTAGGGATGGTCCCAGTCGCCCTCGACGCCCAGGCGCTTGAACTCGGCGCGCTGGATGTCGATCCATTTCTGCGCGAAGGCGCGGCACTCGTCGATGATCTGGAGGACAGGGATGTCCTCCTTCTTCTTGCCCTTGGCGCGGTATTCCTGCTCGACCTGCCACTCGATCGGCAGGCCGTGGCAGTCCCACCCCGGCACGTAGTTGGAATCGAAGCCCAGCATCTGCTGGCTGCGCGTGACGATGTCCTTCAGGATCTTGTTGAGCGCGGTGCCGATGTGGATGTTGCCGTTGGCGTAGGGCGGGCCATCGTGAAGGATGAACTTGGGTTTGCCCTTCGCCGTCTCGCGCAGGCGTTGGTACATGCCGAGCCTGGCCCAGCGCTCCAACAGCCTGGGCTCCAACTGCGGCAGCCCCGCTTTCATCGGGAACTCCGTCTTGGGCAGAAACAGGGTCGCGCTCCAATCGCGCGCGGCAGGTTTGGTCGAGGTCATGGGAAAGCCGTCTGGTGACAAGCT
>CADEEC010000040.1 GCA_902826255.1 uncultured Hyphomicrobiales bacterium | reverse complement strand
GCTTGTGGGTCTCCTGCCAGAAAGGAGTCAACGCATCCTGCCTGCGAGTGCCGTTCTGAACCTTCCACATTTCGCTGACAGCAAACTGGTCGAGATAGACAACCTTCTTGTCGAGCGCGGGAAGAAACTCGAGTTCCATATGGCGACATTGCGTGCATCGACGCGTGAATGTGTTGCCAGGCGTGCCAGTGACGAGAATGCCTAATGTATCCTCGCCTTTGCACACAACGTTTGGGCACTTCTTGAATGGCCCCCTCTCGAACATTTCGCTACCGCCCGCCCCGCGCCGCCGCGTGCTCCGTGTTCAGCGCCACCGCCGCACGCACCAGCGCCTTGAACGACGCCGCGTCGATCTTGTCGCCCTCGCGGATATCAATGGCGCGCCGCGCGTTGCCCTCCAGGCCCGCGTTGAACAACCGCGCCGGGTCCTTGAGCGCCGCACCCTTCGCAAAGGTCAGCTTCACATAGCCCTTGTACGTCTCGCCCGTGCAGACGATGCCGTCATGCTCCCACACCGGCACGCCATTGGGGTTCGACGGCTTCCGCCACTTCACCGCCTCCACCACGCCGGGATCGGCCTCCCGGATCAGCTTCCGCACCCGCGCCAGTACCTCCCCGCGCCAGTCGGCCAGCGCCGCAATACGGGCGTCGATCAATGGGCTGGGCGAGATGGGGCTCTCCGCTCCCTTGGAACTGTTCGCTTTTTTCCGCATGGCCGTTACTGCATCGCTCGTGGTTGTGGAGCTTCCATGACCAACTCCCGCACAAGACACCGCGAATGTCAGCGGTTTGCCGAATTCCTACCCTATACGTCAAACTCACGACGTGCCGGTCACTCCGGTCCGCTCAATGCCTCCCAGGAGACACCCATGCCCGGCACCGTTCGCCTGCATCGCGTCCTCTCGACAAAACCCGAGAAGGTCTATCGCGCCTTTTCCGAAGCAGATGCCGTGGCGCAGTGGCTGCCGCCCAACGGCTTCACCTGCACCGTGCATAACCTCGATGCGAAGGTCGGCGGCACCCACCGGATGTCGTTCCGCAACTTCACCACCGGCAACAGCCATTGGTTCGGCGGCAAATACCTGGAGCTCGTTCCCGGCGAGCGCCTGCGCTACACGGACACCTTCGACGATCCCAATCTTCCCGGTGAAATGCAGGTGACCGTTACGCTTAAGCAAGTCTCTGTCGGCACCGAGATTCACATCGTGCAAGAGGGCATTCCCGATGCTATCCCGGTCGAGGCCTGCTACCTCGGCTGGCAGCAGTCCCTGCGCAAGCTCGCCCGCCTCGTCGAGCCCGACATCAACGAGTAGCGTTCACAGGCGAGCACCAGCGGCTCACATCCTCTCCCCAGGCAGCTTGCTCGCCTGCTTCACCCACGCCACAAACCGCCCCTCATCGAACGCGCCCTCATAAATATCCAGATACCGCACCTCCTTCTGCTTCGACTCCCCCGGCGGCAGCGGCCGCAGTGAGGTGCCACGGAAGAACGCGACCTTCACGTACCTGTCGAAGCAGTGGAAGCTGAGGAACCACACGCCCTCCTCCACGCCGTAGAACGGCGAGTTCCACTTCACCGCCTTGGCGACGCCGGGCACGGCCCGCACGATCAGCGCGTCGAGCCGCTTCCCGATCTCGCGCTTCCAGCCCGGCATGGCCGCGATGTAGGCCTGCACGGGCGCATCGCCGTATCCCTTTGCGATCTGCGGGTTGCCGCCCGACAGCAGCTTGGGCTGCGCGGAGGCCGGTTTGGCCAGCGCCCTTTTCACAGCCTTCGCCGGTTTCGTGGATGTCTTGCCGGCCATCGCGTTCTCCCTGGCAGACCGATGTGACGGTCGAAATCTCGTTCTTCCAGCAACGCTTAGAGCATCGATCCGGCACCATTGAGATTTCCACCGATCCACCCGCTCGCTGTGCCCGAAATACCTCTGGATGGCACAATCGCGCACCTTGTTGCGCACCGCCGCCGGGACTAGCGTCCCCCACGCTTGCATGAGGGAAATGGCAGGCGGCGCGGGCCAGCGCCGCGGCCGCATGTGTGGGGTAGAGCATGACATCGTTGCAGTCGTCCGCGCAGAAGCAGCTGCGCCAGCTCATCGAACAGGTCGAGCGTCTCGAGGAAGAGAAGAAGGCGCTCGCCGGCGACATCCGCGACAAGTTCGCGGAGGCCAAAGGTCTCGGCTTCGACGTGAAGGCGATGCGCAAGGTCATCAGCCTGCGCAAGAAGACCCAGGCGGACAGGCAGGAGGAAGAGGCGATCCTCACCGTCTACCTGCACGCGCTCGGCATGTTGGACGAGGCGGATGCGCCCACCGGGCTTGAAGAGGTCATGGACGCGGCGGAATAAAGCCGCCGGGCCTCCGCTACCGCTGGTCTCTGGCAATCCTGCTGCTGGATGGCGGCGTGAACTGCGCCACCGCATCGCTGTCCGCCAACGCGGAGAGGTTGACAGCCTCGCCCTTGAACTCCTGCGTCCACAGCATGCGCGGCGCCGTCGCCTGACCCGGGCGCAGCCGCAGCGGCGGGGCGATGTTGTCCTGCAGCAGCGTCTCGAGCACCTTCGACAGGTCGGGATGCGTCAGGCTGGTCAGCACCGGATCGTCGGCCGACGCGCTGACCGTGAGGAACGGCGCAACCGGGAACGGACGGTAGGACAGCTCGTCGGGATGCTCCTCGTCGAACGCTGGCGCCGCCACCACGCTCGGTTCGCGATAGTAGGACGCAGCGCGCTCATCGGGCGTGTAGGCCGCCAGCGTGGCGCCGGGCCGCGGCGGCCGCACCGCCGGTGTCGGCAACGCCACCAGCTGCGGCAGGGCTCCGCTGGCCAAGGCCGCAAGCTTGGCACGGTCCTCGTTGCCGATCGCCGGGCGCTCGGCCGCGCGCGGCGGGCTCAGGAGCCGCGGCAGGGAACCCGCCAGCGACGCGGTCTGATAGGTTGCCTTCGAGCGTCCGCGCGCATCGTGAAACGCGGCAAGCTGTACCGCCAGCGACTTGTTGCCGGCGCGTGCCGCGATCACGTCCTGCTTGGTGATCGGCCCGCCGTCGGCCGGCATGTGCTGGGTAGACCCGCGCGGGAACAGCAGCGCGAGTTCCTCGCGCGGCAGGCGCGGCCAGGCGCGCACGCGGTCGATGTCGACGTGTACGAAGGGGATGTTGGAGGTCGGATAGTAGCCGACGCCGCCCTTCTCCTTGATCAACGCCGCGTAGCGGATGTTTTTCACGTGCACGTCGGGGAAGTGCACGTCGGCGGCCTTGCCGAGGATGTGCCGGCTCTGGCTCGCCTGCCCGCCCACCGTCTTGCGCAGCAGCTCATTGGTGTTGCGCGAGCGGTAGCCGGAGATGATGTGGATCGGCTCCTGCGAGCCCAGCTCGCTGTGCATCTCCCAGAGCAGATCGATCAGCTCCGGGTCCATGGTGGTGGCTTCGTTCTTGCGCCAGTCGCGCAGGATCCAGTTGATCTTCGCCATCTCGGCGGGAACGTACTTGCCGTTCCGCTTATAGGGCGAGGTCAGGGTCTCCTTGGTGTGGATGTTGTAGAGGCGCAGCGTGCGCTGGGAGTCGGCCGTAATCCCGCCGGGCCCCGCAACGAGTGCGACGACGAAAGCAGCAGCGGCAAGGGCTAATCCCCGAGAGCGCGCCAGCAAACTCTTTCCCCCAACAACGCCAGATGGAAACGAGACCCGTGCCCAGGGCCTGCCGATCGTGGCTGCGGTGTCCGGCCAACGGATGCGTCAGGCTGACAGCAAGCCGTTAACAATGCCGAACCAAGCCCTTACTTGCCCCCGGTATGCGGCGATATCGGGGCGGGGACCCGCAAAGTCGCGCAGCGACTGTCCGTGCGCGGCGCCACCAGCGCCCTGCATCGTCCGCAGGGCTTACTGGTTGAACACCCTGACCATCCAGTCCCGGTCGGTCCGGCGGGCCATTTGCGGCCGGGGTGCGGGCTGCCGTTTGCGGGCGGCACGCTCGGTTCTGGCGGGCGGCGTCGTGGCGGCGTCCGTGGGGGCGCCGGTTGCCGCGGCCGCCACGACGTTGCCGGCAGGGCGCACGGCAGCCACCTGCGTGGCCGCCTTGCTGCCGACCGCGCTGGCGATGCGGCTGTCGTGGCCATAGATGTCGCCGTAGAGCTTCAGCGCCCCGTCATCATCGACCCAGGCCGTGAAGTAGGTGATGTGCACCGGCACCTTCTGGCCGAGCGCGATCCAGTTGTTCTTCGGGCCCTTGCGCACAACGGCGTTGACCTTCTCGGCCGACCACTTCTGATCCTGCGTCAGCAGCAGCGAGGCGAGCTTGACGGGGTCGCGCAGGCGCATGCAGCCGTGGCTGAAGGCGCGCACCTCGGCGTTGAACAGCCTCTTGCTCGGCGTGTCGTGGATGTAGACCGCGTGGCTGTTGGGGAAGCGGAACTTCACGATGCCCAGTGCATTGTCCGCGCCCGGCGGCTGGTAGACGTGGAACTTGCGCATATCGGCGCGGCTCCAGTCCACCGAGCGCGGGTCGACATCGCGGCCGCGATACTGGATGCGCATGTTATTGCGGGCGAGGATGTCGATGTTGCCGCGCTGCAGGTTCGGCAGCAGCTCCTTCGTCTTGATCGAATCGGGCACGCCCCAGAACGGGTGGAAGATGACGTGCTGAATCTCGTCCGAGAACACCGGCGTCTGCGTGATGGCCTTGCCGACAACCACGCGCTCCGTATGCACGGCCGCGCCATCGGCCATCACGCGCAGCGTGAACTCGGGGATGTTGACCCACACGTGATAGCTGCCGAGATCCTCCGGCATCCACCGCCACTGCTCCATGTTGGCCACGATGGTGCGCAGCAGAACCGCGTCCTGCGGCCGCGCCGCGGCCCGCTTCTTGGAGTTCTTGCCATTGGCAAGCGCAACCTGCTGCACGCGAGGTACGAAATCGCCGCGCTTGATGGCGAGGTACTGCTGGCGCAGCTTCTCGAACTGCGGGTGCTGGGGATGCAGCGAGCGCAGGTAGGCATCCGGCCTGGCATCATTCGCTGCCGAGGCGATCACCTGCAGCGGCTCGATCAAGCGCAGCTTGCGGTCGAGGTTGGCATTGATACGGCGCGGGTCGGCACGGCCGCCGCGCGCGTGGCGGGCATACTTGAGCACGGCCAGGCTGATCTCGACATCCACGTCGGCGCGCACATCCCGCGACATCGCGGCGTGCGAAGCCAGCGCCGGAAACTGGAAGTCGCTGCTGTCCAGCCCCCAGTCGTCAGCCTGGCTGACCTCTGCAATTACCGATTGCGCGGCTGCGGTGAGGCCCAACTCGTCCACCCAGATCGGCTCATAGCGCCGCTCTGCGTAAAATTGCATCAGTGCCGCGCGGTCCGCCTTGTCGACCGCATGCATTCTGCGGTCCGCAACAGTAAGCCGCTCCGTGAATTCCACCATGAACCCTGGCGGTGCCAGCTCGCTCGGCAGCACCGGCGGCAAGTTCAAGACAGGTGGCGGGAGAAAATCGGCGGCGGCCACGGTGGTGCGCTCGCTTGCCACCGCTCCACCAGACACGAGTACAACCAGGGTCGAGGCAAGCAGGCGGCTACGCAGCATCAATCCACTCCTTCGGCGCGGTACCTCGCCGAGCTATAGCAGCCTGCGGCCAAATGAAAAGTGCGCTTTTCACAGCGTAACAAGATCACGCTGCACATCGTTGATGCGGCGTCCCAACCTTTGGGCAGCCGGCTTCAGCTCGCGTGTTCCTCGAGGCCAAACTCGCGCATCTTGCGATAGAGCGTGGAACGTCCGATGCCGAGGCGCTTCGCAACCTCGGTCATATGACCGCGATAACGGCCCAGCGCGAGCCGGATCATGTCGGCTTCCATCGACTCCAGCGAACGGATCTCGCCTTTGTCGGTGACGGCCGGGATGCCCAGCTCGCCTTTGCCGACCTCGACGGTCTGCGGAATCGTACTCTCCGCGCCGAGCATAACCGGACCTGAGATCACCGGCCGCTTTGCCACCGGTGCCGGCGCGTCGGGCACCTCGGCACTGTAGCCGTCCACGTGCGCGGCGATCTGCGGAAACTCGTTAACCGTTAACTGGTGGGTGTCGCACAGCACCACCGCGCGGAACATGGCGTTCTCGAGCTGGCGCACGTTGCCCGGCCACTCGTAGCTCGTCAGCAGCTCCAGCGCTTCCTTGCCGATGGAATCGATGCGACGGCCCTCTTCCGCAGCAAAGCGGGCGAGGAAATGCAGGGCAAGCTCCGGCACGTCGTCGAGACGCTCGCGCAGCGGCGGCACGAAGATCGGGAACACGTTCAGCCGGTAGTACAGGTCCTCACGGAACTTGCCGTCCTTCACCAGCTGGATCATGTCGCGGTTGGTGGCGGAGATGAGCCGGAAGTTGACTTTCACCGGCTTCTTGGCGCCGACCGGGTCGATCTCGCCCTCCTGCAGCGCGCGCAGCAGCTTGACCTGAGCCTCGAGCGGCAACTCGCCGATCTCGTCGAGGAACAGGGTTCCGCCGTCGGCTTCCTGGAACTTGCCGATGCGCCTGTCGACGGCACCGGTGAACGCGCCCTTCTCGTGCCCGAACAAAATGCTCTCGACCAGCTTCTCAGGGATAGCGCCGCAGTTGACCACCACGAACGGCGCAGCACGGCGCTCGCTCTCGCCCTGGATGGCACGCGCGATCAGCTCCTTGCCGACGCCGCTCTCGCCCTCGATGAGGACGGGGATGTTGGAGGCAGCAGCGCGACGCCCGAGCGCAATCACGCGCTTCATGACCTCGCCGCGCAGCACGAGATCGGAGAACGACAGCGTGCCCTCGACCTTCTTCTTGATGCGCGTCAGCTCGCCCTGCAGCGCTTCGATCTTGAGCGCGCTCTTGATGGACACTTCCAGGCGCTCGGGCGATGTCGGTTTCACCACGAAATCGACCGCGCCGGCGCGCATCGCCATGATGGCCGCGTCGATCGAGCCATGCGCCGTCTGCACGATCACCGGCGGGCTGCCGGGAAGCGGCGCGATGCGTTGCATCACCTCCATGCCGTCGATACCGGGCATGACGAGGTCGAGGAGAACGAGGGCAATGGCACCCTGCTCCGCGTTCTCGATGATCTGCAGGGCCTGCTCGCCGCCCTGGGCGGCTTTCGTCTCATAGCCGAGACGCTTGATCGTTTCTTCGAGGATGCGGCGCTGAGCTGGATCGTCATCCACGATCAGGACGAGCTTGGGCATGTGGAAACTCGACTCTACTGACTGCAGAGCGCGCGGTTCAGGATCGAACTGGCGCTTACTTCTGCCTTACTGACCAAGGCAGAGTGCCCGATATGGGTAAATGCATCGTTTCGTTTCGCCTTGAGTTGACGCTTTCGCGCGACCGCTGCCGGCCACAGCCAAACGGCCGCAGGACCACCACGGCATTAGCTTTCCCTTGATACATGCGGCACGCGCCCGCAAATTAACGAGACGTTGCGGGGAGGAGAGCGAGATGGCTGGTCAAGTCGTCCAAAGCAGTCAGGAAGGAACGCGGGATCTCGGCCCGATGCCGGCTTGGAACCTCGATGACCTCTATCCGGGGTACCGATCGGAAGCGGTGCAGAACGACCTTGCCACGGCAAGCGCGGAGGCGACGGCCCTCCAGCAGCGCTGGCAGGGCAAGCTCACGACGGCCACCGGAGGCCAGCTCGCCGACGCCATCAAGTCCTATGAAGCGTTGAGCGATACGCTCGGCCGGCTCGGGTCCTACGCAGGCCTTCTCTACGCCGCCGACACGGCCAACCCCGACTACGCCAAGTTCTACGGCGACATCCAGGAGCGCCTGACCGCCATCACCACCGCGCTCATCTTCTTCGAGCTAGAGCTCAACCAGATCGACGACGCCGCACTGGCGCGGGCGCTCGAGACACCGGCGCTGGCGCACTACAAGCCCTGGCTCGACGATCTGCGCCGCGAGAAGCCCTACCAGCTCGAGGAGAAGCTCGAGCGCGTGTTCCACGAGAAGTCAATCACATCGCGCGCCTCATGGAACCGCCTTTTCAACGAGACCATGACGGCGCTCAAGTTCGAGGTGGCTGGCGAGAAGGAACCCCTCGCTCTCGAACCGACACTCAACCTTCTGCTCAGCCCCGTCGAAACGAAGCGCCGGTCTGCCGCCGAGGCGCTCGCCAAGGTTTTCAAGGACAACATCCGCCTTTTCACCCTCATCACCAACACGCTTGCCAAGGACAAGGAGATCTCCGACCGCTGGCGCGGCTTCAAGGACGTGGCCGACAGCCGCCACCTCGCCAACCGCGTCGAGGGGCCGGTGGTCGACGCCCTCGTCGATGCCGTGCGCGGCGCTTACGCCAGCACGTCGCATCGCTACTACGCGATGAAGGCGAGGTGGCTCGGCAAGGACAAGCTCGCCTTCTGGGACCGCAACGCGCCGCTGCCCGATCAGCCGCAGCGCATCGTCACCTGGGCGGACGCCCAATCCATCGTCCTCGACGCCTACGCCGGCTTCGCCCCCGACATGGCGAAGATCGCACGCAAGTTCTTCGACGGGCGCTGGATCGACGCACCGGTGCGTGACGGCAAGTCGCCCGGCGCGTTCTCGCACCCCACCGTGCCATCGTCGCATCCCTACATCCTGATGAACTATCAGGGTAAGCCGCGCGATGTGATGACGCTCGCGCATGAGCTTGGTCATGGCGTGCATCAGGTCCTCGCCGCGCCGCTCGGCCCGTTGCTGGCGCCGACACCGCTCACGCTCGCCGAGACGGCGTCGGTGTTCGGTGAGATGCTGACCTTCCGCGCGCTGCTGGCCGCAACCAAGGACCCGAAAGAGCGCAAGGCGCTGCTCGCACAGAAAACCGAGGACATGATCAACACGGTCGTGCGTCAGGTTGCATTCTATTCCTTCGAGCGCCACGTGCACGAGGAGCGCCGCGCCGGCGAGCTCACCTCGGAGCGGCTCGGCGAGATCTGGATGCAGGTGCAGACCGAAAGCCTCGGCCCCGCGATCGATCTGTCGGATGGCTATGAGACCTTCTGGTGCTACGTGCCTCACTTCATCCACTCGCCCTTCTACGTCTACGCCTATGCCTTCGGCGACTGTCTCGTGAACTCGCTGTTCGGCCTCTACCAGGACGCCCATCCTGGCTTCGTGGCGAAATACTTCGCTATGCTGGAAGCGGGCGGCTCGAAGCATCATTCCGAGCTGTTGGCGCCTTTCGGCCTCGATGCCACCCAGCGCGCCTTCTGGCAGAAGGGCCTCAGCGTCATATCCGGCATGATCGACGAGCTTGAGAGCATGTAGTCGAACCGCTCTTTTCGCTCGAAATCAGTGGGTTCGTGCACCGCAGCCGGGCGGCGCTGTGGCTTTCGCGCAAGCCGCCCTTTCACACGGCGCGAGGCGCGTGTATAAGCACCGCCCATTCGTCGTTACCGCTCACTTCGCAGCCGAGACGCTGCCTCCATGCCCCATACACCCGCCACGGCGCCTGCCGCCGACCACGGGCCCTCTACCGACCAGCGCCAATTCTGGGCACTGGCCCTAGGATCCATCGGAGTCGTCTTCGGCGACATCGGCACCAGTCCGCTCTACGCCATGCGCGAGGCGGTCTCGGTGGCTTTGCGCGACGGCGCAAGCACACCCGAAGCGGTGATTGGAATCCTTTCGTTGATCGTGTGGACGATGCTTCTCATCGTCACGCTCAAGTACGTCCTCATTCTCCTCAATGCGGACAACAACGGCGAAGGCGGCACCTTCGCCCTGATGGCGCTCGCCCAGACTGCCGTCAAACGCGGCTCATGGGTGGTGCTGGCGCTCGGTGTGATGGGCGCCGCGTTCTTCTACGGCGACGCCATCATCACGCCTGCCATCTCCGTTCTCTCGGCGGTCGAGGGCCTCAAGCTCGTCGCCCCACAGATGGAAGTATTCGTCGTTCCGGTGACGCTCGTTATTCTCGTGTTGCTGTTTACTGTGCAGTCACGCGGCACCGAGAGCGTTGCCCGCTACTTCGGGCCGATCACCCTTGTCTGGTTCATAGCGCTCGCGGTCGGCGGCCTCATTCACATCGTCGACGACCTGCGCGTATTCCACGCCCTGAACCCCTGGTACGGCGTTCAGTTCGTGTTCTCGCACGGCGCCGTGGGCCTCGCCGTGATGGGTCTGATTTTCCTCGTCGTAACCGGTGCCGAGGCCCTCTACGCCGACCTCGGCCATTTCGGACGCAAGCCGATCCGGCTGGCCTGGCTCTGGGTGGTCCAGCCGGCCCTCATTCTCAACTATTTCGGGCAGGGCGCGCTGCTGCTGTCCAATCCGCAGCTGATCGAGAACCCCTTCTATCGTCTCTATCCCGGCTGGGCCCTGATCCCGATGGTCATCCTGGCGACGGTCGCCACGGTCATCGCCAGCCAGGCCGTGATAACGGGTGCGTTCTCGTTCACGCGCCAGGCCATCCAGCTCGGCCTCATCCCGCGACTCGAGATTCGCCACACCTCCGAAAGCGTGGCCGGCCAGATCTACCTTCCGCGCGTCAACCAGCTCCTGCTGGCAGGCGTGCTGATCGCCGTGCTCATTTTCCAGAGTTCCAGCAACCTGGCCGCTGCCTACGGCCTCGCCGTGACCGCCACGATGGTCATCGACAGCCTGATGGCCATCCTCGTGATCTGGCTGTGCTGGAAGTGGTCGATCTGGAAAGTGGGCTTGATATTCGTGCCCCTGCTGCTGATCGAGCTCGTCTTTTTCTCTGCCAATGCCCTCAAGATCCCCGATGGCGGCTGGGCGCCGCTGGCGATCGGCGCCGCCATCTGCGCCATCGTCTATACCTGGATCCGCGGAACCAAGACCCTTGCCCGCGCCACCCGCAAGAACGAGGCGGAACTCGATTGGCTGGTGCGCAAGCTCGACGCCAAGCCGCCGCATCGCGTGCCCGGCACCGCCGTATTCCTAACGGGCGATCCGACGACGGCACCCACTTCGCTGATGCACAACCTGAAGCACAACCGGGTGCTGCACGAGCGCAACATCATTCTCACCATCAAGACCGGGGACGTGCCGCGCGTTCAGCGGCACGAGCGCATCCAAATCGAGAAGGTCGCCGACACCTTCATCCGGGTGATCGCACACTACGGCTTCATGGAAACGCCAAGCGTGCCGAAAATCATCGAGCACTGCCGCCGCAAGGACCTGAACATCGACATCGCCGCGACCTCGTTCTTCCTGTCGCGCCGCTCGCTCAAGACAACGATCAAGTCGGAGCTGCCGCGCTGGCAGGAGCGGCTGTTCATCTGGCTCGCGGGCCGGGCTGAGGATGCAACGGAGTACTTCCGCATCCCGAGCGACCGTGTGGTGGAAGTCGGCACTCAGGTGATGGTGTAGGCGCGGCCTTTACTGCGTTGCGCGCAGCCGCCGGTACCAGTGCGACAGCACTTCCATCCCTACAAACGACAGGACCCCTGCACCCAGCATGATCGCCTCCGCTGCGCCATACCCGAACCGCTCCACGACGACGGCGAACCCCAGCGGTGACAGAGCGGCCAGCAGCAGATACGGCGTCGCCAGGATGCCGAGCACTTCGCCGTAGCCTTTCGGGCCGAACAGCGCCAACGGCACCGCGCCGCGCATAATGGTGACAAGGCCGTTGGAGATGCCGAACAGCACGACGAACAGGAAGGCCGTGGTTGCGCTTGCCCCGCCCAGCATGAGGACCGCGAACGACAGCGGCATGAACGCAATGGAGACGCGTCCCACGTCGATGGGGTGCCATTTGCGGGCCAAGGTCAGGTCCCAGATGCGTCCACCCACCTGGGCCACGCCCTTGAGGGAGGCGATGAACACGGCCGTTGCCGCCACCAGGCCCGTCGCCTCGAGCAGCGGCACCAGGTGCACGGCCAGGGCACCGAACACGACGGCACTGGCGGCAACGATCAGGCTGAACAGCATCATCGCCAGCTTGCGCGCCGCGCCTTCCAGCACCGGCCCCGTGGCCGTAGCGGCAGCGTCGGCAGCCTTGGCAACTTCGGCCTGCTCCGCCGTCTCGCGCCGTGCCAGTCCAAGCCAGTGCAGCGGCAGGCATACGACCAGGTTGACGACGGCAAAGATGAGCAGCGTCGTGCGCCAGCCATAGGCGCTGTTGAGCGCATGGCCGATCGGCCAGAACACGCTCGAGGCAAAGCCGCCGAATAGCGTGAGATAAGAAATCGCCCGCCGCCCGCGCGACGGCGTCACCTGCACCAGCGCGGCAAAGGCCGCATCGTAAAGGCACAGACGCATGGAGATGCCGAGGAAGGCCCACGCCGCCAAGTAGGTGTAGGGATCGTTGACGAGCGACAACAGCACCAGCCCGATCGCCATCAGGACGGAGCCAACCGACATCGCAAACTGCCCGCCCTGCCGGTCGATCAGCCGGCCCACGTAGGCCGAGATCGCGCTCGACACCAGCAGGCCCACCGTCAGCCCGCCGAACACCAGGCTCTGGCTCCAGCCCATCTCCGCGGCGATCGGCTTGCCCAGCACACCCAGCGCATAGAGCGTCGTGCCCCAGGCCACGATCTGCGTGATCCCAAGAGCAAGTATGGCTGCGGTGGCGGGGTGATGGAGAAAGGTGCGCAGGGAAGCAGACCCCGGTTTTGCCGGCCGCTCCTGCATGCGCGCGTCTCCCTGCCCGATTCTTTGTGCGCTACACTAACGCATTCCACCCTGCGCACCATGTCCCCTGGACGTTCCCGCCCGGGCAGCCGATATACCGGATATGGAGGGCTCCCCTTGAACGACCGCAAGGACGAGGAAGAGAACCGCCTCTCGGCTCGGGCCGCCCGCTACGTTCGCGTCGGCACCAACGTCGGCGCCGTTGCTGCACGGGTCGCCGGCCAACGGCTGCTGGGCCTCGGTTCCGACGATGCCAGCAACGCTGCGGCACTGGCGGCGGCGCTGGGCGGGCTCAAGGGCCCCA
This sequence comes from uncultured Hyphomicrobiales bacterium, assembly GCA_902826255.1. Classification (GTDB taxonomy): domain Bacteria; phylum Pseudomonadota; class Alphaproteobacteria; order Rhizobiales; family Hyphomicrobiaceae; genus AWTP1-13. Next base: position 11,983 of record CADEEC010000040.1, on the reverse strand, counting down.
TCATGAAGGTGGCCCAGCTGATGGCCACCATTCCGGAGGCTCTGCCGGCCGAGTACGCGCAGGAGCTGTCCCAGCTTCAATCGCAGGCACCGCCGATGGGGCCGGCCTTCGTCCGCCGGCGCATGCTGGCCGAGCTTGGCACGGACTGGGCAGCTCGCTTCAAGAGCTTCGACCAGCAGCCGGCAGCCTCCGCGTCGCTCGGGCAGGTGCATCGCGCGATCGCCCACGACGGGCGCGCGCTCGCCTGCAAGCTGCAGTATCCCGACATGCAGTCGGCCGTGGAGGCGGATCTCAATCAGCTCAAGGTCGTGTTCGCGCTGCACGCGCGCATGAACCCGGCCGTCGACACCAGCGAGATCATCAAGGAGGTGTCGGCGCGCCTGCGCGAGGAGCTCGACTACGAGCTGGAGGCGCGTCACATGGCGCTCTACGCGCTCATCTTCCGTGACGAGCCCTCGATCCGCGTGCCCGAGATTACCGCTGACCTCTCCACCAAACGCCTGCTGACCATGACCTGGCTCGAGGGCCGCAAGCTGCTCGACTACAAGCCGGCACCGCTGGAGGATCGCAACGCCATCGCCAAGGCGATGTTCAAAGCCTGGTGGTATCCCTTCTCCCACTACGGCGTGATCCACGGCGATCCGCATCTCGGCAACTACACCATCTTCGAGCATGCTGGCACCGGCAATGACACAACCGGGCTGGGCACGCCCGCCGGCATCAATCTGCTCGACTACGGCTGCATCCGCACGTTCCCCACCAAGTTCGTGCAGGGCGTGATCGATCTCTACAACGGCCTGCTGCACAACAAGCGCGAGCTGGTGGTGCACGCCTATGAGACCTGGGGCTTCGCGGGCCTGTCAAACGAGCTGATCGACGTCCTGAGCATCTGGGCGCGCTTCATCTACGGCCCGCTGCTGGACGACCGCGAGCGCGAGATCGCCGACGGCACCACACCCGGCCAGTACGGGCGCAAGGAAGCGTTCACCGTGCACAAGCAGCTCAAGGAGAAGGGCCCGGTGCGCGTGCCGCGCGAGTTCGTGTTCATGGATCGCGCGGCCATTGGGCTGGGAGGCGTGTTCCTGCACCTCGGCGCCAGGCTCAACTGGTACAAGATGTTCAACGAGACCATCGAAGGGTTCGTGCTGGACGAAGTGGCCGAGCGCCAGAAGGAGGCTTTCGCCATCGCCGGCGTGCCTCTGCCGGCTGCTTGAGAACGGGACGGGCTGAGGGCGCATGGCGGGGGTTCTACTGCGGACTGCCGGCGGCACGCTGCTCTACGTCGCCTTCCTATGGTTCGTGCGCATCGACGACTGGCGTGTCGCCGGCATGATGCTCACCTTTCCTATGCTCAATGGCATGGCGCTCGTCTCCGCGCGCGAGAATGCCGATGCCAGCGGGCAATCGATGGTGCCGATCGTCACGCTCAACGGTGTGATGTGCTTCCTGTTCGCGCTGGCCTTGGCGTGGTCCGAGGCGGCGCGCACGCACCCTCTTGTCATCACTCTCGTCGCGGCCGTGCTGTGGATTTGCGTCTACGTCGTCCTGGAGAAGACCAACGCCATCGTGCCGGTGCGCGCGTGGGTTGCTTATGTTGCCGCGTGGACGATCGCCTGCCTCGCGCTCACGGTCTGGCTCTGGCCGGCATGCAGTACGGCCGTGGCGCCATCGCCCATTCGCGCCGAGGGATTGTCCGGCGTGATGGAGAGCTGGGTTCGCATCCTGTTGTTTGCCGGCTCCTTGCTGCTCGTATTCGGCTTCGCGCACGTCTATCGCAATGCGCATGCGGCTGTCGGCCGGCTCGGCGCCTTGCCGGTCGTGCCGTTGTTCGGGCTCTATACCGTGGGGAGCGTGCTCGCTGCCGATCCCGCCGCAGCCGCCAAGCTCGAAACCATGCGCTCCCTGGTGCCGATCGGCTGGTTGTTTGCGCTGATCTTTGCCGTCGCACTTGCCGCGTATGTCGCCAGCGCCTCACGCCAACAGCCGGCCGCGATCAAGCATCTTGCCGTACTGGTTCTCGGCTGGGGCATGTGCCTGGGCGCCATCGTCGCGTCGGCGAAGCTCGCACCATTCGTCGCGGGCTGCGCCACCCAGTAACAGATCAGCCGCGTACGGCGACCGACACGGTGCGCGCCGCACCCGACGTTGCGCCGCTTCGGTCCGCGACCACCACATCGAACCCCGCCATCGAGGTATTGGTGCCGTCGTGCTTGAATGCCACGCTGCCGGACTCCAGATCGGCCTGGGTGAAGGCCGTGATCGCGCGTTGCGGCGCCGACACGAGCGCGACGAAGCCGTTGCTGGCTTTCGTAACCGTGAACTTCAGATCCCTTGCGGCATCGTCCGGATCGAGCGCGGTCAGGTCCTGCAGCGTAATCGGCACCGAGCGGCCCTTGGGCACCTCGAGGTTGAGATCGCCACCCAGCGACGGCGGCACGTTGCGCACCTCGGCGCTCAGGTTGCCGCCCATCTCCAGCGCCAGCTTGCCGTACTTCACGTTGCCGCTGACATGGCCTGAGCTGCGAATGTCGATCAGGTGCTTGACCGTCACGTCGCCCTGTACGGTGCCGTGCACTTCCGCCGTATCGGTCCTCATGGTGCCGAATACGCGCCCCGTCTTGTGCACCAGAACGCTGGCCGCGGAGACATCGCCCTCGACATAGCCATGCACTTCGAGCTTGCGGCAGTTGCGCATGTCCGTCACGCCACGGATCACCGTGTCTTGCGTAACGATCAGAATACCTGAATGGTCTGCCACGACTCCCTGCCCCGGTCTCAAGCTCACCCCAGACGAGCAGGGACGTTGCTGGGAAAATGAGCCCAAATCTGGGCTATGACTCTTTCCCTCGTACTGAACGGCGCCGGTCGCAAGCTCATGAACTCTGCAACTCCCCCGCTTTGGCCGCGCGCAGCCGCCAGCGCAATCGTTGTTCGCGGGCGGGACGTCCTGCTGGCCAAGCGCGGCAAGGGTGCGCTGCAGGGGCTGTGGAGCCCTCCGGGCGGCCATATCGAGCCGGGAGAGGCCGCCCGCCAGGCTGCTTTGCGCGAGGTCGCGGAGGAGACCGGCGTGACGGCCGATCTTTTCGGGCTGCTCGACACGCACGAGGTCATTCGCAACGACGATGCCGGCCTGCTCACTGCGCACTACATCCTGCTGGTGTTCTACGGGCGCTGGATTGCGGGCGAACCTGTGGCCGGCGACGACGCGGCCGCGGCGGCCTTCTTCCCCGTCGACGATCTCGCGTCCCTGCCTCTCACCGACGGCGCGCTGCCACTTATCCACCGCGCGCTGGAAAAACTCGGCGCACGGGGTTAGCACTCCGGCCATAGCCTTTGCTTCGCCGCAGCCTCCTGCGAGAAACTCCCATGCGCCGATCTCAGACTGCGACCGCAAGCATCCTGGCCGCTGCCATTGTCGCGGCAGGGATCGGCTCAGTCCAGGCGCAAGGTATCGCCCCCGAGACGCGCCCCTACGACGACAAGCTGCTGCGCCTCTCTGAGATTCTCGGCGCCGTCCACTATCTGCGCGAGTTGTGTGGCGCCAACGACGGCCAGCTCTGGCGCGACCGCATGCAGGCGCTGATGAACACGGAAGGCTCGTCCGCCCTGCGCCGCGCCAAGCTCACGCGCAGTTTCAACAACGGCTACCGCAGCTACAGCCGCACCTACAGCACGTGCTCAGCCACCGCGCAGACCGCCATCGATCGCTTCCTGTCCGAAGGTGCCGAGATCGCCGACAGCCTGGCGAAGACCGCGCCATGAGTGGCGCGCGGGCTACACACCGCACGCGTCGCTGATTAATCGTTAACCGTTGTAGGCAGCACCCGAGCTGAACCCGCGTGCTAGGCGTGATCGTGCGGGCAGGGGAACGTCCGGTGATTTGCCGGACAGCCGTGAAGGGGTTTCGTATGCTGTCGCTCGGAGCAGCTGACGCCAACGACGAGAGCCTGAAGGCGCTCGATTTCATTCTGGAAGCCTGGGAGGAAGGCACTGGCAGCGGCATCGCGCCGGAGCTGATGGCCTATGCCGCTCTCTACACAGCCCTGACAGACCTTGTCGCCGCCTACGGCGAAAACTCCGTCGTTGCGATGGTCAACGGTCTCGGCGCCCGCGTGGAACGCGGCGAGTTCACATTGCGCCGGCACCAGTAGCGGCGCGCTACCAGAAGCGCAGCCTCTTCATCGCCATCTCGCCAATCAGGATACCGCCGAAGGCTATCAGGATCAGGCCGGCGATGCGATTGATGCGGCCGAGTTTCACGCTGTCGAGCTGGTGCCGCACGCGGCTGATCCACTCGCAAGCGAAGAACCAGTAGAGGAAGCTGCCGCCCATTAACGCCGCAACCATCGTCAGCGCGTCGACATGGCTTTCCACCTCAACGAACGTGCTGACGCCGCCATAGATCGCCACGCCGCTGAGCACGGCCCCCGGATTGGTGATCGTCAGCAGGAACATCTGCGGCACCTCGCCGATGTAGTCCCTGTATCTGATCTTGTCGGCTGCCACCTCCGTCGAGATCGTGACCGGCGCGTAGTAGAGCCTCAGCCCCGCGATCAGCAACGCAAGTCCACCCACGAGCTGGACCAGCGTGCGGTAGTCTCTGAGCGCGCCGGAGATGGATTGGACGCCGAGCGCAGCACCCAGTGCGATCAATCCGTCCCCGAGCATGATGCCGAGGCCGGCGGCCATGCCGCCGAAGAATCCGCGCTCCACCGCGCGCTGCAGCCCAAGCAGATTGACGGGACCGAACGGCATCGACAGGAGGATGCCGGCAATCACCCCGACCGGAATTATGAAAGGATTGGGAATATAAGACACAGCGGACTACAACACCGCCTTGAAGCTGGCATCCGCAGCGAAGCTCGCCCGTGCAGGCACCTTCGTCTCAGGTGACCTGTTCGGCAACAATCTTGGAACTCCCCATGGGTCGAGCAGTGATCGCGTTGGCTCTAGCGGTATTCCTACTTGCGCCACCGGTACTTGTCCATTGCTGGGATCGTGCGGAAGCGCAGTCGGTGCGACAAAAGTCGAAGACCGACAAGACCTCCAAGCCACCCCTTGAAATCCACTACGGCACCGACGGCTTGCCGGAGCAGGTCCGCGAGCTGCGCGAGGCATTGCTGGAAGCCGTCCGCTCAGGGAAAATCGAGGATCTGCGATACGCCTACGACCTCAACGACATCAAACCTGACCTTGGCGGCACCGAAACCAAGGACCCCATCGCCCACTGGAAGAAAATCTCCGGCGACGGCGAGGGTCGCGAAGTGCTCGCAGCTCTCTCGCTGATCCTGGACACGGGTCACGTGGTACTGCCCCTCGGTGCCGACCTGGAAAACAATCGGTTATACATTTGGCCGTATTTTTCCGAGGTTCCGCTCGACAAACTCACGCCCGCCCAGGAGGTCGAGCTGCTGCGGTTGGTTCCACCCGCCGTCGCAAAATCGATGAAGTCGGCTGGCAAGTATACCCATTGGCGCCTGACAATTGGCGCCGACGGGGCGTGGCACAGCTTTCGGAAAAGCGACTGAGCGTGTTCGACCGGCGTGCAACCAATCGTCGAGTTGTGGCTTCAATGTTCTTGCAATCCCCTGTTCCCGCTACCATTCTTGCGGCTTGAACCGAGCAGCAGGCGACGACGAAAGGCAGGAAGGTACTATGACGCTGCGTATGGCCCTTGCGGCCTTGGCTGTGCTTTTCGCCTCCGGGCCGGCGTTTGCGCAGGGCTGGGGCCCGTACTCCAGCCGCTCTCCCTACTATGAGCCGCCACCGCGGAATTACTATCCGCCGCCGCGCCAGTACGGCTACTTCTCCAATTTCGGCTGGGATGGATACGACTACCGCCCGTCCGCACCGCGCGTGCAGTCCGGAGGCGGCAAGCCGGCCATCACGCCAATTCCTGCTCAGCGGATTTCCTTCGTCAGCACCTATCCGGTCGACACCGTGATCATCGATCACCGCGGACGCCAGCTGCTGTTGATCGTTTCCGACAAGGAGGCGCTGCGCTACCCGATCTCCGTCGGCCGCGAAGGCTTCTCCTGGACGGGCACCGAAACCATCAGCCGGGTAGCGGAGTGGCCGGATTGGCATCCCCCCGAGGAAATGCGCGATCGCGACCCGAACCTGCCTGAGAAAATGACTGGCGGGGTGAAGAATCCCCTGGGTGCCAAGGCGCTCTACCTCGGCAAGACGCTCTACCGCATCCACGGCACCAACGACGCCAAGTCGATCGGCAAGGCGGCCTCATCGGGCTGCTTCCGCATGCTCAACGGCCACGTCGTGGACCTGGCGAGCCGCGTGAAGATCGGCACCTCAGTGACGGTCGTCAGCAGCCTGCCGCCGGAGCTGGAACGCAGCGTGAGCCAACAGGTCCCTCGGCTGCCTCCCGTCACCGAGCGGACTGCGGAATCGCGCGAGCCGCCGCCAATGCGCCGGTACCAGTACGAGTACCGTCGCCGGCCGCCTCCTTCCTACTGGTATGGATCGCGAGATCCGTTCTGGGATGACGACTAGGGCCGCTACTAGGTAAAGGCGACGGGCTCTCCGTGCGCCTTTCCGAGGATCGATCCGTCCCACATCACGCGCCGCCCGCGCACGATGGTGCCTATCGGCCAGCCGGTGACGTTGATGCCATCGTAGGGCGTCCAGCCACATCTGGATTCCATCCAGGCATTGGAAATGCGCGCGCGCCGGGACAGGTCGACGATCGTAAGGTCCGCGTCGTAACCCACGGCGATACGCCCCTTGCCGCGTATTCCGAACAGCCGGTTGGGCCCGTGGCTGGTCAGGTCGACGAACCGCTCCAGGCTCAGCCGGCCCGCGTTCACATGATCCAGCATGATCGGCACGAGCGTCTGCACGCCGGTCATGCCCGAGTGGCTTTCGGGATAAGGGTGGTCCTTCTCCTCGCGCGTATGCGGCGCGTGATCCGAGCCCAGCACGTCGACGACACCCTCCGCCAGCGCCGCCCAGATCGCCAGCCGGTGGCGCTCCTCACGCACCGGTGGGTTCATCTGTGCATAGGTGCCAAGCCGCTCGTAGCACTCGGGCGCCGTTAGCGTGAGATGATGCGGCGTGACCTCGACGCTGGCCCAATCCTTGTGCCTGGCAAGGAACCCCATCTCCTCGGCGGTAGAGATATGCAGCACGTGCACGCGCCGGCCGTGCTGCTCGGCAAGGCGCACCAGCCGCTCGGTCGCGATCAGCGCCGCCTCGGGATCGCGCCAAACCGGATGCGAGGACGGATCGCCCGGCTTGCGCAGGTGCGCCCGCGATTTGAGCCGCGCCTCGTCCTCGGCATGGAAGGCTGCGCGCCGGGACAGCGCCGCCACGATGCGTGACAGCGACGGCTCGTCGTCCACCAGCAGATCGCCGGTGGAGGAGCCCATGAACACCTTGATGCCCGCCGCGGCCGGCAGCCGCTCGAGCGCCGGGATGTCGTCGATGTTCTCGCGCGTACCGCCGACGTAGAACGCGAAATCGCAGAACATGCGATGTCGCGCACGCGCAACCTTGTCGGCGAGCGCCTCGGCGCTCGTCGTCAGCGGCTTGGTGTTCGGCATCTCGAATACCGCCGTCACACCGCCCATGACTGCGGCGCGACTGCCCGTCTCCAGGTCTTCCTTGTGCTCCAGGCCCGGCTCGCGGAAATGCACCTGCGTATCGATCACGCCAGGCAAGACATGCAGCCCCTTGGCCTCGATCACCTCCGCCGCGGATGCTGCGGAAAGGTCGCGCAGGGCCACGATGCGGCCGTCCCTTACGCCAACATCCGCTTCCGTGCGCCCGGCATGATTGACAACAGTGCCGCCCCGGACGATCAGATCGAATGTGTCTGCCATGCGGCACCTTGAGCTTGCGCCGCGCCAGCGGCCGCCTTACCTGTTGCGCGAGATATACCAGAACGTGCGGCGGATGCAGCCAGGATCAGCCTGCCGATGACACGTCCCAACGTTGCCCTGCTCGCCGATCGCGGCATTGTCGCAGTTACCGGCGACGATGCCGCCAAGCTCCTGCAGGGCATCATCACCAACGACATGGACCTGCTCGCAACGCAGCCTGCGATCCACGCAGCCCTGCTGATGCCACAGGGCAAGATCCTGTTCGAGTTCATCGTCGCCCGCGCAAGCAGCGGCTACCTCGTCGACATTGCGCGCAGCCAGACCGGCGATTTCATCAAACGCCTCACGCTGTACAAGCTGCGCGCCAAGGTCGACATACGCGATGCCAGTGCGGACTACCGGGTGATCGCCCTCTGGGGCAGACCCGCGCAAAGCCATGGCGAGATGCGCGGCTCCATCTCTTTCGTCGATCCACGACTACCTGCCCTCGGCAGCCGCATCATCGCCGAAGCGGCGCTTGCCGAAGATGGCATGGCTGCGACCAGCGGGGCACGTGCCAGTCTCGCCGACTACGATGCCCACCGTATCGCGCTGGGCATTCCCGAGCTCGGCAAGGACTATGCCTCCGCGACCACATTCGCCCACGAGGCCAACCTCGATTCCCTCAAGTCCGTGTCCTTCTCCAAGGGCTGCTTCATCGGCCAGGAGGTTGCGAGCCGCATGGAGCATCGCGGCACCGCACGCACCCGCACCGTGATCGTGGAAGCCGACGGACCACTGGCGTCGTCCAGTGTGATCACCGCCGGCGAAGCACAGATCGGCACGGTTGGCTCTACGGCCGGTTTGCGCGCACTGGCGCTGGTGCGCCTCGACCGCGCCGAGGAAGCCGGCCAGAAGGGTCAGCAAGTCACGGCCGGCGGTATCCCGCTGGACATTCACCGCCCCGGCTATCTCAAGCCGGTCACGGCGACGGCCACGTCATGACCTCGGATCCGACACGCTGCCGCTGGGCCGGCACCGATCCCCTCTACGTGCGCTATCACGACGAGGAATGGGGGGTGCCCAAGACGGACGACCGCGCCCTGTTCGAGAAGCTGGTGCTGGAAGGTTTCCAGTCCGGCCTGTCGTGGATCACAATCCTCAGGAAGCGCGACAACTTCCGCAAGGCCTTCCATAACTTCGATCCCGCGCGCATCGCCCGCTATGGCGACAAGGACAAGGCGCGGCTGATGGCGGATGCGGGCATCGTACGCAACCACCTGAAGATCGAGGCGACCATCGACAACGCCCGTGCGCTGCTCAAGTTGCAGAAACATACCTCGCTAGCTGCCTTCATGTGGGGTCTCGCGGGCGGCAAGCCGCAGATCAACGCGCATCGTGCCTTCAAATCCATACCTGCGGAAACGCCGACATCGAAAGCCATCTCCAAGGCACTGAAGAAGGAAGGTTTCCGGTTCGTCGGCCCGACCACCGTCTACGCCTTCATGCAGTCCACTGGCATGGTCAACGATCACCTCGTGGATTGTCTGAGCTACGAGCCGTGCGTCCGCCTGCAGCGCGCATTCAAAATGCCCAAGCGCGCGGGCAAGCCATGACGGAGACGTCCAACGATCGCGCCAGTGCGCGCGCGTGGCAGCGCATGCTGTCGGGCCGGCGCCTCGACCTGCTCGATCCTTCACCATCCGACGTCGCCATCGAGGACGTGGCGCATGGGCTCGCGCGCGTCGCACGCTGGAACGGCCAGACGGTCGGCACGCACGCCTTCTCGGTCGCTCAGCACGCGCTGGTCGTCGAGGAGATCCTGACCGCGCTCGATCCCGGCACCGACCGGCGCTGGCGCCTCGCCGCCCTGCTGCACGATGCCCCCGAATACGTGATCGGCGACCTCATCAGTCCGTTCAAAGCCGCCGTGGGCCTCGACTACAAGGCATTCGAGATCAGGTTGCTCAAAGCCATCCATGTATCCGTCGGCCTGCCGCCGGAACTGCCGGTCGCCGTGACCGCCGCGATCAAGACTGCCGACCGCATTGCCGCCTATTTCGAGGCCACGCAGCTCGCCGGCTTCTCCGCGGGGGAAGCCGACCGCTACTTCGGCCGACCGCACGCGTTGCCTCCAGCGCTCGCCGCCCGCTTGAGCACTCTCTCCGGATTGCCCACGGCGGAGGCGCAGTGTGCGTTCCTGGCCGCCTTCAGGGCTCTCTCGGCCACAGCCGCCACGTAAAGTGCGGGCAACCCGGTGTCCGGCCGAAAATCGCCATCATCGCTATCTAGCCGTAAGACCTTGATTTCCTGGGCGGCTTCGAGGTGCGCATGCGTTCCCAGGCTCGTATCAGTGAGGAAGACCGCGGCGGGTCCGCGCAGGTGCCGCCGAACGCACTGACGTCCCGCGAGGCGATCGCGCTGGACCTGGTTGCGGCCGTGCTCGCCGTCCGAAGCGCGGAGCCTGTGGTTGCCATCAGGCGCATGGAGGGCCGGGATGTGCTGCCGTCCGGGCCTTTCCGCCCGCGCCAGCACGACAGCCTGGAGGGCGGCACGCTGGCGCTGGTGGCCGAGCAGACAGGCGGCAATCTTGCTTTTGCGCATCACCTGTGTGCCGACTGCTGCGCACCAACGGACGGCGCCGTGGACGTCCACACCGTGGCGGTCGGTCATATCGGGCTCGTGAACCCCGCGCAGAGGCGCTCGGCCACGCGTGCCATCTGGAAGAGCTGGTACACGATCTTTCCTTGGGAGGACTGGCGGGCTGGCAAGCCGCAGTGCCTGCCGCAGATCGAAGACTACCTCGCCACCTGGGCGGCGCAGCCAGCCGCCCCATCGGACATGCTGTTCGAGGTTGACCGGCCGCAGCGTGTACGCATCGCCTTCGGATCGAGCGCCGGCTGGGACGAGGAGAAGCTTCTGGAGCGCTATGCGCTGATGATCGACGCCGGCCTGATCGGTGCCAACGCCGCCAGCGCATGGACGCGAACGGCGACCCTGCAGACGGGCCACGCACTGATCCTTGCGCGCGCCATCGCCGAGCTGCGCCGCACGGTGAAGTATCGCCCCGTCGTGTTCGAGCTGATGCCCGAGGCCTTCACGCTGTTTGAGATGCAGCGCGTGGTCGAAGCCATCCTCGGCCTGCCCCTGCACAAGCAGAATTTCCGCCGCCTGGTGGAAAGCTGCCGCCTGGTGGAGCCGGCGGGCGAGACGCGCATGCGCACGGGCGGCCGCCCCGCGCGCCTCTATCGTTTCCGCCGCGACGTGATGTTCGAGCGCGCGGCACCGGGCGTCAGACTGAGGCCCGGCGGCGGCTGAGCCGCTCTACGAGCTTGTCGGCGCTTCGCCCGCACCCTTGGCCTTGATGGCTGCCTGTGCTGCTGCAAGCCGTGCCACCGGCAGCCGGAAGGCCGAGCACGACACATAGTCCAGGCCCGCATCGTGGCAGAAATTGACGGAGGCGGGATCGCCGCCGTGCTCGCCGCAGATGCCGACCTTGAGGTCGGGCCGCACGGCGCGGCCGCGCTCGGTGCCGATCCGCACCAACTCGCCGACGCCGTCCTGGTCGATCGATACGAACGGGTCGGATTCGAAGATCGCCCGCTCCGCGTAGTTCGTCAGAATCGGCGCCGCGTCGTCGCGCGACAACCCGAGGCAGGTCTGCGTCAGGTCGTTGGTGCCGAACGAGAAGAACTCCGCGCCGGTCTCGCCTTCGGCGATCTCGCGCGCCCTGAGCGCCGCACGCGGCAACTCAATCATGGTGCCGATCTGGTAGTTGAGCTTGGCGCCGGTCTCCTTGGTCACCGCCTCGGCTGCGCGCGCGATCACCTCGCGCAGGATGTCGAACTCGGTGCGGTAGGCGATCAGCGGGATCATCACCTCGGGCATCACCGGCTTGCCGGTTTTCTTGCCGGCATTCACCGCGGCCTCGAAAATGGCGCGCGCCTGCATCTCGGTGATCTCGGGATAGCGGATCGCCAGCCGGCAGCCACGAAAACCGAGCATGGGATTGAATTCGTGCAGCTCGGCCACGCGCCCGCGCAGCTTCTCGAGCGGCACGTTGAGTTCCTTGGCGACGGCCGCCGCCTCCTTGTCCTCGTGCGGCAGGAATTCGTGCAGCGGCGGATCGAGCAGCCGGATGGTGACCGGCAGCCCGGCCATGATCT
>CADEEC010000039.1 GCA_902826255.1 uncultured Hyphomicrobiales bacterium | reverse complement strand
CCCCCCGAGCACGGGCACGCGTTGCTCGCCAACTTCCTCGATCTGGCCGACATGAGCCCGCGCCGCCGCAACTCCAAACCCGCGCGCCACGCCGCCTGAGCAGCACGAGCACCCAATGAGCCCCGCCGATCAGCCCTCCCTCGAGCTGCGCCAGCTCATCCAGAAAGTCTCGGGCGGCGCGACGCTCAGCGAAACTGAGATCCGCAAAGCGCTCGATCTGATGACCGAAGGCGCGGCCACCGGCGCGCAGATGGGCGCATTCCTGATGGCGCTCAGGGTGCGCGGCGAAACGGTGGAGGAAATCACCGGCGCCGCCCAGATGATGCGCGCGCGCATGAAGCGCGTGGAGGTCGTTCCCGGCGCGGTCGACATCGTCGGCACGGGCGGCGACGGCACCGGTACCTACAATGTCTCCACCTGCGCGGCCCTCGTCGCCGCGGGTGCCGGCGCCAAGATCGCCAAGCACGGCAACCGGTCGGTGTCCTCCCAGTCGGGTGCCTCCGACGTTCTCTCCGCTCTCGGCGTCAAGCTCGACATTCCCTTCGAAGTCACCGCGCGCTGCGTGTCGGACGCGGGCGTCGGTTTCATGTGGGCGCCCCAGCATCATCCCGCCATGAAACACTGGGCGCCGATCCGCGCCGAGCTCGGCATCCGCACGATCTTCAATCTGCTCGGCCCGATTTCGAACCCCGCCGGCGTAAAGCGCCAGATCGTCGGCGTGTTCTCCTGGCAATGGGTGGAACCGATCGCCGACGTGCTCAACAACCTCGGCTGCGAGCACGTCTGGGTCGTGCATGGCCACGACGGGCTCGACGAGCTCACCACCACAGGTGCGACCGACGTTGCGGAGGTGAAGGACGGCAAGGTGCGCGTGTTCGAGGTGACGCCGGCCGACGCCGGTCTCGCACCCGCGAAGCTCTCCGACCTCAAGGGTGGCGATGCGAAGTTCAATGCGGCTGCCATCAGCGAAGTTCTCGCTGGCCGCAAAACTCCGCTCAGGGACATTGCCATCCTCAATGCTGCAGCTGCGTTGATCGTCGCGGGCCTCGCCGCAAATCTCACTGATGGCGCAGCCATGGCGGCGCACTCCATCGAATCCGGCGCCGCCAAGCGTGCGCTCGATAAGCTCATCGCCGTCACCAACGGCGCGTAAGAGCCGCACTGCCGGTCATCATCCCGACGAGGGGATGGCCAACAGTCTGCCTAATGCATTTGACAGGTGCGCGCGGCGCGGGCTCAAATGCCCGACCAACAAGCGTCGACGGGTGTCGAGCCCGCCGTGCGCCATAAAAGCATTTCTCGACGCCCCATTGGGCACCCTAGGGAGGATAAAGCGTGACCAGAGCCAAACTGTTTGTTCTTTCCGCCGTCGCCGTGGGTGGCATCGCTGCCGCGCTCGCCTGGACGTTGCCACCGGCGGAAGCCCAGCAGCGCAAGTCGCTGCGCTGGGCGACGTCGAGCGTCGATTCCTACGGGTACAAGGTCGCCGCCTCGATGACCAAGATGGTCGAGGAAGCGTTGGGCGGCGAGTACACCATGACCGTTCAACCCTACCCGCAGACGACGGCTGCCACCAAGGCCGCCATGGAGGACAGCGCGGAGATCGGCTACACGGCCGACATTGGCATGACCCAGCTTTACGCGGGCGACGGCGGCTTCAAGAACTACAATCCGCCGAAGGGCAAGCTGGTCCACACTTGGTACGCCTACCCGATGGAATCTTTCATGGCCGCACCGGCCAAGGAAGCCGCGAAATACAAATGCCTCAAGGACTTCAGCGGCAAGCCGGTGTTCTACACCACCGCCGGGTTCATGAACTGGCTGAATTTCCAGCGCATGTACAAAGCGCTGGGCTACGAATTCAAGCACGTCCAGATCGACGCCAAGAGCAACTCCGACGCCATGCAGGGCGGGACCATCGTCGGCTCGGTCGCGTATACGGTTGCCGGCAAGGCGCTTGCGCCCTACTGGAAAGAGACAGAGGTGCGCACCGACGTCACCGTCATCAATCCCTGCGCGGACGAGGTCGCGAAACTGAAGGCGGCCGGCTTGTCCATCACGACCGTCGATCCGAAGGGCGCGTTCACCAAGGACGTCGGGGTGAAGGAAATCCTCGGCGTGCCGATCCTGTTCGCCTACAACGTGCGTGCCGACCTACCTGAGGACATCATCTACAGGATGCTGAGCGCGTTCTATAAGAACCGCGACAAGCTGGCCTCGCTCGATCCCGGCTTCTCTGCGCTGGCGAAGGACTTCGTCGGCATGCAGGTGAGCGGCATCAACGCCAACGCGGACGTTCCCGTGCACGCGGGCCTCGCCAAGTTCCTCAAGGAGCACAAGGCGTGGAACGACAAGTGGACGGTCGGCAAGAGCGGCTAAGCCCGGCGTAATGCTCTCGGTGCAAGGCGGGCGGGCTGCGCGACACGGCGCAGCCTCCTGCCTCGGCGCACCCGGACACTGACCGCCTCAACGTGCTTTCGGCATCGGGTCCGCGCAGCCGGAGCCTTTCTCAGCAAGCGATCTCACCATGACTGACCGGCTCCGCAACCTGCTCTCGCTCGGCAACGCGATCTTCGTCCTCGGCCTGGTCCAGCTCGTCTGGCTGCTCTGGTACTACTACACAGGCTATGGTGGACCGCAGGAACTGGTCGCGCGCGTGCTGTCAATCGCGATCACCCTGCAGATCCTGTTCATGTATCGGCAGGACTACCTCTACCCATTCCTGCCCGCGGCCGCGAACCACGTGCTCGTCGCGCTCTATGTCGCCATCTGCGCCTACGCCTTCATCCATTTCCATCTCGAGTTCGAAGAGATCGCCATCTGGCGACAAGGCACCTACACGACGCAGGACTTCGTCGTCGGCTTGCTGATGTTCCTCTTGGTGATGGAGCTGTCGCGCCTGGCGCATCCGGCGCTGTTCTGGGTCAACCTGATCCTGGTCTTTTACACGCTTTACGGCTACCTCAGCCCCATCGACTTCTTCTGGCATCCGGGCACGACCTTCTACCGCGTGGTGACATCGAGCACGGTCGAGTTCTCGACCGGCATCTACGGCATTTACGGCCAGCTCGCGCTGACGCTGGTGGCCGCCTTCCTTCTGCTCGCCGCCGCCGCCGCCGGCTTCGGGGCGCAGGGCGCCATGATCCAGGTGATGCGCCGCCTCGCCGGCCGCCAGCGCCAGCTCGTGCCGCAGACCGCCGTGCTCGGCTCGCTGTCGATCGGCATGGTGAGCGGCTCGGGATCGGCGAACGCGGCCGTGGTCGGCACCATCACCATTCCCTTGATGAAGCGCTACGGCGTGCCGGCGCCATTCGCGGCGGCAGCAGAGACCGCGGGCTCGATGGGCGGCCTCATCATGCCGCCGATGATGGGCGTCGGCGCGTTCCTGATGTCGGACTTCCTCAACGTGTCCTATTGGGAGGTCGTCAAGCGCGGGTTCGCGCTGGCGTTCGTCTACTACGCGTCGGTGGCGTTTGCGATCTACCTGATCTGCATCAAGCTGCTGCCGCGCGACCAGGTCGCGACACCGAAGGTGCCGGCTTACGACCAAATCCGGACGGCGATCTTCTTCTCAGCCGTGCTGTTCCTGCTCTACCAAATGGGTTGGGCCGGCACCGGCGAGCTGCTGGCTGCGCTCTACACCGCGATGTTCCTGTTCGGGCTGCTCGTCCTCGCCTTCCTCGTCTTCAAGTACCAGGTCAAGGATCCGACGCTGGCGGAGGAGACGCTATGGGGCAGCATCTGCAAGGCGATCGAGACGCACGCGGACATGACGTCCTATCTCACGCTGCTGCTCGCCACGCTCGGCATCATGATCGGCCTGTTCACGGTCACGGGCTTCATCAACCGCATGGGTGCAATGATCCTCGATCTCGGCGCGGCCAACATGGTCGGCGTGATCCTGATGGCCTACGCGTTCGGATGGCTTGCCGGTGCGGGCCTTCCGCCAACGGCGACCTACATCATCGGTGCCATCGTGATCGTGCGGCCCTTGCAGGAGCTGGGCGTCAATCCGTGGATCGCCCACTTCTTCGTGTTCCTGCTGTCGGTATGGGGTGAGCTGTCGCCGCCGACCTCGCTCACGGCCGCAGTCTCGGCGCGGATCGCGGAAGCCTCCTTTATGCGCACCATGTATGAGGCGCTGAGGATCTGCGCGCCCATCACGCTGATGACGTTTGCGATCTTCACCCGGTCCGACATCGTGGTGAACCCGGGCTGGCCCCAGATCGTGGCAACGGCGCTGATGTTCATCGGCACGGCTGGTATCACCTTCGCCATGTTCGGGCGCTATCTCGGGACACTGGCGGCCGACATTCCGTTGCGGCTTGGGCTGGCGGCGTTGTCGTTCATCGTGCTGCTGCACCCGTCCGACACCTGGGCTATGACCGCTGCCGTCGTCGTCCTGCCGGCCGTTCTGCTCGGGATTTGGCGGCACGTGCAGCTGGGTGGGCCGCTGCGCACGCTGCAACCTGCAGCAGCACAGTAGTCCGGCGCGCAGCTATCTGCGTGCCAGCATCTTGCCTTCCAGCTGCAGGATGCAGCCGTCGATGTTGTGCAGCGTCTCGTCGATGCGATGCACCTCTTTCTCCATTTCCACGGGACTGCGTGCATGCCGCTCCGCCTTTGACACGGTGGCGAGCTCAAGCAGCCAGGTGATAAAGCGCCACAGACCGCCGAAGGCGCGCCGCACGAGCGACCGGCGGCCCCTGGGCACGGGCTTCTCCTTGCTGCGGGCAGTGCGCTGACGCCGCAGCAGGGCGCTGCGCAGGAATTTCAGCTCGCGCTTCTTGTGCTTCAGCTCCTTGAGGGCCTGCTTGGCCTCGCCGGCAGAGGTCACCGTTACGGACACCGCCGTCCCGTCGATCTTGGTAAAGCGCATGGGCGCGAGCTGCATCGGTCCGCCTTCGTTCCCCGGGTGTGTTGAAAGGCCGCGAGGCTATGCGGCCACAGCGGGCACGTCCAGGAATGCCTTCCGGCAACGAACATCCTGGACGAAGGCGGAACAGGAAGTGAACCGCACCGCCCAAGCTCATATTTTACGTTTATTCGACACCAAATCTCGCTGATATGCTTGATTAATCAAGCCTCATTCCTGCCACATCCGTCCCCGAGATCGCTGCCCGCCCGAATAGAGCACCCAGCCTGCCGGCCGCCTCAGAAAGCGGCTCTGGGCCGGGACCACTGCTGATGGAGGGACGGGACTGCATCGGGGGACTTGTCTGACCTGGTTGGCATTCACCGCTGCGGGAAATACCGCGGGCACCGGCTTCCCGGCGCCTGCATCTCACCAACCCTAAGCAACTCAGGAGAGCACAGTATGCGACGGCTCTTGACCGTGGTGACGGGTGTCGGCCTTTGCGCATTCGCGTTTGCGGCCCACGCTGAAGCCAAAACGTCTTCGTCCGGTGCAAACGACACCTGGTATCAGTTCGGCGGTGAACGCTCCGCATCCCAGCGCCCGCAAGGCACGCGGCCAGCGCGTAGCAGCCGCCGCACCGGATCGACCAGCGCACGGCGCGGCACCCGCCGCCAAACGGCCCGCAGCACGCGCACGGCGCGCACCGGCTCGGCGCCATCTTCCTTCCTGCGCAGGGGCGCCGCGTCGGCCTCCCGCGCCTGCCTGACGCCGGCTGCGCGCGCCCTGCTCGGCCGCATCGAGGCGCAGTTCGGCCAGATGCAGGTGATCTCGACCTGCCGGCCGGGCGCACGCGTCGCCGGCACGGGACGCATCTCGCGTCACGCCAGCGGCAATGCCGTCGACTTCAACGCCAACGGCAAGAAGGCTCAAGTCGTGCGCTGGCTCATCGCCAACCACCGCTCGGGCGGCACCATGACCTACGCCGGCATGTCGCACATTCACGTCGACATCGGCCCGCGCTTCGTTGCGCTCAATTCGGGCGGACGCGGCCGGGTCGCCTTCCGCTAAAACTGGATAGGCGGGTGCTCGCAGCGCCCGCCTTCCCTCACGCGCTCAGCCAGATCCCCCAGACGAGATAGGCGCCGGCGATGGTCATCGTCAGCCGGCGGCTCCATGTCCTGAAGTTGCCGTCGCTCATGCGCAGCAGCACCGGCGCCGCGAGCGATGTGCCCGCGATGGCGAGCAGCAGCGCGCCGAGATAGGCCCACCACGGCAGGCCGGTATCGAACGCGAACTCGAACGAGCCGAAGTAGGCGATGCGGTAAAGGTGCCCGAACACCTGCGTCACCGCCTTGGTGCCGACGATGGTCTTGCGGTCGAGCTGGCTCTTCTGGAAGAAGATGTCGAGGATGTGCCCCGCGGCACCCGCCATCAACTGCAGGGTGATGATGAAGGCACCGCAGATGTAGGCCACGCCGGGACGCGTGATATCGGGCGTGAGCCGTGCCGGCAGCAGGTAGGCCGCGAAGGGAATGAGGCCGAGGCCGATGTAGAGCATCGCCTTGCTCGGCAGGAACTCCACGAACCGGAACAGCAGGAACATCGTGGTCGAGCCGACCAGATAGCGGCCGACGATGCCCCAGTTGACGTGCCGCATCCAAAGCGCCGAGCGCCACCCGTTGGACGCCGTCTGCACGGCCCCGAACAGCACCATCGCGGGGGCAACGTCGAGAAACACAAGCAAGACACCGAGCAGGATCAGGCCGCCCGCCATCCCGAAAATGCCGGAGATGAAGGACGTGGCCAGCACGGTGGCGGCGATGACACCTAGTGCGAATGCGCCCAGCATCTACCGCCCGCCGATGTCGTTCATGGCCCGCCCCCGGTGCGCAAACGGCGCAGAAGCTAGGCTTTTGCGCCCCGGCCCACAACGCACCTTGACGAAGGGTTGCCCTGCATTGTTGCTGGCACTTCGGGCCGCGTCTCGCCTAGGCCCGCGCCGAACGCACGGAGATCCGTCGCATGGCCACGCTGTCAGCCCCCTTTCGCCGCGCAACGCCGGCCGACGCATCCGCGCTCGTCGATTTCGTGCATTTCGCCAGCGAAGGCCTCGCCCTCTACGTCTGGACGAAGCTGGCGGGTCCTGGCGGCGATCCCTGGTCGCTGGCCCGCGCGCGTGCCGGCGGTGAACAAGGCGCCTTCACCTACCGCAACGCCATCGTGCGCGAAGACGGCGGCAAACCTGTTGCCGGACTTGTCGGCTATCCGCTCCCGGACACGCCGGAGCCGATCCCGGCCGACATGCCCGCCCTGTTTCGCCCCCTGCAGGAGCTCGAGAACCTCGCACCGGGCACCTGGTATGTGAACGTGCTGGCCGCCTACCCCGAGCATCGCGGCAAGGGCTACGGCGGCGCGCTCCTCAATGTTGCCGACCGCATTGCCGTCGACACGCGCAAGAAGGGTCTCAGCATCATCGTCTCCGATACCAACACCGGTGCGCGCCGCCTCTACGAGAGCAACGGCTATCGCGAAGCCGGCCGGCGCACGATGGTGAAGGAAGATTGGCAGCATCCCGGCAAGGAATGGGTCTTGCTGACGAAGACGGCCTGACTAGCACACCATCCGCGGTCAACGCGTCGCAACGAAGAGGTTGCATCTCCATGCACGTCCATGTCGTCTTAGCCCATCCTGAGGCGAACTCGTTCAACGCCCATCTAGCAAACGTTGCGCGAGATACCCTGGAAGGCCGGGGCGCATCCGTCACTGTCTCCGATCTGTACAGCATGAACTTTGATCCGTGCGAGCGCGCGGCGCATTATTCAAGCCCGCAGGATCAAAGCCGCTTCGACGTACAATCGGAGCAGCGGCACGCCTCAGCCATGGGAGCCGTACCGGCCGAGGTTGCGGAGGAAATCGCCCGTCTCGAGCAGGCAGACCTGCTCATCCTGCAATACCCGATGTGGTGGCACCTGCCGCCGGCTATGCTCAAAGGCTGGCTCGACCGCGTCTTCATCTACGGCGACGTCTACACGAGCAAGAAGCGCTTCGAGAACGGCCGCTTCTCGGGCAAGCGGGCGATCCTCTCGGTCACGGTCGGCACCAGCGAGGCGACCTATGCCTTCAACGGCCGCAGCGGCGACATCGACCTTCTGTTGTGGCCGGTGAATTTCTCCCTCGCCTATGTCGGATATCAGGTTCTGAAGCCGTTCGTGGCTTACGGTGTTGAAGCAGGGTTGCGCTATTCAGATGCCGCTGAGGTCGAAGCTCGGCTCAAAGGCATCGAAACAGCCTGGACTGAGCAGCTGGCTGGAATTGACGGCGCCGAGCGCTTGGATTTCAACGCGATGGCCGACTGGGGCGCAGACGGGCGCATTAAGCCCGATGCTCCCGTCTTTTCACCCTTCATTCGACGGAAGCCGCAATTAGCTCTCGAATAGGCCGAAGGTAGCGGACAAGGTTCGACCGGCATAGAGTTGCGCCATGACCGATATCCTGAAGAAAATCACCGAGTACAAGCTCAAGGAAATTGCCGCCGCCAAGGCTGCAATCCCACAGGAGGCGATCGAGGCCGCCGCGCGGGCGGTCGCGCCCGTGCGCAACTTTGCGGCTGCGCTGGAGGCCAAAGCCAAGGCCGGCCAGTTCCCGCTGATCGCCGAGATCAAGAAGGCCAGCCCGTCGAAGGGTCTCATCCGCGCCGACTTCGCGCCGGGACCGCTGGCAGAGGCTTACGCCCAGGGCGGCGCGGCCTGCCTCTCCGTTCTCACCGACGGTCCGTCCTTCCAGGGCGCACCAGAATATCTCACCGAAGCCCGAGCCGCCTCGGGCCTGCCTGTCCTGCGCAAGGACTTCATGCTCGACCGTTATCAGGTGGCCGAGGCGCGCGCCTGGGGCGCCGACTGCATCCTGATCATCATGGCCTGCGTGGACGACGCGACGGCCAGCACGCTCGCGGCCTACGCCAAGGTGTGGGAGATGGATGCCATCGCGGAGGTGCACGATAAGGAAGAGCTCGACCGGGCCATCAATCTTGATTGCCGCCTGATCGGCATCAACAACCGCGACCTCAAGACCTTTGAAACCACACTGGAGACGACCGAGCGTCTCGCCCCGCGCGTGCCCAAAGATCGCCTGATCATAGCCGAGAGCGGCATCAACTCACATGCGGACCTTGCGCGCCTGGCGAAGGCTGGCGTGCACGCCTATCTCGTCGGCGAGAGCCTGATGCGCCAGCCCGACGTGGCGGCGGCCACCAAGGTGCTGCTCGGGTCAGGACCCAAATCATGACCAAGCTCTCGCATCTCAACGAGAAGGGCGAGGCGCACATGGTCGACGTCTCCGACAAGGCGGTGACGCAGCGCAGCGCGCGCGCGGAAGGCTTCGTCGCCATGGCGCCCGCTACGCTCGATCTCGTCGAGAAGGGCGAGGCCAAGAAGGGCGACGTGCTCGCAACTGCACGCATCGCTGGCATCATGGCCGCGAAGAAGACGCACGAGCTGATCCCGCTCTGCCATCCGCTGGCGATCAGCAAGGTGACGATCGATTTCGAGGCGTCGCGCGCGCCGTCGGGCATCCACGTCGCAGCCGAGGTCAAGGTCTCCGGCCCGACGGGCGTCGAGATGGAAGCCTTGACGGCGGTATCCGTCGCGTGCCTCACCATCTACGACATGCTGAAGGCGGCCGACAAGGCCATGGTGCTCGGCGACATCCGGCTGATCGAGAAGACCGGCGGGCGCTCCGGCACCTATCGCGCAGCGGCGCGCAAGGAGGGCTGAGACGTGGCGTTGCTTTCGGTGGAGGAAGCGCTCGCGCGCGTCCTGGACGGCATCGCGCCGACACCGGCTGAAACAATCATGATCGAGAACGCGCGCGGCCGCGTGCTTGCCGAACCGCTGCGCGCGCTGCTCACGCAATCGCCGTTCGATGCCTCCGCCATGGACGGCTACGCCGTGCAGGCAGCCGACGTCGCCACCATCCCCGCGACGCTCGCCATCGTCGGCGAAGCGGCAGCCGGGCATCCGTTCCACGGCACCGTGCACGCGGGCCAGGCCGTGCGCATCTTCACCGGCGCCCCGGTTCCTACCGGCGCCGATACCGTCGTCATCCAGGAGGACACCGCGCGCAGCGGCGACACGGTGGTCGTAAACGAGGCGGAGCCGAAGGGCGGCAACATCCGCACGCGCGGTTTCGATTTCCGCGAGGGCGATGTACTGCTGTCTGCCGGACGCCGCCTCGGCCCGCGCGAGATCGCCCTTGCCGCCGCGATGGGGCACCGGCCGATTGCCGTCCGCCGGCGGCCGCGCGTGGCGATCCTCTCGACCGGCGACGAACTCGTGCCTCCCGGTGCGCGCCCCGGACCCGGGCAGATCGTCTCCTCCAACCATCTCGGCGTCGGCGCTCTGTGCGAGGCGGCCGGCGCCGACGTCCAGCAGCTCGGCATTGCCCGCGACACGCGCGAGGACATCGTCGCGCGGCTGTCGAACGCGGACGGTGCCGACATCCTCGTCACGTGCGGCGGCGCCTCCGTCGGCGACCATGATCTTGTCGCGCCGGCGCTCGAAGCACAGGGCATGTCACTCGCCTTCTGGAAAATCGCGCTGCGGCCCGGCAAACCGATGATGTTCGGGCGGCTTGGAGCTGCGCGCGTTATGGGTCTGCCCGGCAACCCCGTCTCGTCGATGGTTTGTGCCCGCGTGTTCCTGATCCCCCTGATCCAGGCGTTGCTCGGAGACACCGCGCCACCGACGGCCGAGCAGCAGGCGCGGCTGGCGGTGCCGCTGGACGCAAACGGTCCCCGCCAGCACTACCTGCGGGCCGTGTCGGTTTCCGCCGGCGACGGCATGCCCGTGGTGACGCCTGTGCGGTCACAGGACAGCTCCCTGCTGTCCCTCCTTGCCGAGGCAAACTGCCTCCTGGTCAGGCCCCCTGGGGCTCCTGCGGCCGCGGCAGGCGAGCTCGTCCCGGTTCTGCCGCTCGATTTCTGAGGTTGAAAGGGAAACCTGGAGCGCCAGTGAGATGCCGGGCCCAACGCTGGCCCAGCGCCTGCGTCGGCCGCTCGATGGCAAAATGCACGGCTGTTGCGATCGCCACAACGGCAGCAATCGCAACGGCCGCCACGGCATCGGGCGGCAAGTGAAAATCCAGCAAGACGCGCATGAGCGCGTAGCCCGCCGTCGCGTGCACGAGATACAGCGGATAGCTCACCATGGCCGCCATCCGCACGATGCCTGTGCTCCTGATACGTTCGCGCAGGGAATAGCCGGCCAGGAACAGCGCAAGCGCCGCAACGCTGCTCACGGCGACCACCTCAAGCCTGGGATTGGGCGAGATCGCGAGAGCGAAACCCGCCAGCATCAGGCACGCTGCAACGCACGCACATGCCGATGCAGAGGCCAACCTGCCGACGTGCCAGGCACTCAGCGCAACGCCGACGAACATGAAGATCAGGTGCGGCGCGTAAATGGTGAAGATGAACCAGCCGCGAATGGTGAGGACGGCCACGAACACGGCTATCGGCAGCAGCATGAACACAACACCTGGGCGCCGCACGATGGGCGCTGCGACCGCGCACAGGACGTAGAAGATGATTTCAACCTCCAGTGTCCAGATCACGAGATCGACGAAGCGGGAGTCCGCCAGCAGGCGGACCCCGGGCACAGCGTGCAGCGCCACCTCGCGCGCGGTGAAGGGAAACGCCCGGCCGTAGTGCGCGCCGGCCAGCAGGATGGCGAGGATCGTGACGGAAAAGCACACCATGTACGTCGGCACGATCCGCCACAGCCGCCCGACGCAGAAGGCTCCGGCGCTGTAGCGGTCGAGGGAAAGGGGGATCACGAAACCGCTGATCAGGAAGAACAGCGCCACCCCAAACTGCCCGAAGCCGAAATAGGGCATGGCCCCGGTCAGGGAAACGAACAGGGTGCTGCCCGTTCCGGCCGGGACAGGCAGCGCATTGGCAAACCCTGTCGCCTCGCCGGACCTGATCCAGAACAGCTCCAGCAGGTGGCTTGCAACGACGCTTGCGCACGCAAGGCCGCAGAGCGTCCGCGAATTCGAGCTTTCCGATGCTCCCCAAACGCCGCCCCCGCCGTTGCTTGGTCGCGATGGGCGCACAGGCGCGGCCACGTCGCTGCCAGGGCTGCAGACCGTAACTGCTTCGCTTAGAGGGCTGAGACGGCCGGACGGCTATCTCCCTAACGCTGGCGGCTTTCCCTGACGGACAGAGGACCGCGCACCGGAACAAGCGGGCAATGATCCCCTATTGACAAGTACCGGCTATGTCCCATATAGCAGGTATACCACAGGGGCACGTAGCCATGGCCAAGCCGAAGTACACCAAAGCGCAGTTCGACCGGGAGTACCCCGACGATGGCGCGTGCTTGGATGAGATCATGCGGATGCGCTACGGCGGCACCGAGATCGAATGCCCCCACTGCCGCAAGCAGTCCAAGTTTCACCGGATAGCCAAGCGTCGCGCCTATGCCTGTCAGTGGTGCGGCGATCATGTCTATCCGTGCGTGGCTACCGTCTTTGAAAAATCACGCACGCCGCTGACCAAATGGTTTTATGCGATGTACCTGTTCACCGCGTCGCGTCATGGCGTGCCAGCCCGCGAACTGGAGCGCCAGCTTGGCGTGACCTACAAGTGCGCGTGGCGGATGGCGCATGAACTGCGAAAGCTGATGGCATCGGCCGACTTCCGCGGCCCCATGGGCGGCGAAGGCAAGCACGTGGAAGTTGATGAAACGCTGATTGGCGGCGTTGCGAAAGGCAAGGGCATGGGCTCGGGCCGCACGAACAAAGCAATGGTCCTCGGGATCGTCGAGCGCGACGGCAACGTGCGTGCTGGCGTGATCCCGACTGACTCGCTCACCTACCTTGAAGGGTCAGTGAGCCACAACGTGCGGCGTGGCACTCGGGTATCCACTGACGACCACCGCTCCTACCGTCACCTTGGTCGCGTCGGCTTCAGCCACACCATCATCCGGCATTCGGATGGCGAATACGTTCGCGGCGATACGCACACCAATACGATTGAAGGTTATTGGGGGCGCCTCAAGAGCAGCATTCGCGGCACGCACGTCCACGTTTCGCACAAGCATCTGTGGAAGTACGTCAGCGAGTTTTCGTATCGCTACAATATGCGCAAGCACCCAGAAGAGATGTTCAACCGGATGATTTTGGCTGTTTCACTGCCGCGCCTACCAGACGCTTGAAATCCTCTCGGTGTTGAGGGTTGGGCAGCCTAACGCCCTTCGCGAGAGGCGCGGCTGCCTGCGGGATGATCGCCGTCCGACCGACCCGCGTGAGCATTTCCCGCTCAGCGTCCTCAAACTGCTTCTGAAGCTTGCCTGTACCAATTAGTTCCTCCACGAACCAAGCAGGCACCACTCCGTTCATGCCGGTAGCCTGCTGCGTATGCTGGCCCGCAGGTGAACCATCCTTGTTGCGCGTAGGCTGGTTCTCATAGATGTGCCCCCACTCAACTCCAAGAAGTTGGAAGAAACGGCGCTTCTGGTTCACCTTGTCCTTGTCGTTCATAAATTCCGGCGTTCCAAGGACGAACACTGGCGATCCCGAGTACCCCGGCTTAGACCGCATCTCGACGGCGTAACTATCCTCGACCCGTCCGGTCGCAGGATTGAAGATACCGGCCACATCCATACTGATGTTGCCGAACCGCACACTGGGCCGGTTTATCTTCTTTCCGTCGTGGCCGATAAAGCGTCCCACCATGCAAACATCGTCGCCGATGCCAACGTTGTAGCGCTGAATCTTCTCTCTATTCAGAAGACCCTTTTCGAACTCGACCCACTTGGCTTTATGGGTGGCGAGCTGAACCTTGTCGAAGATACACACGGCCATGAGATCGGCAGTGGGATGCTTCACCCAATCATCCGGCATCAACTCAATAATGTCTGGCGACCCGTCGACCTTCATGGCGCGAATGACGGAAGCACCAAGTTTTTCGACCACGTGATAGTTGCTGACGGCATAGAGCACGCCGCGCCCGGCCAAAGCGGGGCTCTCCCACTCTCTGGAGACAAAGAACCCCGTGCCGCCCATGTCAGCACCAGCCTCAGCTGATGGCCGGTCTGGGTAGAGGTAGAAAGCTCCGTGGGTCACGTCGTCGGCTATTCTCGGCACGCCGCAAGGCTCCTGCTCAAGAATCGAGTCGTTTCGCCGAGATTCTAAGTTTCGCGGCGAATAATCCAATGACCGAACGCCGATAACAGCGTTCGTATCCAATAGGAGACAGTCGTACTCACTCTTGTATCCGCGATGTCCTACTTGTCGCAAGGGGATCATCTCCAACAAGCGCTTGCGGAACATCTTAGGAACACATATACACGTTCCTGATTTGTACGACCATCACGAGTCGCCGCCGCTAAAGGCCACTGACGCCATGCTGACGACCAAGCAGAAAGAACTGCTCGTTTTCATCGATGCCCGGCTGCGCGAGACCGGCGTGCCGCCCTCCTTCGAGGAAATGAAGGAAGCCCTGGCGTTGCAATCGAAATCCGGCGTGCACCGGCTGATCATGGCGCTCGAGGAACGCGGCTTCATTCGCCGCCTGCCGCACCGCGCCCGCGCCATCGAGGTCATTAAGCTGCCCGACGCCGTCACCGATACACGGCGCAATCTCACGGTAGTGGAGGGCGGCGGCCGGCGCGAGCCGCAGCAGCTTTCCGCGCCCCCACCCGGCTACGCGCAAGGCAGTGGCGCCACCGTGCCCCTCATGGGCCGTATCGCGGCCGGCGTGCCGATCAGCGCCATCCAGAACCATACCCAGGACATCGGCGTACCGCCCGATCTGGTCGGCAAGGGCGAACACTTTGCGCTGGAAGTGAACGGCGACTCCATGATCGACGCCGGCATCAACGACGGCGATGTTGTGATCGTGCGCCGCTGCGACACAGCGGAAAACGGCGATATCGTCGTGGCCCTGGTGGAGAAGGAAGAGGCGACCCTGAAGCGGCTGCGCAAGAAGGGGGCTTCGATTGCCCTGGAGGCCGCCAATCCCGCCTACGAGACCCGCATCTTCGGCCCCGACCAGGTCGATATCCAGGGCAAGCTCGTCGGCCTGATCCGGCGGTTCTGAGCCCGCCCGGCGCCGAAACCTGCCGTTAATGGCGCCACCATAGGATGCGGCTCGTCCCTCTACGGCCGGGTTGCATCTCCATGCCTCCTCTGAAGTCGCTGCTCGAGCGCTCCGCAAGCTTGAGGCCGGTCGCACTCAATCCCGCCTCGGTGGCACTTCCTGTCTTCACGGCAACCATCGGCCTGTCGGCCTTTCTGCTGTTCGCCGTGCAGCCGATGTTCACGAAGATGGTTGTGCCTACGCTCGGCGGCACCCCGGCCGTATGGTCGGTGGCGATCGTGTTCTTTCAGGCCATGCTCCTCGCCGGCTACGCCTACGCCCATCTCCTGATCCGGCACCTCGCGCTGCAGACCGCGATCCTGATCCATCTCTGCCTCGCAGCGCTCGTGCTCGGCATCGGCTTGCCGATCGCCTTCGACGCAAGCTGGGGCCGCCCCTCAGACAGCGGCCAGGCCTTGTGGCTGATCTCGGTGTTCACCGCCTGCGTCGGCCTGCCCTTCTTCGCGGTTTCGGCCAACGGGCCGCTGCTGCAGGCGTGGTACGCCGCGACCGGCCGCCCCGATGCGCACGATCCCTACTTTCTCTACCGCGCTTCGAACCTAGGCAGCTTTCTCGCCCTGCTCGCCTATCCCTTCTTCTTCGAGCCGAGCTTTACTTTGCGGGGGCAGAGTGCCGCCTGGAGCATCGGTTTCGGCCTGCTGGCGGCCGGCCTCGTCGCGTGCGGCTGGATCGTCCTTGGTGGAAACCAGGCGCAGAAGGCCAAGGCGGAAGTCGCCGCTTCGCATGCCACTACGACACCGGACAAGCTGACGTGGATGGCGCTTGGCTTCGTGCCGTCAGCCCTGCTGGTCGCCGTCACATCGCACATCACGACCGACGTTGCCTCGGTGCCGCTGCTGTGGATCGTCCCGCTGGCCTTGTACCTGTTGAGCTTCGTGGTGGCGTTCGATGCGCAGAAGGGGCGCCTGGTCTCAGCCTTGATCGCTGCGCAGCCGCTGATCGCGGCCATGCTGCTCCTGGGCTGGCTGGTTCATAGCTACTGGCTGCTGGCCCTGCATCTCGCCTTCTTCTTCGTATCGGCCACCGTCTGTCACGCCCGCCTGTACGACATGCGTCCGCCGGCGCACAACCTGTCGGCCTTCTATCTTTGCCTTTCGTTCGGCGGCGTCTTGGGCGGTGGCTTCACCACGCTGCTCGCACCCGCAGTCTTCAATACGGTCATGGAGTACCCGCTGCTGATCGCGGCCGCGCTGTGCTGCCGGCCGGGCTTCGTTGAAGACGCTCGCTCCTATGGCCCCGGCAAACTCGCGCTCTTCGCTGCCCTGGCTGCCGGCGCGCTCGCCGTCGCGTATGCGACTTCCGTTTTCGTTCATGTCCCCGTCTGGGCGGTTCTCGTCTGCCTTGGTGCGCTGGCCGCCGTGATAGGCATGTCGCGCGAACGTCCTGCACGCCTCGTGGCCGCCGCCACCCTGGGGCTCGGGATCATTCTCCTCATTCAAGGCGGCCGCGACGTGATCGAACGGGCGCGCAGCTTCTTTGGAGTACACACCGTCACGCTCTCCCCGGACGGCCGCGTGCACAAGCTGGTGCACGGCAACACCGTGCATGGCGTCGAGCGGTTTCTGGACGACGCAAATCAACCGCTGTCGGGCAGGCCCGAGCCCGCCGCCTATTTCCAGCCGAACGGCGTCTATGCGCACGCCATCGGCGCAATGCGTGCCGCTCAGGGCGGAAAGATCAACCGCGCCGCGGTCATCGGGCTCGGCATGGGCGCGCTCGCCTGTCACACACGACCTGGCGAGGACTGGACGTTCTTCGAGATCGATCCGGTGGTCATAAGGATCGCGCGCGACCCGCAACTGTTCCGCTCGCTCTCCGTCTGTGCGCCCGACGCCAGGATCGTCAGCGGCGACGGCCGTCTGACGCTTGCCGAAGCCAACGGGACCTTCGACCTGATCGTGATTGACGCATTTTCCTCCGACAGCGTGCCGGTCCACCTGCTGACGCGTGAGGCTCTCGCCCTCTATGCGGCAAAGCTGAACCCGCACGGGGCCATCATCTTCAACATCTCCAACCGCTACATGGTTCTCGGACCCACCGTGGCTATGAGTGCCGCCGCCAACGGGCTCATCACGCGCGAGGCCGCCGACAGGATCAAGGACGATCGCGAGACTGCGCTGGTCGCCGCCGCCCAGATCGCCGTCGTCGCACGCACGCCGGACCAGCTCGGCGCCTTGGCCGCCTCACCGGACTGGCGCGCGCCCGTGCCGGCGGCGGGCGAGACCACCTGGACCGACGACTATTCCAACATCCTGACACCGCTCATGCGGAAGCTGCGACCCCGCTGACGCCCGCCTTGACGCATGCACCCATGACAGCGCGCGCCCCATGGGCTATGTGCGGCCCGTCATGCTGCATATCAACGACCTGACTTACCGCATCGAAGGCCGTACGATCTTCGACAAGGCCACCGCGGGCATCCCGACCGGCCACAAAGTGGGTTTCGTCGGCCGCAACGGCTCCGGCAAGACCACGCTCCTGCGCCTCATCGCCGGCGAAATCCACCCCGACGACGGCGGCATCACAGTGCCTAAAGCCACCCGCATCGGCTGGGTGACGCAGGAAGCGCCTGGGGGCCCGGACAGCCTCATCGCGTTCGTGCTCGCGGCCGACGCGGAGCGTGCGCGGCTCCTCGCCGAGGCCGAGACCGCGCACGATCCCCATCGCATTGCCGAGATCCACGAGCGCCTGGCCGATATAGGTGCCCACGCCGCGCCCGCCCGCGCCGCGCGCATCCTGTCCGGTCTCGGCTTCGACGAGAGCGCCCAGCAGCGCCCGTGCGCCGAGTACTCGGGTGGGTGGCGCATGCGCGTTGCACTTGCCGCCATACTGTTCACGGAGCCCGACCTGCTGCTCCTCGACGAGCCGACCAACTACCTCGATCTGGAGGGTACGCTGTGGCTGGAGGACTATCTTGCCGACTATCCCCATACGGTGCTGATCGTCAGCCATGACCGCGAGTTGCTGAACCGCTCCGTCACCTCCATCCTGCATCTCACGCAGGGCCGGCTGACGCTCTACACAGGCGGCTACGACCGTTTCGAGGAGGCGCGCCGAGAAAAGCAGCGACTCGATCTCAAGCTGAAGAAAAAACAGGACGACCAGCGTCGCCACATCGAGGCGTTCGTTGCCCGCTTCAAGGCCAAGGCCTCGAAGGCCTCGCAGGCGCAGAGCCGCCTCAAGGTGCTGGCCCGCATGCAGCCCATTGCGGAGGAGATCGAGGAGCGGGTGACGCCCTTCCTGTTTCCGAACCCCAGCAAGGCCTTTGCCAGCCCGCTCATCCGCCTGGAAGGCGCCGCAGCGGGCTACGCGCCGAACCTACAGGTTCTCGGCGACCTCAACCTGCGGCTCGATGCCGATGACCGCGTCGGCCTGCTCGGCGCCAACGGCAACGGCAAGAGCACCTTCGCCAAACTGATCTCGGGCCGGCTGCCCGCCATGTCCGGCAAGCGCTACGCCAGCGACAAGATCGTGGTCGGCTACTTCGCTCAGCACCAGATGGACGATCTGCCGGCCGGCAAGACGCCCTACCAGCACATGCTCGACCTGATGCCGGACGCCACCGAGGCGCAGCGCCGCGCCAGGCTCGGGGCGCTCGGCTTCGGCGTCGAGAAGGCCGACACCAAGGCGGAGAACCTCTCGGGCGGCGAGAAGGCGCGGCTGCTGTTCGCGCTCGCCACTTTCCACGGGCCGCACCTGCTGATCCTCGACGAGCCGACCAACCACCTGGATGTCGACTCGCGCGAGGCGCTGGTGCGCGCACTCAACGACTACGAGGGCGCCGTCATTCTCATCAGCCACGACCGCCACCTGATGGATGCCAGCGCCGACCGCCTGTGGATCGTTCGCGACGGCACGGTGCGACCCTACGATGGCGACATGACCTCCTACCGCTCCGAATGCCTTGCCGAACGCGGTGCCGATCCCAACGCACCCCGCGCCAAGTCGAAAGCCGCCGGCGCAAGACCCACGCCGCAGGAGGCCCGCCGCCAGGCCGCAGAGCGCCGGGCCTCCGTCGCGCCGCTCAAGAAGGCCATGGTCCGGGCCGAGGCTGCGATCGAGACGATCAACCGGCAGATCGGCGCCATCGACGCGCAGCTTGCCGACGCCACGCTCTATGTCCGCGATGCCAAGCGGGCGCAGGCGCTTGCACGCGAGCGTGGGGAGCACGTGCAGGCTCGCGACCGGGCGGAGGAAGCCTGGCTCGCAGCCAGCGAAGCCTATGAGATGGCACTGCACGAAACCGAGCAGGCCTGACAAGCACGCGCGTCACTCGCCCTGATCGCCATCCGCTTTCCCGGTTGCGCGCGAAAACCAAGGGCGGACACCGCGCCCCTCCGCCACGGTTTCCCGGCGGATGCGCCCCGTCTCGATCGTCAACGCATGTGTGCCGTACTTGGCGATGTCCCGGGCATCGATCACCACACCAGGCGATGATACGCAGGCTTCCGGCTTCTCTCCCGTCACGATCAGAATGCCCGGCTGCGTGCAGGCGACGTCCTGCATCGCCGGTTTGGTGACGGTCAGCTGCACCCCGTTGACCGTCGCAACACACCTGCCCGCCGCGCAGTGGAAGGCCTGGGCGCGCATCGCTTCGCCGGCATCGCGTGCGTCGGCGTCGGCCTCCAGCCAGCGCGTCAGCTCGAAGCGAGTCTTGCGGCTGCCCATGGCCGAGAGCTTGCTGTCCTCGCCGCGCACGGCAACCAGTTCGCCGCCGCGGCCGACGAGAACGTCCGGCCGCCGCGCTGCCGGCGCCAGCATCAAGCCTGCCGCGATCGCAACCACACCGAGCACGCGCCAGCGCTGGCTCCATAGGGCCCACCACAGCCCGCCGCACACCATCAGCGCGAAGGCGATGGTCGGCATCGACGGCATACGGCCGACCGCACCCGGTAGCGCGGCGACCCGCTCCGCGCACCACACCATCGCCGATATGCCCCAACCCATGATGAGAAGCGGTGCGCCTTCCAGGCCGAGCGGCATAGCGACCAGCGCACCGAGCGCCGCCGGCATGACGATGAAGTTGCAGATAGGAATGGCGAGCAGGTTGGCGAGGATCGCGAACTGCTGCGTGTTCTGGAAATGGTAGACGCCGAAAGGTGCCACGGCGAGGCTCGCCACCAGGGTCGACGTAACGATGCCCCCAAGAAACAACGCGGCCGTCCGGACCATGCCGCGCCGGCTTCCGTCATGCTCCCGGCGCGACTCCCTGCGCCGGCGCAGCCATTCGTAGACCGAGACCAGCCCAACCACCGCCGCGAACGACATCTGAAACCCGGGATCGAGCAGGCTCTCCGGCCAAAGCACCAGGATGAGCAAGGCCGCCAGCGCGACGTTGCGCAACTCGATGGCCGGCCGGTCCAGCAGAACGGCCAGGAACATGATGCTGATCATGATGTAGGAACGCACCGTCGCCGAGGCGGCGCCGGAGATCATGAGGTAAGCCAGCGCGCCGACCATCGCCGCAGCAGCGGCCCATTTCTTCACGGGATAGCGCAGCGCGATGGCCGGGACAGCGGCCAGGAGCAGCCGCACCAAGAGGAACACGGCACCCGCCATGATGACCATGTGCAGGCCCGAGATCGACAGGATGTGGAACAGACCCGAGGCGCGGAATGCCTGGTTGGTTTCCTCCGCGATGCCGCCCCGCTCTCCGGTGATAAGCGCATTGGCGATGGCGCCCGTCTGCCCCGGCAGCACCTCCAGGACGCGGCGGCCGATCTCCTGGCGCACGCGCGCGATGGCGGCGGAGATACGCAAGGCGAGCGGCACCTCACCGGCCAACACCGCCCGTGTCACAGGGCCGACCGTGTATCCCACACCGCCGAGGCTGGCGAACCATGCCGTGCGGGCAAAATCATAGCCTCCTGGCAGCGCCGGTTCGGGCGGCGGATTGAGGACGGCGCGCAGCTGCACCGCGTCGCCGGGTTTCAAGTCGGTGTCGGTGAGCGTCCGCACGCGCACGCGATGGGGTCGCATCCCGGCTTCGTGGTTCTCCATCGCGGTGACGCGCAGCGTCAGGCGCTGTCCTTTGCCTGCACGCGGCTCGACGAGCTCGACGAAACCGTAGACGGCGACAGGCCCGACGCGCTCGTGAAGGGCCGGGGCACGCACATACTCCGTGCGCAGCTTTGCCGCGCCGAAGCCCAGCGCCGCGGCGAGAAGCGCGGTCGTGGCGAGCACCGCCAACGTGTGCCGTGCAAGCCCGACCCGGAGCGCAAGCAGGGCTGCAGCGGGCAACAGGGCCGTCACAAGGGACGGCTCGCGCGGCAGGGCGAAGTAGGCCGCTATCCCCGCGCCGAACGCCACCGGCAGCCACAAGAACCAGCGATCGTGCTCGGCTTCGAGCGTATCCGTCAGAACCGCAAGAAGGCCGCGCCGGCCCAAGTCCGCCGCACCGGCGAACGCGTCAGCTTCCGCGCGGACAACTTCCGCCATCGTCCCTACCCCATCGCGCGGGCAATAGCCCAGCACACGGAGCATGCGACGGCAAGCCAGGAAATGGCGGCGTCAGACTTTCAAGCTACGTTCAGCCCTTGCCGCCCGCCGACACCTTGGCCCAGGTATCGCGCAGGCCGACCGTGCGGTTGAACACGGGACGGCCAGGCTTGGAGTCGGCATCGCGGCAGAAGTAGCCGAGCCGCTCGAACTGCACGCCATCGCTGGCGTTGCTCTCGGCCAGCGCCGGCTCGAGCCGCGCGTCGCCGATCACCTCCAGCGAGGTGGGGCTTAGCTCGGCGGCAAAGTTGCCGGCATCGGGCGACGGATTGGCGAACAGCGGGTTGTAGAGGCGGACCTCGGATTCGACCGCATGCGCCGCAGACACCCAGTGGATGGTCGCCTGCACCTTGCGCCCGTCCGGGGCGTTGCCGCCGCGCGTGGCGGGATCGTAGGTGCAGCGTAGTTCCACCACCTCGCCGGTCGCGTTCTTGATGACCTCCCTGCACGTGATGAAGTACGCATAGCGCAGGCGCACCTCCTTGCCGGGCGAGAGGCGGTAGAACTTCTTGGGTGGGTTCTCCATGAAGTCGTCGCGCTCGACATAGATCTCGCGGCCGAACTTGATCTTGCGGCTGCCTGCCCCGGCGTCCTCTGGATGGTTGGCGGCGTCCAGCTCCTCGACCTGGCCTTCGGGATAGTTCTCGATCACCACCTTGAGCGGACGCAGCACGGCCATGCGCCTGAGCGCGGTCTTGTTCAATGCCTCGCGCACGGAGAAATCGAACATGGCGGCGTCGACCACGCTGTTGGCCTTGGCGACGCCGATGCGCTTGATGAAATCGCGGATGGCCTCCGGCGGCACCCCGCGGCGGCGCAACCCTGCGATGGTCGGCATGCGTGGATCGTCCCAGCCGGCCACGTGGCCGCCGGTCACAAGCCCGTTCAGCACGCGCTTGGACAGTACGGTGTGCGTCATGTTGAGGCGCGCGAACTCGTACTGGTGCGGCCGCGACGGCACAGGCAGGTTCTCGATGAACCAATCGTACAGCGGCCGGTGGTCCTCGAACTCCAGCGTGCAGATGGAATGCGTGATGTGCTCGATCGCGTCAGACTGCCCGTGCGCGTAGTCGTAGCTCGGGTAGATCTTCCATTGCGTGCCGGTGCGCGGGTGCGTGGCGTGCAGGATGCGGTAGAGCACGGGGTCGCGCAGGTTGATGTTGCCCGAGCTCATGTCGATCTTGGCCCTGAGCACGCGCGCGCCGTTGGGGAACTCGCCCGCCCGCATGCGGCGGAGCAGGTCGAGATTTTCTTCCACGCTGCGCTCGCGGAACGGGCTGTTCCTGCCCGGCTCCGTCAGCGTGCCGCGGCTGGCGCGCATTTCCTCCTGGCTCTGGTCGTCGACGTAGGCCTTGCCAGCCTTGATGAGGTGCTCGGCCC
The DNA here is from genome assembly GCA_902826255.1 of uncultured Hyphomicrobiales bacterium. Classification (GTDB taxonomy): domain Bacteria; phylum Pseudomonadota; class Alphaproteobacteria; order Rhizobiales; family Hyphomicrobiaceae; genus AWTP1-13. The sequence goes on along the minus strand of CADEEC010000039.1, from coordinate 2,414 downwards.
AGCCGTACAGCGTCTCGAAATAGTCGGACGCGTGATAGAGGTGCTTGCCCCAGTCGAAGCCGAGCCACTGCACGTCGCGCTGGATGGCGTCGATGTACTCCTGCTCTTCCTTGGTGGGGTTGGTGTCGTCGAAGCGCAGGTGGCAGCGGCCGCCGAACTCCTTGGCGATGCCGAAGTTCAGGCAGATCGACTTGGCATGGCCGATGTGCAGGTAGCCGTTCGGCTCCGGCGGAAAGCGCGTCACCACGCCCGTGTGCCGGCCCGACTGCAGGTCGTCCTGCACGATGTCGCGGATGAAGTCCTGCCCCGTCTCGCGCACCGCCGTCTCGTCTGCCGTCATGCCTTGATCCTGCGTTGGTTACGCGCTCTATGTGGCAAGCCCGCGCAGGCGCGCCAAGATGGCGGCAGCGCAGGCACCGAATTGGCGGTCCCGGCAGGGCTTGAACCCGCAACCTCCGCGTTCGAAGCGCGGCACTCTATCCAGTTGAGCTACGGGACCGCATCTGCGCCCAGCCGCCATGACGGGACGCCGCCGCTGTGATACATCGCCCGGCATCTGGAACCAACCCCGCGGCGCCCTTCCCCATGACGAAGCCTGTCGTCACGCGTTTTGCGCCTTCGCCCACCGGTTATCTGCACATCGGCGGGGCGCGCACGGCCTTGTTCAACTGGCTCTATGCCCGCCACACGGGCGGCAAGATGCTGTTGCGCATCGAGGATACCGACCGGGAGCGGTCCACGGACGAGGCCATCGCGGCCATCCTCAACGGCCTCAAATGGCTGGAACTCGATTGGGACGGCGAGCCGCTGTTCCAGTTCGCGCGCGCCGAGCGGCATCGCGAGGTCGCCCTGCACCTCCTTGCCGCCGGCAAGGCCTACCATTGCTATGCCAGCCAGGAGGAACTCGCGGCGATGCGCGAGGCCGCCAGGGCCGCCGGACGCTCCAAGATGTATGACGGGCGCTGGCGCGATCGCGATCCCAAGGATGCACCCGCAGGCGTCAAGCCGGTCATCCGCCTCAAGGCGCCGCTCGAGGGCGAAACCGTTGTCGAGGATCGCGTGCAGGGGCGCGTCGTGTGGCAGAACGCCGACCTCGACGACATGATCATCCTGAGAAGCGACGGCAACCCGGTCTACAACCACGCCGTCGTCGTCGACGACCACGATATGGGCATCACGCACGTCATCCGCGGCGTCGATCATCTCACCAACACGGCGCGGCAGGTGCAGATCTACAAGGCCATGGGCTGGGAGCTGCCGGACTTCGCGCACATTCCGCTGATCCACGGACCGGATGGCGCCAAGCTCTCCAAGCGGCACGGCGCCCCTGCGGTGGAAGCTTACCGTGCCATGGGCTACCTGCCGGCCGGCCTGCGCAACTATCTCGCGCGCCTCGGCTGGAGCCACGGCGACGACGAGATCTTCTCGACAGCGCAAATGATCGAGTGGTTCGACATCGGCGACGTCAACAAGGCCCCCGCCAGGATCGACTTCGCCAAACTGGCGGACGTCAACAGCCACTACATCCGCCAGGCGAGCGACGACGAGCTGATCCGGCGCGTCCGCGAGTACCTGCCCGAGGCGGAGGGTGGCGCAGCGATCCTTTCGCAGTTCGAAAAGATCGGCTGGGACAAGCTGGCCGCCGCCCTGCCGTCACTCAAAACGCGCGCAAAGACCCTCAAGGAGCTAGTGGACGGCGCGGGCTACCTGCTGGCCGTTCGGCCTCTTCAACCGGACGACAAAGCCGCCAAGCTGCTCGATACCGATGGGCGGGCGGCCCTTGCCTCACTCCTGCCTGTCCTGTCCGGCATCTCTGATTGGGCGGCGACGGCCCTTGAAGGCGCAGTGCGCGAGCATGCGGAAAAAACCGGCCTAAAGCTCGGCAAGGTGGCCCAGCCCCTGCGCGCGGCGCTGACGGGCTCGACGGTGTCGCCGCCAGTGTTCGACGTAATGGCGGCGCTCGGCAAAGAGGAAGCGCTGGCCCGTATTCGCGACCACGCAAGTTGAGCCCGGACCGCAGGTCTGATCCGGGATGCCGGGATAGGCACTTGGCATATCTTGTCGCAGTGCAAAATGTATAATAGTCAGGTGCCGCCACGCCCTGTTCGCGGGGAGGAGTCGCAGTGTATCGGCGCTGCAGCAGGCCCGCCTAGGGCCTCTGATGGAAGGACGATCTTATGAACACCAAAGACACCGGCAAGAGCGCGACGCTCACCCTGGGCAATAACCAGATGTCTCACCTGCCGGTGCGATCGGGAAGCATAGGACCGGACGTGATCGACGTCGGCCGCCTGTACCGCGACACCGGCTGCTTCACCTACGACCCGGGCTTCACCTCGACCGCGAACTGCTCGTCGAAGATCACCTATATCGACGGCGACGAAGGCATCCTGCTCCATCGCGGATACCCGATC
>CADEEC010000038.1 GCA_902826255.1 uncultured Hyphomicrobiales bacterium | reverse complement strand
TCCAAGCAGAGCAGGATTCACGCTTCGGCCGACACCTCAGTTCATGTGGCAAGGTGGTCCAATCCGAAGCGATCCTGCTCTAGCGGCCGCTCACCAGAAATCGCCCACCCACTCCGGCATGCGCTCCTGCGAGTAGGTAAGCGACGCGTAGTGGCCCTCATGCACGACCAGAGGCGCGCGCGCATAAGCCTGCAGATGCCGGATGTGGCCGATGAAGAGCGTGTGATCGCCGCAATCGTGCTCCGCGATGACGTCGGCGGCAATGGTCGCGGCCGCCTCCGCCAGGATCGGCGTGCGCCCCGCTTGCACAAACTCCGGCGCGCGGTCGGCAACGGGACCGCCGGCGAAATGCTGGCTCAGCCGCTCCTGGTCCTTGGCGAGGATGCTGACTCCGAAGTGCCCCGCGGATGCCAAGTGCGGATGCATGCGCGCCCGCTTGCCGATGGAGACGACACACAGCGGCGGCTCCAGCGAGCCAGACATGAAGGCATTCGCCGTCATGCCGCGGATCTCCCCGTGCGCTTCCGTGGTGATGACCGTGACGCCGGTGGCGAACGAACTCATCACCCGCCGGAACAGGGCGCGATCAATCGTGTCTTGCTCTTGCATCATGCCCGGATCGTACACGTCCACGCCGTGCGCGCGAAATGTCTACTTCGCCGCGCGCTTAACAGGATAGCCCGGTTCGCACGATCAGGAGAGAGGCCCGACGTCGCCTAGCGCACGCCGAGCAGCTCGACCTCGAACATCAACGTGGCGTTCGGCGGGATCACGCCGCCGGCGCCCCGGGCGCCGTATCCGAGCTCCGGGGGGATGATCAGGACGCGCTTGCCGCCGACCTTCATGCCGCTCACGCCCTCGTCCCAGCCCCGGATCACCTGGCCGGTGCCGAGCGGAAACTCGAACGGCTGGCCGCGATCGACGGAGCTGTCGAATTTCGCGCCCTTCTTGCCGTTCTGATAAAGCCAGCCAGTGTAGTGCATGATGCAAATCTGGCCTGGGCGCGGCGAGGCTCCTGTGCCGGCCTTGAGGTCGGCGAACTGCAGGCCGGACGAGGTGGTCATGGTATTGGCCGGGGCCTGGGCCTGGGACGGCGTTGTCAGGGCAAGTCCTCCAACAGCTAGGACCGTCGCGACAGCGACGGCTGTGATCTTGATGTGCTCGAGCACACGCATGCATATCTCCTGGTCACAACGCGGCGACAAGCGCCCGCAACCGCCACCACGCGGCCCCGTCCAAGGGCGACCGCGGCGGGTCGAGCGCTGCTAGCCGGCGTCAACTATGGCGCGTAGGCGTTCGGGAAACGGATGCCCGGCAGGTAGGACTGCAGCGGCGGGTAGTAGTTCCAGGCCACGTAGACGGCCACGAAGATGATGACGGTGATGATGGCGCCAACAAACGCGTTGCGCGTGAGCGAGTGGCCGATGAGCGACGCGATGAAGGTGAGGCCGGCCAGCAGCCCGATCGCCTGAAGTGGAAGATCCGCCAAGTCGATCGGCATGTCCCGGTCTCCTATCCGTTGTGTTCGACGCGCGTTGTACCCTACCAGATCATGCAATTGCATTGCGACGGCAATGAGCATAACGGCACGGCGGCCTGGCGAAGGCCCGCGCACGCCCGCGTCAAAGCAGAACAGCATTGTCATGCAATCGCTTAGTGAGCGCGCTGGGCGGGACCTGCGCCGCAACGCCGCGTGCACGGCAGCCGTGTCCGGGGCGGGCGTGCGGCACGCTCACCACAATTTCGACGCAACTTGAACCGCGCGACAAGCTGCGGAACCCGCCCGCGTGACGATTGCGTGACAGGCGCGAACATGCGTTAGTCGCCGCCCATCCAGGCCGCGCACCTTCGATCCCATGGACCTCTACGTCTTCCTCGCCGTCCTCGTCGCGGCTGCATGTCATGCCGGCTGGAACACGCTGCTCAAGCTCGACCTGGAGCCGCTGACGGCGACCGTGCTGATGGTGTGCGCGTCAGGTGCGCTGGCGCTGCCGATCGCCTTGTATCTCGGCCTGCCGGGATCGGCGTCGTGGCCGTATCTGGCCGCCTCGGTCGCCATCCATGTCGGCTATTTCTTGTCGCTGGCGTCGGCTTACAAGGTCGGCGACATGGGGCAGGTGTATCCGATCGCCCGCGGCGCCGCACCGTTGATGACGGCGGTGCTGGCGACGGTGTTCCTCAACGAGTCCCCCGGCTCCTACGGCTGGGCCGGCATCGCGCTGCTGGCGTGCGGGATCCTGCTGCTCGCGGTCAGGGGTGGCCGCGCCAGCAAGACATTCGACGCCCGCTCGGTGGGGTTCTCACTGCTCACGTCGCTGACGATCACCGTCTACACGATCGTCGACGGCAGCGGAGCGCGCGCCTCCGGCGAGCCGGTGGCCTACACGCTGTGGCTGTTCGTGCTGAGCGCCATCATCGTCGGCAGCTACGGCTACGTGCGCATCGGGCCGCCGCTGTTTGCCGCCGCACGCACGCACTGGCCGATCACGGCGATGGGCTCGGCCTTGTCCGTTGCGGCCTACGTCATCGCCATCTGGGCGATGACGGTGGCGCCGATCGCGCTGGTTGCCGCGCTGCGCGAGACGAGCGTGCTGTTCGGTGCGTTGTTTGCGACGCTGATCCTGCGAGAGCCATGGATCGCCGCGCGCATCGTGTCGGCCGTCATGGTGCTGATCGGCGCGCTGCTGCTCAGAATGCGATAACGCGTCTCGTAGTCTTTGCCGCGTAGTTGCACGCTGTGACCCGAGCGAAACAGACGACAACGCACGATGCACAGCCTTCGCAGTGTGCACTTGCAGGTTGTCGCCTTCGCACCCTACGATCCTCGCAGTGATGTTGCTTGCGTGCTGAGGGTACGATGGCCAGAGGGCGGCTGTTGGGTATCGTTCAGGCGGGTGTGGGTCTGGCTTGCGTTGCAGCCGGGTCCCACGGCGCCTTGGCTCAATCGGTGCTGAATCCGAAGGGCGCCAACAAGCTCAGCGTGCTCGGAATAACGGTGACGATCCCGCCGAAGGGCGCATCGGGGGCTACGGTTCTGCTGCCCGGAGTTGCCGCTGGCGGGCTTGTCTCGCTGGACCCCGCGCTGGTCAATCTCTCGAAAAAGGGTGCGATCGTCATCACGCCCAGTGGAAACATTGCGGGCCTTGCGAAATTGTCTTCAGGTTCCGTCAGCCTCTCGGGCGGCGGCGCGGTTGTCGTCACGCCGGGCGTCAGCGTCGCTAACCTGGCCAACGTAACATCGGCCACCGTCAGCGCCTCGGCCAGCGGCGTTGCCGTGGTGACGCCCGGGGTGAGCGTGGCCGGCGTTGCCTCGGTGGGTCAGGCCACCGTGGGTCTGTCTGGCGCCGGTGCGACGGTGGCGCTGCCTACAGTCAATGCTTTGGGAATAAGCGTCGCGGCGACGCCGCTCAACGTCACCCTGTCGGGCGGGCCGCTGCTCGAGCTGCCGGCCGTATCGGTCGGCGTCGGCAACCTCGTCTCGCTCAATCTGTCCGGCGGCGGCCTCGGAGACATCATCAACCAGACGAACTCCACGACGCAGATGTTCTCCAACATCGGCAGTGCGCAAGCGATGGCGCCGGTCGAGCAGATGCTGAACGGCTTCGCGTTCGGCGACGATCCGTCGGCGGGCGGATGCGCGGCCGCCAGCACGATGACGCAGCTCGCCGGGACGAAGGTGTGGATGTGGAATGCATCCACGGTGCAGAGCACGACCCACGACGGCTACCGGATACGCAGCAGCGACGGCAACGACTGCGGCACCTCCACCTCCATGCCTGTGCAAACGCAGGAGACCGCACAGCTACCCGGCTTCATGTTCGACGCCTCATCCGCGTTCGGGCTCGCGCCGGGCAGCTTCCGCGTGGGCTTCAGCGGCGGCACGACCGAAACCGAAACGCAGGTGAAGGCAAGCGCCGCGTTGCGCGACGCCGGTATCAGCCAGGCGAGCACGCTGCAGCTGAAATCCTGGAGCCTCGGCACGTTCTCGCTGCTGACGGGCAAGAACTGGTATGCGGGCAGCGCCATCGGCGCCACGTGGGGCGAGGCGGACAATGTGAACTTCGTCACCGGCTCGGTCAGCGACTACAGCACGACCGGCCTCGTCGCCGCCGGTTTCGTCGGCACCATCGTGCCGCTCAACGAGACGACGCGGTTCGACCTGCGCGCGACGCTGTCGCACCAGCGCACGGTCGGACAAGCGCATACAGACTCGCTCGGCATCGTGTACGGGGACCACACCATCCAATCCACCGACGCCAGCCTGTCGGCGCGCCTGTTCGGCGTCCTCCGCGACGGCGACCTCACAGTCCGGCCGTTCGTGCAGGCGGGCGTGATCCACCACCTCGCCTACGACAACGCCCTCACCATCGACGGCATCGGCTATCAGCTGCTGGAGGCCGACACCACGGCGTTCGCCGCGGCCGGGGTGGACTTCGAATTGGCGCGGGCGCTGCAGTTTTCGCTCGGCGTGCGCCATGAGGCCAACAGCGATCTCGAAAGCTGGGCCGGTCGTGTCGGCCTTACGTATCGGTTCAACTGAGCCGTGTTCGGCCAGGCCGGCACAGGTCAACCTAGATCAGACATGCTCTGAGCTGGGGCTGGCTTCCCGTTTGCGCGGGAATTACGGAAAGGACTCTAGAGCCCGCCGGAGAGGATGTCGCCAACATCGAGCCGCGCCTCGACAGGCTGCCGGGGGACTGGCGAGGGCTTCGGCGCCTGAGCCACGCTGACGGCACCCTTGATACGCTCAGCCGGACGCACGGGCCGGGTCTTGGCAACTGCCGGCGGCGTTGGTGTCTTTGACGCCACGTCGGCGGGCGGCGCAGGCGCCCGATACGTAACGCTGACCTGCGCGCGCTCGACGCGCGCATCCCTCAGCAAGTTGGCAACGACGACGGCCACCGGCCGGTCGTCGTTGACGCGATAGCGCACGAGGCGCAGGCCGAGCGCCGTCAGCTCGCGGCTATCGACCAGCTCGAGGCCGTATTCCTTGGCAATTTCCTGGTTGGCGCTGTCGGGCGAGCCGAGCGAGAAGGCGACCAAAATTGTGTCGTCCTCCTCCGCGGCCTCCGGTTCGGCGGGAATGGTGTTTGCAGGGCGGTATTGCGCCCACAGCAGGTTGAGATCGACACCGGAGAGGCTCGCGCGCGGCAACCGCGCGCCAAGCCGCGACATCGGCACGGACGCAACCACCTCAGGCGTAGCGGACGGCGTATCGCCGGCAAGGACAGATGGCGCGCCGAAGCTGCCGAGCGAAACGCCAACCAGCGCCAGCAAAGGCGCACGCAAACCCATGGACTGCCGAATGGACATACAAACCACCGCGGCCGCTGATCCTCTCCTGCAGTGTAGCTGCCTGGCGCAGGGCTCACCAGTTGCAGGGGGGCCGCACAGGCCGACCTTGTTTGCGCTTGTGGACCGAGCGCCGGACTACTTGTCCTTCGGCGCCTCGGACGGCGCCGGGATCGAGCCCGTCTCGATCGGGCTCGACGACGTGGAGGGCGCCGCGTCTGCCTTGCCGCCGGACGCGGTCATGCGCTTCATGCCACTGAACCACTGATCGTGCGGCAGCATGCGCTGCTGCAGGTTGCTCCACAGACCGGGCGTCGTGAGGTCCGTTCTTATGCCGCCCAACGATGGCGCGATGAGAAAGACAAGCAGCGTCGCCACCACCATGGCCGCGGAGTGATCGAGCCGCCGGCCGTCGTAGAGCTTCACCGCCGTTCCGAACGAGGCCTTGATGCGGGTATCCATGACGTCGACCGAGTAGATCTCGTCGAGAACGAGGTGCGTGAGATAGCCGATGGCAAGGAAGCCGGCGGCAAGCCAAGCGACGGAGTCGTTCTTGCCGAGCAGGTACTTGAACACGCATGCCGTCACAACGGCGCAGAACACCATCGCCAGCAGCGAGTGCCACACGCCGCGGTGGTAGCTGAAGCGGGCGAACAATTCCCTGCCGACGAAGCGCACGGCGAGAAGCGTGCCGAGCCACAGGATCAGCATTTCGGCGATCGAATATTTGTGCGCGACGCTGAACAACACGGCGAACGAGAAGAACACGGCCAGGCCGTTGAACATGGCGCGGGCCGGCCGCGAGTCCTTGAGGTCGATGTCGGGCAGCACGGAGCCGAGCATGCCCGCCAGCGTCACGGCGACGATGTTCTCCGGGGCCACCATGTTGGCCGCGACCGTGACGGTGGCCAGGGAGCCGCTGACAATGGTGCCGACGGCAATATGGGTGGGGAAATTGGCCATGCGCTGTGTCCTCGCGTGAACGGCACGGCCGAACGCGGGGCCAACGATCACAGCTAGGGCCAAGCCGTAACCAGCCCCTTGCATCAGATTCGTGGGCGCTGTGATAGAGGCAAGCTGTGGATAGTGCGGCGCTTGGCGCGGAGCGGGAGGCTGGCCTCGGCGCGCCGTTCATGCCATGTGCGAGACATGTCAGACACGCTGGCCGCCATGCAACGGCAACCGAACGACACACTCAAGCTGGTCGCGCTCGCCTCCATCGGCGTGGCCGTGGCCGTCATGGGATTCAAGTACGCGGCCTACTGGGTGACGGGCAGCGCCGCGCTTTATTCGGACGCTCTGGAGAGCATCGTCAACGTCATCACAGCTCTGATTGCGCTCTACACGATCCATGTCGCTTCGCAACCAGCCGACCGCAAGCATCAGTTCGGCCACCACAAGGCCGAGTACTTCTCCGCCGTGATCGTGGGCGCATTGATCATCGTCGCCGCGCTGCTGATCCTGCGCGAGGCCTATGAGGCCTACGTGTCGCCGCGTACGCTCGCAAACCTCGATCAGGGTCTGGCTTTCAGCGCGCTGGCGACGATCTTCAACGGCGCGTGGAGCGCATTTCTCATCACATGGGGGCGGCGCCAGCGCTCGCCTGCACTGGTCGCGGACGGCCGGCACCTCAGCACGGATGTCGCCACCTCGGTCGGCGTGCTGGTGGGGCTCGGGCTGGTGATCGTCACCGGATGGCAGGTCCTCGATCCGGCGCTCGCTGCCCTGGTGGCGCTCAATATTCTCTGGACCGGCATGCGCCTCATGAAGGAATCGGTCGGCGGCCTCATGGACGAGGCGGTCGCGGCGACCGTTGCGCGCCGCATCCGCGAGGTGATTGCCACCAACGCCGAAGGCGCCATCGAGGCGCACGATCTGAAGACGCGCATCGCCGGGCGGGTCACCTTCATCGAGTTCCACCTGGTGGTGCCGGGCACCATGACGGTAGCCACCTCGCACGACATCTGCGACCGGCTGGAAGCCGCCCTGACCGAAGCCGTGCACGGCGCGGAAGTGCTCATCCACGTGGAGCCGGAGGGAGAAGCGAAACACAAGGGAGTACCCATCGTATAATTTCGCAATGTAGAAAACATATTCATACCTGCAAAATTTGTTGACGACAGACCCTCTTTCTCGCAGTGTTCCAGCCGTGGAAGGCACCTTCCACTACCTAGAGCTGTCGTCTTGCGTTGGAGCACGCGCGTGGAGAGGGTCGACGGTCACACGGACGATAAGCCTGCCGCCAACGGGTCGGCGCCCAAGGCGCGCGACCGGGGCAGTGTCCAATCCGTCGATCGCGCGCTGACCCTTCTGGAAGCCCTTGCCCGCTCTGGCGGCGGCGTGGCGCTGACCGACCTTTCGGCTGCCGCCAAGCTCAACATCTCCACCTGCCACCATCTGCTCGCGACCCTGGTGAAGTGGGGCTACGTCGCCAAGGCGCCGGGCCGGCGCTATGCGCTCGGCGCGCGCGGCCTGCACCTGGGGCAGGCGTTTCTCAAGCAGGTGGACCTGCCGCGGCGCGCGCAGCCGTTCGTGGAGCGCATCAACGAGGAGACGGGCGAAAGCGTGCACCTCGCGGTGCTGCAGGGCGACGCCATCATCACGCTGCTCAGGCGCGAGGGGCGCCATGCGGTGCGCGTCGACACGGGTCTTGTCGGCGGATCGGACGCGGCGCACGCCAGCGCCACCGGTAAGTCAATGCTCGCCTGGCTGCCGGAGCACGAAATCCGCCGCATCCTGCAGACGAAACGCATGACGGCATTCACGCCCAACACCATCACCGATCCCGACGCGCTGATCGAAGAGCTGCGCCTGGTACGCCGCAACGGCCATGCCATCGACCGCGAGGAATTCCAGCCGGGCGTCGTCTGCATCGGCGCCGCCATCCGCGATCATCTCGGCGCCGTGGTCGGCGCCGTCAGCGCGTCGGCGCCGACGCTGCGCGCCACCGAAGACCATCTCGAGCGCATGCGGCAGGCCGTGATGGCCGCCGCCCGCTCGCTCTCGGCTGAATTCGGAGCACAAGGCGGAGACGGCGCCACGGAAAGCGCCGCACCCATAAACTAGGAGAGGAAGAGATCATGTACGCACCGCCCGGCGTGAAGACGAGCAAGGACTTCCCGATCCCCGACAAGATGCGCGCCTGGGTGCTCGATGCACCGGAGAAGCTGTCGCTGAAGGAAAAGGCGGTGCCGGTGCCGAAGAAGGCCGAGGTGCTGGTGCGCATCGACGCCGTCGCCATCTGCGCCACCGACCTCGACGTGATCGCGCACGGGCCGCCGGCGCTGATCCAGGGCGGCCTGCCCTACGGCAAGGACTGGACGCCGGGCCATGAATACATGGGCACGGTGGTCGCGCTCGGCCCGGGAGTCGACGAGTACAAGATCGGCCAGCGCGTGACGGTCGAGATTCATGCCGGCTGCGGGCAGTGCAAGCGCTGCCGCGAGGGCATGTACACATCGTGCCACAACTACGGCCTCAACTACGGCGACGTCGACAAGGGCCACCGCGCCAACGGCTTCACCACCGACGGCGGCTTCTGCGAGTACCAGGTCAACAACATCAACACGCTGGTCGCCATCCAGGACGACATGTCGGACGAGGAGGCGACGCTGGTCGTCACCGCCGGCACGGCGATGTACGGCCTGACCGAGCTGGGCGGACTTGTTGCGGGCGAGAGCGTGGTGGTGACGGGGCCCGGCCCCATCGGCCTGATGGGCGTTGCCGTTGCCAAGGCGCTTGGCGCACAGCCGGTCATCCTTACCGGCACGCGCGACAATCGTTTGGAGCTCGGCAAGAAGCTCGGTGCCGACCACGTCATCAATATCCGCAAGGACCCCGATGTGGTCGCGGCGGTGAGGAAGGCCAACGGCGGCAAGGGTGTCGACTACGTGGTCGAGTGCTCGGCGGCCACCAACGCACTCAACGAGGCGCTGTACATGGTCAACCGCGGCGGCAAGATCTGCCTCGCGGCGTTCCCGCATGAGCAGGTGCCGGTCGACGTCGCGCATATCGTGCGCAACAACGTCTATCTCTACGGCATCCGCGGCGAGGGCAAGAGCGCAACGCACCGCGCGGAAGCCTTCATGCGCCAGAAGCGCTTCGACGCGACGCTGATCCACACGCACACCTTCGCCCTCGACGACCTGCCGACGGCGCTGCGCTACGCCAAGGATCGTGTCGACGATGCGATCAAGGTGGTGGTGAAGGCGCGCGGCGTGGCGGTGCGCCAAGAGGCAGCTGAGTGAGACTTCCCCGCCCGCGTCTCCTGCACGGGCGAGACAGGGTGAGCGCAGCAACATGCAGCCGTTGGAGCATGGTTCTGCCTCACCCTGACCAAGCGATAGCAATGGTCAGGCGATGCTGATCTGCGACGAATATCTCACGCTGGCCTCGCTCGATGAGGCGTTCGACGCGATGGCGCGCCATCGCGGGCGCTGCCGCATCATCGCCGGCGCCACCGACACGCTGCCGTGGGCGCGCGAGGGCCGCGCGGGCGATGTCGAAGTGCCGGTACTGATCGACGTTGCCAGGATTCCTGAGCTGAACGCGCGCCGCGTCGACGGCACCCGCGTGCGGCTTGGCGCGGCCGTGCCGATCCAGCGCTTCCTCGACGATCCCGCGCTGGCGAAGGCGCTGCCGGTGATGCCGCAATGCGCGATCTGGTTTGCGGACGACCAGATCCGCGAGTCGGCGACCATCGGCGGCAACGTCATCAATGCCTCGCCCGCTGCCGATGGCACGCCGCCGCTGATCGCGCACGGCGCGCGCGTCGAGCTGGCCGCCAAGCGCAACGGCCGCATCGTGCGCCGCGAGATGGCGGTTGAAGATTTCCTGCAAGGCCCCGGCAAGACGGCGCTGGAGAGCGACGAGTTGCTGGTCGGCCTCGACTGCGAGGCGCTGCCCGGCTACGGCGCCAGCTTCGAGAAGGTCGGCCACCGGCGCTCGCTGGTGATATCGGTCGTGTGCCTTGCGGCGCTCGTGAAGCTGGATGCGACAAAGCAGAAGATCGAGGACGCGCGCCTCGCCATCGGCGGCATCGGCCCGGTGCCGCAGCGGCTGACAGAGGTCGAGTCCTTCCTGCGCGCCGGACCGCTGACGGCGGAGCGCCTGGAGCAGGCCGCAGAGATGCCCGTCGCACTTGTGGCCTCGCGCTCGCGGCAGGAGTACCGCCGTGAGGTCGTGAGAGGCTTTGTGCTGCGCGCGCTGATGACGGCCGTGCGCAATGCCGGAGGCGCGAGCCTGCTCGCGCCCGAGCTGGAGGCCGCCTATGCCTGACCTGCGCATCGAGGCGACGATCAACGGCCGCAAAATCGCGCGCAATGCCAAGCCGCATTTGCGGCTGCTCGACTTCCTGCGCGACGATCTCGGCCACACCGGCACCAAGGAAGGCTGCGGCGCCGGCGAGTGCGGCACCTGCTCGGTGTTCGTCGACGGCGTGCTGCTGAAGTCGTGCCTGGTGCCGGCGGCAAAGGCACAGGGCACAAGGATCGAGACGGTGGAAGGTCTCGCCAAGGCCGGGGAGCTCTCGGTGCTGCAGCAGGCGTTCCACAAGGCGGGCGCCAGCCAGTGCGGCTATTGCATTCCCGGCATGGTGATGGCGGCGACCGCGGCGCTGCGCGCCAACCCGTTCGCAGATCGCGAAGAGATCAAGGAGCGCCTCGGCGGCAACATCTGCCGCTGCACGGGCTACCAGAAGATCTTCGATGCCGTGGAGCTGGCGCGCGACGTCCAGAACGGCCGACGGCCTGCTAGTGCGCTGGCCGAGGAAGACGCGGCCGACGGGGCGTTCATCGGCGTCAACGTGCGCCGGCTGGATGCGCCGAGCAAGGTGTCGGGCGCGCTGAAGTATGCCGGCGACATGGTGATGCCGCACATGCTGCACATGGCGGTGCTGCGTTCACCGCATGCCCATGCGCGCATCGTGTCGATCGATACGTCCGAGGCGGAGGCCATGGACGGCGTCGAGGGCGTCATCACCGCGGCCGACGTGCCGGGCGTCGACGGCTTCGGCGTGTTCGTGCACGACCAGCCGATCATGGCGCGGGGCAAGGTGCGCTACGTCGGCGAGCAGGTGGCGGCGGTTGCCTCCGAGGACCCGCTGATCGCGCGGCGGGCGCTCAGCAAGATCAAGGTAGTGTATGAGCCGCTGCCGGCCGTGTTCGATGCGCATGAGGCCATGAAAGCCGGCGCGGCCGTGCTGCACGACTACGCGCCGGACAATATCGTCAAGCACATCCCGATCCGCGTCGGCGATGTTGCCAAGGGCTTTGCCGAATCCGACCTGATCGTGGAGGAGACCTATTCCACGCAGCAGGTGGAGCACGCCTATCTGGAGCCGGAAGCGGGCCTTGCCTATGTCGATGCCGACGGCGTGGTGACGATTCTGTCGCCGAGCCAGAACATCACGCACCATCGGCACATGCTGTCGCGCATCATCGCGCAGCCGATCAACAAGGTGCGCTTCATCATGAGCCCGGTCGGCGGCGGCTTCGGCGGCAAGGAGGACATGGTCTACCAGGGCATGCTGGCGCTGATGGCCATGAAGACGCGGCGGCCGGTGCGCGTCGTGTTCACGCGCGAGGAATCCATCATCACCACCGCCAAGCGGCATCCCTCGCACACGACCTACAAGATGGGGCTGACGCGCGACGGCCGTATCAAGGCGGTCGAGATCAAGATGATCTCCGACGGCGGCGCCTACGGCATGTCGACGGAAGGCGTGATGCGCAAGGCGGCGATCCTGGCGGCCGGGCCGTACGCGATCCCGAACGTGAAGGTCGATACCTACGGCATCTACACCAACAACACACCGTCGGGTGCGTTCCGCTCGTTCGGCGCGCTGCAGACGCAGTTCGCGACCGAGACGCATCTCGACATCTGCGCCGAGAAGCTGGGGCTCGATCCGTTCGAGATCCGGCGCGTCAACGCCATGCGCGACGGCGCTAGCACGCACACCAAGCAAGCCCTGAAGTCGGTGAGCCTGACGCGGGCGCTCGATGCCGCCGAGAAGGCTGCACGCTGGGAGCCCGGCGTGCCGAACATGCGCGGCGCCACGCGCGGCGACCTCAACGGCGAAGGCACGCGACCGTCGTGCACGCTCGGCGCGCGCCTCGCGGCAGCGGCCTCTCCCAAGACGAGCGAGGTCGCGTGATGGCCAAGAAGCGCGGCCGCGGCGTTGCTGCCTGCTGGTACGGGATCGCCCGCACTGCAACCGTCGATCGCGCCGGCGCCTGGGCCGAGATCGACGACGGCGGCACGGCCAAGATCGTCACCGGCGTCACCGAGATCGGCGAAGGCATCCTGACCGTTCTCGCGCAGATCGCAGCGCAGGAACTCGGCGTGCGCCCGCAGGACGTCACCATTGGCGACAACGATACGGCGCGCTCGCCGGAAGCAGCCCACGCCGGCGCCACGCGCCAGACCTACATGATCGGCAACGCGGTGGCGCTGGCCTCGCGGCAGGCCCGTGCGGCACTGGTGGATGTACTGGCCAAGCACTGGAGCGTGGACAACCAAAGCATCAAGACGGCGGCCGGCGAGGCGTGGGCCGAAGGCACCAACCACAAGATGCCGATGAGCGATGCGGTGCACCTTGCCAAGGCGCGCGGCGTGGTGCCCGTCGGCTCGGCCTCGTTCGGCACCGACACCACCGGCCTCGATCCGGTCGACGGCTCGGGACGGCCCTGGCAGGCTTACGTGTTCGGCTGCCAGGTTGCCGAAGTCGAGGTCGATACGCTGACCGGGGAAGTGCAGGTGCTCGGCATCTGGGCGGTGCACGACGTCGGGCGTGCGGTCAATCCGCGCGGGGTGGAGGGCCAGATCGAGGGCGGCATCGTGCAGGCGCTCGGCCAGGGCCTGATGGAGGACTACCGTACGGTAAACGGCCACGCCACCACGCCTAATCTTGCGAAGTACATCCTGCCGACCTCGCTCGATGTGCCGCACGTGACCTCGGTGATCCTCGAGGACCCCGATCCGTTGGGGCCGCTCGGGGTGAAGGGCATCGGCGAACCCGCCATGATTCCGACCATTCCCGCCGTCATGAACGCCATCTACGACGCTGTGGGGGTCCGCATCACATCTCTGCCGGCGACGCCGGAAAAGGTGCTCGAAGGGATCATTGCGCGGACGGCAAAGCGGAATATCAACCGCGTTGCAGCGGAGTAAAAAGACGTGCGGGCCTACCGAGTTGCGGGTATTGGCTGCTTGTTGAACGAAGTGGAGGAAAGAATGCGCATCTATGCCCGTCGCACGCTGATGGCGGTGGCCGCACTGGTCACGGCTTCAGCATTCGGTAACGCCCAGTCCTATCCTGACGGCAAGCCGATCGAGATGACCACGCTGTTCGGCGCTGCCAGCGCATCGACCACCACGGCGCGCAAGCTGGCGGACGGCATGGCCAAGATTTTGAGCGCGCCCGTTCCCATCATCGACAAGCCCGTCGCCGCCGGCGCGGTGGGCTACACCTACCTGTCGCAGCAGAAGGCCGACGGCTATTCCATCGTGTGGAGCTCGAACTCGATCTCCACGACCTTCCATACCGGCCAGCTGCCCTTCGATTACAAGAACCTCGAGCACATCGCCCGCGTCACCATCGAGAACCCGGTGCTGGCGGTGAAGGCGGATTCGAAATTCAAGACGCTCAAGGACCTGGTCGACTACGCCAAGGCCAACCCTGAGAAGGTGCGCGTCGGGCATTCCGGCAAGGGCAGCCACACCCACCTCGTCGCCGTCGCCCTGTTCTCGGAACGCAAGGCCAAGATCATCGACGTACCGTTCGGAAGCGGCCAGGCCGTCACCAACCTGCTCGGCGACCGCATCGAAGCCGCGGTGCAGTTCCCGCAGGCATTCGTCTCGCAGGCAAAAGCCGGCAATCTGCGCGTGCTCGCCGTGCTCGGCACGATCCCCGACCCGGCATTCCCGGATGTGAAGACCGCAAAGCAGCAGGGCTTCAAGACGGGCATGGACCTTTGGCGCGGAATCTCGGCGCCGAAAGGCACACCCAAGGCGGTGATCACCAAGTTGCAGGACGCCATCAAGAAGACGGTGGAGTCGGAGGACTTCAAGGAGGCCGGCAAGCAGATCGGCTTCACCCCGGCCTATCAGTCGAGTGCCGATTTCACCAAGATGATTGCCACCGACGATGCGGCAACCGCGGTGGTCATGAAGGAAGTCGGCCTGAAGAAGTGAAGGTGCGGCGCGCGTTGCGCCGCCCGGACTCGGCTTGGGGGATGATGGAGTGACGGACAGCCGCGAGACACCGCACGACGCAGCGGGACAGGGCGCCTGGGGGCGCCCGATGCCGGCGCGTACCGGTGAGATCGCGGTGGCGATTGCCTTGCTGGCGGTTGCCGTCTTCTTCATCTCCCAGGCAGCGCTTCTCGACTTCGGCCACATCGGCCTGCCGGGGCCGGGCTTCTTTCCGTTCGCGCTCGGCGTTGCCCTTGCTCTGGCGGCGCTGATGATCCTGTACGCGATGGTGCGTTCGCCGGACGAGGCGGCGCCCATCTATGTCGGCCACCGGGACGTGCTGGTGACCGTAGCTGCGCTTGCGGGCGTCGCGATGGCCTTCGAACAGGCGGACGCCTATCTGGTTCTCGGCACGTTCATGGCCTTCGTTCTTTTGCTGGTGGCGCGCACGACGTGGTGGCGCGCGCTGCTCGGTGCGTGCCTGTGCATGGCACTCGTATGGTTTGTCTTCAGGTTTGCCCTCGGCGTCCGTCTGCCGACCGGCAGCTTCTGGAGCGGGCTTTCGGCCTGGCTGCCGCCGATGTTTCCAGTTGGCCTGTCCTAGGCGCGTACGATGGATGCTTTCAGCCAACTGATGACGGGTTTCGCCGGCGTTCTCGGCTGGAAGCCTCTGTTCTATTGCTTCATCGGCTGCTTGTGGGGAACCATCGTCGGCGTGCTGCCGGGGCTGGGTCCGCTGGCCGGCATGGTGCTGCTGCTGCCGCTCACCTTCGGCCTCGATCCCGCCAGCGCCATCATAATGCTGTCGGGCATTTTCTATGTCGCCATGTACGGCGGCTCCACCACCTCGATCCTGTTGCGCATCCCCGGCCAGTCGGCCTCCGTCATCCCTTCCATCGAGATGGCCCGCCAGGGGCGTGCCGGCCCGGCACTGGTGATTGCCGCGCTCGGCAGCTTCGTCGGCGGCACGCTGTCCGTGCTGGGCCTGATGCTGGTAGCTCCGCCGCTCGCCAACCTCATGATCGCGATCGGCCCGTCCGTCGAGGTCGTGCTGATGCTGATGGCGCTCGGCGTCATCACGTTCGTCTCCGGCGGATCGCGTTTGAAGACCGCAGCCATGATCATCCTGGGACTCGCGGTCGGCACCGTGGGCCTCGACAAGCTGACCGGCCTACCGCGCTTCACCTTCGGCAATCTCGGCCTCGCCGACGGGCTGTCGTTCACGGCGCTGGCCATCGGCCTGTTCGGCATCTCCGAGATCCTGCTCAACCTGGAGCGGAGCGAGGCCATCAAGGCCATCCGCCCCAAGCTCAGGGATCTCATTCCGCGCTGGAAGGACCTGAAGGAAGCGACGCCGGCAATTGGACGCGGCTCCATCATCGGCTTCCTGTTCGGCATCGTGCCGGGCGTGAGCCACGTCGTATCGACGTTCGTGTCCTACGCGATCGAGAAGCGCTTCTCCAAAAATCCCGAGCAATTCGGTAAAGGCGCCATCGCCGGCGTAGCGGGCCCAGAGACCGCCAACAACGCCACCACCGGCACGGCCATGATTCCGCTGCTGGCGCTCGGCATTCCGTCGATCCCGGCCACGGCCATCCTGCTATCGGCGCTGATGATCCATGGCGTACAGCCGGGTCCTCTGCTCATGACCGAGCACCCCGACGTGTTCTGGGGCTTCGTTGCCAGCATGTACATCGGCAACATTATCCTGGTGATCCTCAACCTGCCGCTGGTCGGGATCTTCGTGAACCTGCTGCGCATCCCCTATGGATGGCTGGTGCCCTCAATCCTGGTGATCTCGATCATCGGTGTCTACAGCGTGAATTTCAAAGGCGCCGACATCTGGATCATGGTTCTGTCCGGCATCGCCGGCTACATGCTGCGCAAGTTCGGATACGAGATGGCACCCCTATTGCTGGCGCTCGTGCTCGGCGACCGGCTGGAGGAGAACTTCCGCCTCGCGCTGACCATGTCGGGTGGCAGCTACGCGACCTTCGCCGACAACGCCTCGCTGATCGTGATCGCGACGGTGGCCGGCATGCTGCTGATCCTGCAAGGCTTCGCCTGGGTGTTCGGATACCGCAAATCCGTCGCCGACGCCGCGGAGCGCACATGACGGTGCGGTGCAGCGCAAGGGCGGCACGCACGGTGAGATCAATCCTATCAACACGGGTTCAGGAGAAGTGGAAATGAGCCAAGCGCCGGTCCGCGTCGCGGCACTGGGAATGGGGTGGTGGTCCGACGTGCTGGCCGACGCCATGAAGCGGTCCGGCCAATTCGAGATCGTGTCGTGCTACACGCGCTCCGAGGACAAGCGCCGCGCCTTCGCCGAGAAGTACGGCTGCCGCACGGCCGCCAGCTACGAGGAGATCCTGAAGGACTCTTCGATCGCCGCCGTCGTCAACACCACCCCCAACAACGTGCACCTGGAGACGACACGGCAGGCCGCGGAAGCCGGCAAGCACATCTTCCTCGACAAGCCGATCGCCAACACGGTGCGCGAATCCTTCGAGATGGCAGAGGCTTGCCAGAAGGCCGGCGTCATCCTTTCGCTCGGCTATCAGCGCCGGCGGGAGACGCATTTTCGCTGGGTGAAATCGGAAATCGATGCCGGCCGCTTCGGCAAGCTCGTGCAGGCCGAATGCAACATCAGCCGCGATCGCCTTGGCCAGTTCGATCTCTCGTCATGGCGCTACACGGCAGCCGGCATGCCGGGCGGCGTCATGTTGCAGATTGGAATCCACTATGTCGACGTGCTCGAATACCTGATGGGCCCGGTCAAGAGCGTGTCGGCGCGCCTGGCTCAGCTGGTGCTGCCCGGCGACAACCCCGACGTCGCCAACATGATCTTGCAGCACGAGAACAATGCTCTTTCCAACCTCACGGCTTCCTACGCGTCCGCTTCGGAGTTCTACATGATGAACATCTACGGCAAGGAAGCCAGTGCCTACTACGACCTGTTCACGGGCCTCAGGCACTTGAAGCGCGGAGAGAAGACAGCGCGTGCGATCCCCACTGAGAAGAACGATACCATCCGCGAAGAGCTCGACGAGTTTGCCCAGTGCGTACGCACGGGAAGCAAGCCCGAGACCGACGGCTTCTGGGCCGCGCGCAACCTGGCCGTCATCAAGGCGGGCGGCAAGAGCGCGCGTGAGGGGCGCGTGGTCGAGGTGGCCGAGGTTCTGGAAAGCGGCGAATAGCGAAGCCGCGCGGACGATGCCGGAGGCCGGCATTGCCTAGGATCGACATCGGCGGAATCACGCTCAACGTGGAGGAGCGCGGTTCCGGCCCCGCTTTCATCTTCATCCCCGGTCTCGTTGGCCTGCTCGACGCCTGGGAGTTTCAACTGGCGGAATTCTCGCAGCGCTACCGCTGCATCGCCTTCGACCACCGCGGCACCGGCGACAGCGACAAGCCGCCGACCGGCTACACCACGGAGCTGATCGCGCGTGACGTCATCGCGCTGATGGACACGCTCGGCATCGACAAGGCGCACATCGCCGGCACCTCGACCGGCGGCTGCATCCTGCAGAACGTCGCCATCGACCACCCCGGCCGCCTGCGCTGCGCCATCTTCTCCAACACCTGGGTGAAGGCCGACGAGTTCATCATGCGCGTGCAGACCACGCGCAAGCGCATCGCCGTGACGTACGGCCCCGCCGAATACGTGAAGGTGTCCTCGCTGTTCACCAACGGGGCGCAGCAGTTTCGCTTCAACCTCGACAAGGTGATGGAGCTGGAGAAGCGCGCGCTGACCACGGTGGCGCCGGTCGACATCCTGGCGCAACGGCTCGACATGTCGATGCTGCACGACCGCGAGGCGGAGCTCGGCAAGATTGCGGCGCCGTCGCTGATCGTCGGCACGCTCGACGATGCCACCGTGCCCTCCTATCAGTCGGAGGACCTGCACAACGGCATCCCCGGCTCGCGCCTCATCGTCATGCCGGAGGGCGGCCACTACTCGTATCGCCGTCACTGGCAGGAATGGAACAAGACGGTGACGGCGTTCCTCGATCAAACGGAGGCCAGCGTTTAGCCATATGAAAAGCTGAACGCCTGCGGACGTTTCAATCAACCTCATCATGCGCTGACGGCTGGATACCGGGGACAAGCCCCGGTATGACAGGCTGTCTGTGCGACGAGGGTGAGATGACGAGCGAACAGAAGACCACCGACCGGACGTCTGCGATGCGAACGCGCGCGCAAGCCATCCGCGGCGCGGGCGGACTGGAGGCGGCGCTCGCCAACGGCGCACTCCCGAAGCTGATCGACACCACGCTGTCGGAAGCGCTCGTGCTTGGGCTGCTCAAACAGGGCGTCTCCAAGTATCTCGCCATCTTCGGCCACGGCTCCACCGATCTCGGCGAGGTGCTGCGCATTTACGAAGACGAGGGCGTTACGCGCACGTTCAACTGCCGCAACGAGGTGGCGATGGCGCATGCCGCCACGGCGCTCAGGTGGCAGTACGGCGAGATTCCAGCGGTGGTGACATCGATCGGTCCGGGTGCGCTGCAAGCATTTGCCGGCGCGCTGGCGGCGGCCTCCAACGGCGTCGGCGTCTACCACATCTACGGCGACGAGACGACGTTCGGCGAAGGCTACAACATGCAGCAGGTGCCGAAGGAGGAGCAGGGCCTGTTCGGCCAGATGACCGCCATCCTCGGCCGCTCCTATGTGCTGCATACGCCCGAGGCCGTGCGCGATGCGCTCAGGCGCGGCGCGGTGACGGTGAACCATCCCTACCGCGCCGGGCCGTTCTTCCTGCTGCTGCCGCTGAACACGCAGCCGGCGCAATTGACACTCAATCTTGCCGCGCTGCCGGAGCGGCCGAAGCTCGCGCCGCTGGCCCCGGCCACGGATGCGCCGTTCGATGAAGCTACCAAGCTGATCGCCGGCGCGCGCAAGCTCGCGATCAAGGCAGGCGGCGGCACGCGGGGTCATGATGCTGCCGTGCGCCGTTTGGCCGAAGCGGCTGGAGCTGCGGTCGTGCTCTCGCCCGGCTCGACCGGCGTGCTACCCGATGCGCATGCGCACAACATGCACGTCGGCGGCTCCAAGGGCTCCATCAGCGGCAACTACGCCATGGCCGAGGCCGAGCTGCTGATCGTGATCGGATCGCGTGGCGTTTGCCAGGCGGATTGCTCCGGCATCGGCTACAAGAAGGCGCAAGCCGTTATCAACATCAACGGCGATCTCGGCGACGCCACGCACTACAACCGCACGCTGGCGCTGACCGGTGACATCTCGGCTGTTGCCGATCGGCTCGCGGCCAAGCTGGAAGCTTCCAAAGCCGCCGCCAACAAGAGCGACTGGCTCGCAGCGTGTGCCGCCAAGAAGGCAGAATGGTCGGCCTACAAGCGCGCCCGCTTCGAGGCCGCCCCCCTCCGCGACGAGGTCTGGCAGCGGCCTGCGCTGGCGCAGCCCGCCGCCATCAAGGTCGTTGCCGACTTCGCCAAGCAGGTGGGCGCGGCCAAGCTGTTCGACGCCGGCGACGTGCAAGCCAACGGCTTCCAGATCGTGGAGGACGACAGGACGGGCGATACGTTCACCGAGACGGGCGCCTCCTACATGGGCTTCGCAGTGAGCGCACTGCTCGCTTCGGCCATCGCGGATAAACCGCGCTACGCCATCGCCTTCACCGGCGACGGCTCCTTCATGATGAACCCGCAGATCCTGATCGACGGCGTCGAGCACGGCGTGAAAGGCACCATCGTCATCTTCGACAACCGCCGCATGGCCGCCATCACCGGTTTGCAGATGGCGCAGTACGGCCACGGCTTCCGCACCAACGACGGCGTAGCGGTCGACTATGTCCGGCTCGCCGGCGCCGTGTCCGGCATCAACGCCATCCACGGCGGCTGGACGGTGGACGAACTAAAAGCCGCGCTCAAGACAGCGCATGCCTATGACGGCCTGTCCGTCATCCACGTTCCCGTTTACGCCGGCGAGCACGAGCTTGCAGGCCTCGGCGCCTGGGGCCAATGGAACGTCGGCAACTGGTGCGCCGACGTGCAGAGGGAGTGGATGGAGCAGGATTTATAGTGCGATCTTGACCACGGACTTGTCATCCCGGCCGAGCGCAGCGAGAGCCGGGACCCAGGGCCGCAAGCTCCGACATCATCCGTGGCCCCTGGGTCCCGGATATTGCGCTTCGCGCAATTCCGGGATGACAGAAAGAGCCACCAGCCGGCGACATTTCACTCCACAATATCTGCGCCCGCCTTGGCCACGTCGATCGCGTTGACTCCGCCTCGCGTTGCTTCGATCATCGAGCCAACAAGACCGAAACCAGGAGGAACCTTCCGTGCATCCCCGTGAACGCCTGTCGTTTCAGCCCATCGAGGGTCGGCCGCCCCTGAAGTTTCCGGACGGCATCCGGCTCGTGGTTTGGCCGGTGTTCTCGCTGGAGGACTGGGACCTGTCGCGGCCGATGGCGCGCATGGTGATCTCGCCGCCGCAAGGGGTGCCGCAGCAGCCCGACCTGCCGAACTGGAGCTGGCACGAATACGGCATGCGCGTCGCCTTCTGGCGCATGCGCAAGATGCTGGACCGCGTGGGCGCCAAACCCACCGTCGCCATCAACGCCAAGATCTGCGACACCTACGCGCCGGTGGTAAAGGCGTGCATGGATTCGGGCTGGGAGCTCAACGCGCACTCCTACGAGCAGATCCCGATGCACAAGCTGGAGGACCAGCGCGGCATCATCCACAAGACCATGGACACGATCGAGAAGTTCTCCGGCAAGCGCCCGCGCGGCTGGTTCGGCCCCGGCCTGACGCAAACCTTCGACACGCTCGACTACCTCGCCGAGGCGGGCGTGGAATACATCGGCGACTACGTGCTCGACGACGATCCGGTGACACTGAAGACCAAGCACGGGCCCATGGTCGCGCTGCCCTACACGTTCGAGGTGCATGACATCGTGATGATGAACCTGCAGCACCACGACTCGGAGGAGTTCCACGACCGCGCCATGGACCACTTCAACGTGCTGTACGAGGAATCCAAGGAGCGCGCGAAGATCATGGCCGTCTCTTGCCATCCCTATCTGTCGGGCGTGCCGCACCGCATCGGCCACGTGGAGCGCACCTTCACCGACATCCTCGGCCACGACGGCGTCGTCTCCTGGACCGGCGAGCAGATCCTCGACTGGTACAAGGGGCAGGCGAAGGGGTAGCATCGTCGCCTGCTGCGTTGGAAACTGCGGCCCCTGGGTCCCGGCTCTCGCTGTGCTCGGCCGGGATGACAGGTGAAGGTTAAACGCTAGCAGCAATTGTCATCCTGGAATTCGCCGCAGGCGAATATCCGGGACCCAGGGCTTTGGATGCGACGGAGCTTGCAGCCCCTGGGTCCCGGCTCTCGCTGTGCTCGGCCGGGATGACAGGTGAAGGTGAGGCGCAACGAAAATTGTCATCCCGGGCCTTGCCTGCCCTCGGACTTGCTTCGAGGGGTGCCCGGGGATCCGTCTATCGGATTGCTCCGTCGCGCGTTGACGGCTGCATCCGGGAAGCCGGCTACAGGGCGACCTTGGGGTAGCCTTTGTGGAACACGCCGGCGGTCTGCATGGTGAGCACCACCAGCAGCTTCTCGATGGTCGGGGCGGGCGGCTCGATAACGCGCAAGCCGAGCTTCTGCACGCGGGCGATCATCTGCCGCAAGAGCTGATCGACGGCATAGGCGTGCACACCCGTGCCTTCAGCGATGCGGGTGCGCAGGTAGACGCGGTTGCGGCGCAGGAACCCGGTCGCGGTCGGCAGGCCGGAGTTGCTGGGGTCCTCGCCGAAGATGCGGCGCAGGTCCTGGTCGTAGTTGGCGGGCCAGCGCCATGAGAAATAGGCGCGCTTCTCCTCATAGTGCTCGCCGACGGTGCGCGTGGCCTTCCTGAGCGGCTCAACCTCCGTCTTCCTGGCTATGCGCGGCGGCTTGCCGGCGATCTCGCGCATGAGCTCATCGACGTACTCCAGCTTTTCCAGCGCCGGCCAGCCCGCATAATCCTTGCGCCAGTCGAGATGCGGGTTGAGCCAGACCGCGAACGTCTCGGCGAAATCCTCCACCGGATGGCCCTGCGCATACCAGTTGGTGAGGTTGATGACGAAGTTGCGGCTCTGCGGGCGCGGCTTGTAGGAGGTGGGGTAGGGGACGTTGGCGTCGCCGAACAGGTGGCGGTAGCGCTCGCGCGTGTGCAGCTCGTAGGCATCGTCGATCGCATGTCCCGCCTCATGGCGAAGGATGCGGCGGCATTCGGCCTCGCCGGCGCCTTCCACCTCCATCATCTGCGAGCGCTCGAGTTGCATCAGCCGGCGATGCGCGAGGTAGAAGGGAACGGCAAAGCCGAGCACGCCGTCAGGATTGAAGAACTCCTCCGACAGCCAGGCGTGCGGCAGCGCCACGATGCTGCGCGCGGACAGCTCGCGATGCAGACGCTGCACGCGACGCGCCATCAGGCTGCCTTTCAGCCGCACGGGCAGGTCGCATAGCCGCGTGGCAAGCAGCACCTCATCGCTCGCTTCTTGCAGCGGCAACGGTAGTGCCGCATGCGTGCGAACGGCGCGTGCGGGGGCGCGCCGCGGCCGTGCCGCCGGCTGTCTCAGGTTCGACATGCATCTTTATCCCAGTCGGGGAAGACCACCGGGAAACGCCTAACACCCGCCAAAGTTTCAGCTTGCGGGGAACAAAGCTTGACCTAAGGCGTTTTTCTGCCGGTGCATCGAGTGGAGCGATGGTGAAAAGGAACGGCGCAAACCGCAAGAAGCTGCGAGTCGTCATGCTCGCCGACGAAAGCCTTGTGCCGACCGGCGACCTGAAGGATTACAGCGAGAAGCAGCGCGAGCTGCGTAAAACCGAGTTCGACGTGCGCGACGCCATCGAGGAGCTCGGCCACGATCTCGTGCCGATCGGCGTGTCCGACGATCTCTCCACCATCCGCGGCGCCATCGACGCGCACAGGCCCGACATCGTTTTCAACCTGGTCGAGGAGTTCGCCGGTATCGGCCATTTCGACCAGCACGTGGTCAGCTATCTGGAGCTGTGCAAGCAGCCCTATACAGGCTGCAACCCGCGCGGCCTGACGCTGGCGCGCGACAAGGCCATCACCAAAAAGATCCTGGCCTATCACGGCCTCAAGGTGCCCGAGTTCGCGACCTTCCCGCAGAAGCGCGCCGTCAAGCGGCCGGAGGGCCTGAAGTTTCCGCTGTTCGTGAAATCTCTGACCGAGGAAGGCTCGGTCGGCATCTCCAGCGCGTCGGTGGTGGTCAACGACGACAAGCTCAGGGAGCGCGTGGAGTACATCCACCGCACCACCAACTCGACCGCCGTGGCCGAGCAGTTCATCGACGGCCGCGAGATCTACGTCGGCGTGATGGGCAACGACCGCGTCACCGTGCTTCCCGCGTGGGAGCTGGAGATGACCAAGAAGGACGACGATGCACCGCTGATCGCCTCCGATCGCGCCAAGTGGGACCCCGACTACCAGCGCCAGGTCGGCCTCAAGACCGGCCCGGCCAGGATCACGCGCAAGATGCAGGCCGACCTCGCCACGGTATCGAAAACCATCTACCGCCTGCTCGGCATGAGCGGCTATGCGCGTCTCGATTATCGCGTGACGGAGGACGGCGAGGCCTATCTGCTCGAGGCCAATCCCAATCCGCAGATTGCCAAGGACGAGGACTTCGCCCTCTCGGCTGAGCACGCCAAGGTGCCCTATCCCGAGCTGATCGACCAGCTCATCCGGTTCGGCGTGAACTATCAGCCGGATCGCCTGGTGAGCTGAGCGCGGCACGGCTTCGCGGGCGTGTGCTCGCCATCCCCTCTTCCCGCTTGCGGAAATGACGGGCTACACCCTTCACGTCCGGTTCTCGGCCGCCACTCACCCCCGCTTTCGCGGTGGCAGGCTCTAGCCCTCTCGCCATGAGGAATGGGGAGAGGGGACAATGTGGTGCTGGTTGCAAGCGTCCCGCCGAAGGCAACCGCACCTGCGCAGAGCCGTGCCATGGATGCCCGCCTCCGCGGGCATGACGCCGATTTGGAAGGTCGGCCCCTCACCCCATCCGTCATTCCCGCGAAAGCGAGAATCCAGCTCCGAACTCTAGCCGGACATGCCGGGGTGGATCCCCGACAGCCTCGCGCCGCTCGGCTTCGGGGATGACGAAGGGCGGCGCCGCGCGAGACAATACGCGAGACATAGAGGGATCGGCCCTGCCTCGACATTGGCGGCAACAGGCGTCATAGCTCGCGCAGCGTGCGATGATCATGCGGATCATGGCAAAAAACAAACGTGCAGGCGGCTAAGGTCAAGGAGCGTTCCATGAAAGGCACCATCGGCATCGTCGGGCTCGGCATCATGGGCGGCGCGTTTGCGAAGAACCTGATCGCCGACGGCTGGACGGTGATCGGCTACGACCCCGACATCACGCGCAGCGCGGAGGCCAAGGGTGCCGGCGTGCAGCTCGTGCACAGCGCCGAGGCGCTGGCCGAGACGGTGAGCGACATCATCACCAGCCTGCCGAGCGCGCGTGCCGCGCTCGAGACCGCCGAGGTGATCGCCCGCACCAGCGCAGGACCGCGCACCGTGATCGAGGCCAGCACGCTGGCGCTGGCCGACAAAATGAAGTTCCGCGACATCCTGAAGAAGGCGGGCCACATCGCGCTCGATAGCCCTGTGTCCGGCACCGGCGCACAGGCTGCCGTGAAGGACCTCGTGGTGTTCGCCAGCGGCGACAGCGCGGCAATTCTGCGGCTGGAGCCGATGTTCCTCGGCTTCTCGCGAAAGGTGCATGACCTCGGTGCCTTCGGCAACGGCAGCAAAATGAAGTTCATCGCCAACCTGCTGGTGGCGATCCACAACGTGGCCGCCGCCGAGGCGCTGGTGCTGGCCATGAAGGCCGGCCTCGACCCGCACCGCACCGTGGAGGTGATCTCGTCCGGCGCCGGCACCTCGCGCATGTTCGAGGTGCGCGGGCCGATGATGGCGGCCAACACCTACGTGCCCGCCACCGTGCGCGGCGACATCTGGAAGAAGGACCTGACTGTGATCGGCGCCTTCGCCTCCGAGCTCGACTGCCCCACCCCGCTGTTCAACACCGCCTCTGCGCTCTATGCGGCGACGCTGGCCATGGGCAAGGCGGACGAGGACAGCGGCGCGGTGTGCGCCATGCTGGAGATGATGGCGGGGATCGAGCGGAAGAGTTGAGGAACTCCCTCTCCGCACGCATCGCGACACCATCCACCCGCTCCGTCAGCGTCGGGAGAGGGAATGTGCGATAGACCTCACACCCTCCACGAGCG
>CADEEC010000037.1:0-25000 GCA_902826255.1 uncultured Hyphomicrobiales bacterium | reverse complement strand
CAAAGTGCAGTTCAAGACCGACACGGGACTCGTCGGCGGGGCCGCGATCGACAAATTCGGCGTACCGCTCGACGCCGACACACTGGCGAAGGCAACAAGCGCGGACGCGATCGTGTTCGGCGCAGTCGGCGGTCCCAAGTGGGACAAAGTTGCTTATGAAATCCGGCCGGAAGCCGGACTTCTTCGCCTGCGCAAGGATCTGGATCTCTTTGCAAATCTCCGCCCGGCCATCTGCTACCCGGCGCTGGCGGAGGCGTCTTCGCTTCGGCGCGAGATCATCGAAGGCCTCGACATCTTGATCCTGCGCGAGCTCACCGGGGGTACCTACTTCGGCGAGCCGAAGGAAATTGTCACACTCGAGAACGGCCAGAAGCGCGCCGTTGACACCACCGTCTACACGACAAGCGAAATCGAGCGCATCGCACGCGTCGCTTTTGATCTTGCCCGCGCGCGAAAGAACAAGGTGCACTCTGCCGAGAAGCGCAACGTGATGCGCACCGGCGTGCTGTGGAACCAGGTCGTGACGGCGGTGCACGCAAAGGAAGCCAAGGATGTCGAGCTGCAGCACATCCTGGCCGACGCGTGCGCCATGCAGCTTGTCCGCGATCCCAAGCAGTTCGATGTGATCGTGTGCGACAACCTCTTCGGCGACATGCTGTCCGACGAAGCGGCAATGCTGACCGGCTCGATTGGCATGCTGCCGTCTGCCTCGCTTGGCGCTCCCGACCCAAAGACGGGAAAACGAAGGGCGCTCTACGAGCCCGTGCACGGGTCCGCGCCCGACATAGCAGGCAAGGGCCTCGCCAACCCGATCGCTGCCATAGCCAGCTACGGCATGGCGCTGCGCTACTCGTACGGGCTCGTCAAAGAAGCCGACCTGGTGGACAAGGCGATCGCCGGCGCGTTGGGTCGCGGCTTCAGAACCGGCGACATCATGCAGCCCAACATGCGCAAGGTCGGCACAGCCGAGATGGGCACCGCCATTCTGGAAGAGCTGAATACCCTGGCTGCAGCTTGAGCCTCATAGCATGCGCGAGCGAAAGCGAGTGCTTTCGCTCGCGCATGGGCGCTACTGCCAGGTTCTGCGGATTTCTTCGGCGCTCGCGCTGAGATTGACCGCACCACCTTCGATCGAATCCACAAACCCCAGATCGACGTAGTGATGAGTGCCGCCTGACGCGGGGTCGGACTTGGTGAGCTTGATTCGACCGCCTTCAACGCGGTCGACGACGCCGACGTGGCGCCCGTCGGCTCCCTTCACTTCCATATGCTCTTTGACGTGAGAAGCATCGATCATTTGGTTCTCCTTATTCTTGTTCGGTTTGCGCACCTCACCAAGGGAACCCGGCGTGGGGTCGGTTGTTCCAGATGGCGAGCTACGCAGCTTCAGGGGAACCCATGCCTATGCCGCACGTTCTCATGTGAAGCCGGCAAGCTCAGCAGCTGGCTGTGCGTAGAAAAACCTTAAGGAGCCGACGATGAATTGGGATCGCGTTGAGGGAAATTGGAAGCAGATGACCGGCAAGCTCAAGGAGCAGTGGGGCAAGCTGACGGACGACGATATCGCGCAGATCAACGGCAATCGCGAACAGCTGGAGGGCAAGATCCAGGCCCGCTACGGCTACGCCAAAGATCAGGTGCGCAAAGAGGTCGATGATTGGGCTTCGCGGATGTAAGCGTAAGCGTCAGTCGCTAGTTTGCATGAGGCCGCAGTGCTCGACACTGCGGCCTTTCCCTTGCGCCGTCGCGGTTGAGTAACACCGGCGCGGAAAGTGCCACTTCTCCCAGGTGTCTTTTCACATACCCCTTGCCCGGCCGAAACCAGCCCCGGATGGTTCGGCAGATACTGCACGGGGGACTGGGCATGAGCACAACGATCAAGGTACAGACGCTGCAAGAGACGAACGTTGACCACGGCGAGCGGCGTCTCAACATGACGTTTGTAGACGCGCGGGGCGAGGAGCATACGTTGAGCCTGCCGCTTGCGGTCGCCAGCGATCTGGCACCAGTGCTGCAATCGCTGGCATCGGCCGCGCACTACCGGTCCCGAGCGCAGTTCACGCGCCTTCCCAAGAACCTGGCGGTCGCGAGCGCCCAGCACGAGCGGCTGGTGCTTATCCGCTTTGACGATGAGCCGCCGTACGGACTTTCGTTGCGCGATGCGGAAGACCTGTGGCGCGGACTGCGGGATGAGGCGCAGACGATCTCAAGTGCTGCAACCCCGGTACGGCAATAGCTGGCCTTTCGTCCTAATTTTGCCCTGTGCTCCGCCTAATGACTGTACGCAGGTTCGCGGCGGGTTTGCCTCCATGCAAAATTGGATGTCGCAGATTGTAATCGGCGTCATCGTGACGGTCGTCGGCACGGTTATCGCTCACGCCATCATTTCCGGCAAAGGTACGCGCCAGTACTTTGGTGGCGGCCATTATTCCGGCTCCTGGAAATCGGGCAGATAGCGCGCGCGCCGGACTTGCTGCAAACTTGCTTGGGACAGCAAGAATGGAAGCAAGGGAGCGGGCGATGTCTGAGAACCGGCGCTGGGTCAATCGGCCGGAGAACTCCACGTGGGGTGACTACGGCGCCGACGATCAGCTCGGACGGATGAACGAGCTGACGGAGATCAAGGTCCAGCAAGGCATTGCGGAGGTCAAAACAGGCAAGACCTTCTGCCTTTCGATGCCGCTCGATTATCCCGGCGGCAACGTGCTCAATCCGCGCCGCCACCCGCCTCAGATTCGGCCGTCAATAAGAAGCGGCCGCCCCAACTGGCTCTACCGCGCGGAATGGGACCACGCCGGCATGACCGATGTCATCAACGATGACGTCGTCATCATGCATCTGCAGTACTCAACCCAATGGGATACGCTGGCGCACGTTGGCGCGATGTTCGATGCCGATGGCGACGGCAAGGCCGAACCCGTATTCTACAACGGCTACCGCGGCGGCGTGGACCTAGTGGGGCCGAGCGACACGAAGGATGCGGGCGCCGTTCCGGGAACCTTCGTGGAAGCAAAAGCTACGTCCAGGGCGAACGCTCTCGGCGTCGAGAACATGGCGGTGAAGTGCCTCCAAGGCCGCGCCGTGATGATCGACCTCCACGCACACTACGGACGAAAGCGTCACGCCGTCGGCTATGACGATCTCATGCGCATCATGGCCGCAGACGGGATCACCGTGGAGCCGGGTGACTTCGTCTTACTTCGCACGGGCTTCGACGACGTGATCCTGGAAGGAAAAGGCGTGCCGGACAAGGAAACTCTGGAGACGAGCTGCAGCGGCCTCGATGGCGGCGACACGCGTCTGCAGCAATGGGTCACCGAGAGCAAACTGGTCGCGCTGATCTCGGACAACTACGCGGTAGAGATCCACAACGGCCCGCTGCGGCCGGGCCAATGCGCCATGCTTCCGCTGCACCAGCATTGCCTGTTCAGGACGGGTGTGAACCTGGGTGAGCTGTGGCGGCTGTCGGAGCTGGCCGGCTGGCTGCGCGCCAACAATCGCAGCCGGTTCCTGCTCACGGCTCCGCCGCTGCGCCTGCCAGGCGCCGTGGGTTCGCCGGCAACCCCGGTAGCGACCGTATAGTGTTAACCTCCAGTCGGATGTACAGCCGGGGTGAAATGGCCGCGCAATAAGGCTAAGGTAGCCTCCGTCCCCTAGCCCTGGAGCATCCCATGTCGCAACCGCCTCCCTTCGAGATCCCGCAGCAGCTTCGCGATCTGACGGAGAAGAATCTGGAGCATGCGCGCAGTACGTATGGTCAGTTCATGGACGCCATGACCAAGGCGATGAGCATGTGGACGAACGCCACGCCCGCCAACGCGATGACGGCCGGCTTCAAGGCCGTGCAGGATCGCGCCGTGAAGTTTGCCAAGCAGAACGGCGATGCCTGCTTCAACCTGGCGACGGAACTGGCCACCGCGAAGGATCTGACCGACGTGCTGAGCATCCAAAGCCGCCATGCCCAGACGCAAATCCAGTCTTACGCGCTGCAAGCTCAGGAGTTGAGCCGGCTGATGATGGAAGCCACGCAGAGCATGCAGCAGAAGTAGGCGTGCTTGAGGTAGCCTGCGCGGACAGCGCAAACTGAACGCGCGCCCCCAGCTTCACTGGTTGGGGCTGGGGCCGCGACCGCACGAGTTACCAGATCTTGTTGGCGGACTTGAGGGCGTCCGCCTCGAACAGCTCGATGGCGAGCTTTTGTGCGAGCATGACGTCGCCAGCCACCAGATTGCCTTTGGGGAAGAAACACCACCCGCACACGCGCCGGCCCGTCTTGTCGAGCTGGTCGATGTTCATCGAACGGCCATAGCGGATGCGATAGCGCCGTCCCGTCGTGCTGCCGGAGACTTCGAAGAATGCGTGCCGCTCGTACTGCTCGAGCTGCGCGGGTGACAGGTTTTCCTTCAGCAGCCGGATTCCGCGCTGATGCGCGGCCGACGTCCGATCGTCCAAGAACCAGCCAACGTTGGGATCCTCGATCAAGTGCGTGCGACGCGCCCTCAGGGAATGCGCTATGCCACGGCCGAGACGACGCATCTGCTCGCTCACCCAAGTTCGCTGATTGCGCACCCGATCCAGCTGATGCTCACGCCGCATCACAAGATAGACCTGCAGCGCCTCCTGCCTCAGCGCCGAGCGGAGAGTCGCGAGGTTCCAGGCCGCATGCGCGTCGCAGAAGGCAAAGCAATCGTCCGGGCGAAGCGGTGCGGACGCTCGATAGCCATTCGCGAACTCCGCCCAGATCCGCGGCTCGGCACCCGTCTCGACGACAATATCGACGAGGGAGGGCGCATTTGCCCCGTGCTCGACGAGGGCCCCGCGCAGCAGGGCCCTCAGGACTCTATGCAGGCGGTCCATCAGCCGCCTTGGAGTTGCGGAATGAACAGCGTTTCCTCGACATTTGGATCGAACCTGGAGACGACGCGGTCCGAGCCACCGCCATCACGTCCAAGCGCCACAGCCCGAAAACCCTTTCCGGTGAGTTCGTTGAACCGGCTCTCGGCGAGTGCAACGGCATTGGCATCAACCGCATCGAACTCGTGCCGCGTGTCACCCGAGCGATCCATTACGATCTGTACGCTCATCTCTCGCTCCTTGTGGTTGCTTGTTTGCGATTGCGAACGCTAGTCTCGCAATTGGGCTCAATTGGGCATCTTGTGCTCACCCTGATCCCAAGCCAGGCCTGCGGTCCGCGATCGCACACGAGCGGCAACGCCCAGGGCGTATTTTTGTTCAACTGCACGTTCCGAAGCACGGGTTCGGAAGCGTTGATGATCCCGGTTTACCGCTAGCGACAGCACCTTTGCCCTGTTAGGAAACGTCACGTCGACAATGACGCTCAACGGACGACCAGCGGGGATGCGGTGAACGTGAAGCTGCACACGAACGATTTGCCGGCTGGACTTGACCTCGGCAAAACGGTTGCCGTCGATACCGAAACGCTGGGGTTACAGCCCCGCCGCGACCGCTTGTGCCTGGTGCAACTTTCGGCAGGAGATGGGACCGCGCACCTCGTCCAGTTCGACGGAAGAAACTGGGAGGCACCTCGACTGAAGGCGTTGCTCGGCGATGCAAGCGTGTTGAAGCTCTTCCATTTTGCGCGCTTTGACGTCGCGGTGCTGTCGCACTACCTGGGAGTGCTGCCGCAACCGCTCTATTGCACGAAGATCGCGTCCAAACTGGTCCGCACCTACACGGACAGGCACGGGCTGAGAGACCTCTGCCAGGAGCTGCTCGGCGTGGACCTGTCGAAGCAACAGCAAAGCTCCGACTGGGCCGCCGAAACGCTCACCGAGCAGCAGAAGAATTATGCGGCCTCCGATGTCCTCCATCTGCATGCCCTGAAAGCCAAACTGTCGGCGATGCTGCAGCGGGAGGGCCGCGACTCGCTTGCCGAGGCGTGCTTTCGTTTCGTACCCGTCAGAGCCCGCCTCGACCTGGCAGGGTTTTCGGAGATGGATATATTCGCCCATTGAACCACGGCGGGTACCCGAGGGCCGGAATTTACTTTTGGGTCAGTTGCTTGGTGACTGCGCCGGTCCCAATGTCACCTAATTTTACGCCCAGTAAGGGAAGGATTCGGGGTGCGAAGGGAGCCCGCAACGGCGGGCGGCTTTCCTGACATGGCTACAGTGCTCGACACGCGCACCGCAGGGGCGGCGCATCGCACGACGCGACTGACCGCCGTCATCGTCGATCGGAGCAAGGCCTTTGCTGCTGCCCGGCGCCACAGCCGTGTCGTGCGCTTCCTGCGTGTCGCCCTGCCGGTTACTGCTGTCCTGGTTCTGATCGCTTACACCTTGATTCTCGCCATGAACTGGCGCCTGGGGATGGGCGGGCTGAACGTCGGCGGCATCTCCATCACTGCCGATGACCTTACGATGAAGGAGCCCTCGTACTTCGGCACCACGAAGGAAGGCGGCCGCTTCGAGGTTCGGGCACGGCGGGCTATCCTCGGTCTCAAGCAGAACCAGCCGGTCAAACTCATCGACGTCACCGGCAACCTGGTTCAGCTCGACCGCGCAACCACCAAGCTCAAGTCCAAGCACGGTCTGTTCGACAACGCGAAGGGTGAGCTCGAGCTGTTCGACGGTATCGAGATCGAAGGGTCCAACGGCTTGATGGCGCGGCTTTCGCGAGCCTTCGTCTATTCCAAGGAGAACAAGATCGTCTCCAACGACCCCGTCAGCGCCAACACGCCGACGGGATCGCTGCAGGCCGCGAAGATGGTGATGAACACCAAGTCGCGGCTGACCCAGTTCCGGGGCGATGTCACGGTGCGGCTGGTACCATCTGCGTCGCAGTCGGGCATCGGCACAGGCCGCGATGCCAAGCAGCCCATCGACATCCACTCTGAGGAACTCGACGTCGACGATGCCCAAAAGACTGCACATTTCCGCGGCCGCGTTGGGGTGCTTCAAGGCGAGACCATGCTGAATGCGCCCTACCTGTTCGTGAAGTACGAGGGCAAGGCGGGCAACGCGCTCGATCAAGCCCAGCCCCCGGCCGGCCGCGACCAGGGCACGCGCGTCAAATTCATATGGGCGCGCAACGGCGTGGAAGTGTCGCTCGGAGAGGATCGCCGCGTGACGAGCGATCTG
Organism: uncultured Hyphomicrobiales bacterium; assembly: GCA_902826255.1. GTDB lineage: Bacteria > Pseudomonadota > Alphaproteobacteria > Rhizobiales > Hyphomicrobiaceae > AWTP1-13. The sequence continues at coordinate 17,900 of CADEEC010000037.1, read as the reverse complement.
GCCGACTTCGACGTTTCCGCGGACACGGCGCTGTTCGTCGGCAACGTGCACGCGACGCAGGACAAGAACACATTGCGCGGTGGCAAGCTGTTCATCGACCGCAAGGCAGGTAAGAGCCGCCTAGACCCGGAAGCTGGGGGCGACGGCCGGATCACGGCAAGCTTCCACCAGCAATCGGCCAAGGCGGCACCAAAGCCGGCGCGCGAACCGGCTGCGGCGGCAGCAGGCGCGCTGCTGGGAGGATCGTTCAAGGCAGACCCCAACGCGCCGATGGACGTCGAGGCGAATACGCTGGACATCTATGACGCCAGCAAGAAGGCCGTGTTCACCGGCAATGTCATCGCCCAGCAAGGCGACTTCATTATCCGTACGGCGGAGCTGTCGGCCTTCTACACAGGTCAGGCGGGGTTCGGCATGTCCGGTGGGGACGACAAGACCAAAGGTGAACTGAAAAAGATCGAAGCCCGGCGCAAAGTCATCATCGTATCCAAGGACGGACGCACGGCAGTTGCGGATTGGGCGGACTTTGACGTAAAGGCCAACACCGCCCTGATGGGCGGCGGCGTCACAGTCGTGCGCGACAAGGACGTCGCCGAGGGGCCGCGCCTGAAGATCGACTTGACGACCGGCATGTACCGCTTCGAACTTGAGTCCGGAGCTGAGGTACCGTCGGCGGCGGCACCGGCCGTGTCTTCGAGCGCATCCAGGCCTGAGGACAGAGCGTGCCCGCCTGGCAAGCAGTGCTTGCTGTTCTACCCAAAGGACGTGAAGGAAAAGGCGAAGGACATTCTCAAGAAGAATGTGCCCGAGCCGCGCCAACAGTAGGATGTGCCGCCTCCGGCGCGGTAGGATGATCGCATGAGACTGTTCCCTTTCCGCCGGAATGCCAAGGCCTTGCGCAATGGCCAACAGCCCTACGACGAGGCCGAGGAGAATTTTGCCGGCGCCGAAGGCTGGCTCAGTACGCACGGCGTGAAGAAGAGCTATCGCGGCCAGATGGTGGTGAAGGGCGTGTCGCTGGCTGCCAGCCGGGGAGAGGCTGTCGGCCTTCTGGGCCCCAACGGCGCAGGCAAGACGACCCTGTTCTACATGATCATGGGCCTCGTGGCGGCGGACGCGGGGCGGGTCAACCTCGACGGCCGCGACGTGACCCGACTGCCGATGTATCGCCGCGCGCGGCTGGGGATCGGCTACCTGCCGCAGGAGCAATCGATCTTCCGCGGCCTGACCACAGAGCAGAACATCATGTCCGTGCTCGAGTTGGTGGAGCCCAACCGCAAGCGACGCAAGGAGCGGCTGGACGCCCTGCTCGAAGAGTTCGGCATCGTACACAAGCGCCGGGCCCCTTCCATTGCCCTGTCGGGCGGCGAGCGGCGCCGGTGCGAGATCGCCCGCGCACTCGCCACCAACCCCTCGTTTATGTTGCTGGACGAACCCTTCGCCGGCATCGATCCGCGCGCTGTCGAGGAAATCCAGGTGACGGTGCGGCACCTGACTCAAAGGGGGATTGGCGTGGTCATTACCGACCACAACGTGCGCGAGACGCTGAACCTCGTAAACAGGGCCTACATCATCTACGACGGCCAAGTGTTAATACACGGTAAGCCCAAGGAAATCATAGAGAACGAGACGGTGCGGGAAGTGTATCTCGGGAAGACGTTCGGTTAATGCGGCGTCGTTATACCTTGACCCCGTAACACGTCCTGAAGACGATCAAAGCCGTCATGGTGCTTACGCCTAAGTTGGAGTTGCGGCAGGGCCAGCAGCTGGTGATGACACCCCAGCTGCAGCAGGCCATTCGCCTTCTGCAACTGTCCAACATAGAGCTGACCGCCTTCGTCGAATCCGAGCTGGAGCGCAATCCGCTCCTGGAGCGCGAGGAGGCCGCAGAGGCGCCCCCGGAGGGGGCTGCGGCAACCGATGAAGCGGACAACTCCGCCGCCGACTGGGAGGCTTCAGAGCCCACGCGCAGGGACGAGGCTCTTGCAAGCGATGCACCTGCCGCCAACGGCGCCCCAAGCGGACCCGACGACGACCGCCTCGAGAGCGACCGCACCAGCTGGGCCGCCCTGCGGCCGAGCACCCATAGCGGCGAGGTCGTTCACGGCAACGTCGAGGAATTCGTTCCATCGGCGCGATCGCTCGCCGATCACCTGACCGAGCAGCTCAACGTGGCGATCACGGACCCGGCCCAAAGGCTGATCGGCGTCCATCTCATCCACATGGTGGATGAGGCGGGGTACCTGCTCGGCAGCGTCGCTGAAGTCGCCGAGAAACTCGGTGCACCGACCCCGCTGGTCGAGAAGGTCCTGTCCGTCATGCAGGGTTTCGACCCGGCCGGCATCCTTGCGCGCGATCTCGCAGAATGTCTCGCCCTGCAGCTCAAGGACCTCAACCGGTACGATCCTCAGATCGCCAAGCTGTTGGACAATCTACCTCTGCTCGCCAGCCACAACCTCGCTGCCCTCAAGCGCGCCGTGGACGTCGAGACCGACGAATTGGTCGAGATGATCGCGGAGATCAAGCAGCTCAACCCCAAGCCCGGCCTGAAGTTCGGCTCCGTCGAGATCCAGCCCGTGCTTCCCGATGTCCTGGTGCGGCCGAGCCAAGCCGGCGCGTGGTCCATCGAGCTCAACAACGAGACGCTGCCGCGAGTCCTGGTCAACCGCAGCTACTATACGACGGTGTCGAAGACGACCCATTCGGAGCAGGACAAGACCTACCTGGTGGATTGCCTGCAGAACGCAAACTGGCTGGTGAAGAGCCTGGACCAGCGGGCACGGACCATCCTGCGCGTGGCGCAGGAGATCGTGCGTCAGCAGGACGGCTTTCTTACGCACGGGATCGAGCACCTGAAGCCACTCAACTTACGCACGGTGGCCGACGCCATCAGCATGCACGAGTCGACGGTGAGCCGTGTGACGTCGAACAAATACATGTCGACGCCGCGCGGAATCTTCGAGCTAAAGTATTTCTTCACGTCGGCGATCTCGGCCTCCAGCCATGCCGCGGAAGCGCATTCCTCCGCCTCGGTTCGCCACCGCATCCGGCAACTCATCGATGCCGAGGTGCCGCAATCGGTCCTGTCCGACGACAAACTCGTCGAATATCTGCGGCGGGACGGCATAGACATCGCCCGCCGCACCGTCGCCAAGTACCGAGAGGCGCTGCGCATTCCCTCATCGGTGCAACGCCGGCGCGAGAAGCAGATGGCCGCGCGCCTCAGCGCCGGAATGTAGAGCGACTCCAATCTGTTAGACGCGCATCCCCCTCGAATTGACACGCCTCCACTGCTCCTCTAGGTTGCGCCCCGCTGAGGACGCTCAAGGATGCAGGGGACTTTGAGCGGCTGGGCTGTTTTCGGTGTGTCATACACTGGGGATAGCGTGCGGCGGCTAGCCCGGACAGGGCCTGCTGCATCGGACGCAGAGATGCCTAGTTTGCGATCAGAGTTCGCGACGGAACCCTCTTTCGGCAGCAGTTTTTTTCTGGAGTGAACCGCGAAGCCGCCCACGCGGCGTGCGCAATGGATGCCGCTATTGGCACAGTTGGTGCACGAGAACGGGGCATGTCGGGACACGCAGTCGCTGAGGCCGCAACCGAGAAGGCGCAATGGAACTTGGTGATCTCCTAACGCCGGATGCAGTCGTGCCGGCCCTCAAGGCCAGCAACAAAAAGCAGGCGCTGCAAGCCCTGTCCGACCGCGCAGCCAAGCTTTCCCGTCTGCAGAGCCGCGATGTGTACGAGGCACTGCAGCAGCGCGAGCTTCTGGGTTCGACCGGGGTCGGGCGCGGAATTGCCATTCCTCACGGCAGATTGCCCTTCCTTCAGAAGATCTTCTGTGTATTTGCGCGCCTAGAGCACCCAATCGATTTCGAGGCGCCTGACGAGGAACCCGTCGATCTCGTCTTTCTGCTGCTTGCACCCGAGCACGCCGGCGCGGACCACTTGAAGGCGCTAGCCCGGATTTCGCGCTTGTTGCGGGAGCCGCAGTCCATCGAGAAGCTGCGAACCGCACCGGATCGCACCTCGCTGTACGCGCTGCTCACTGCCCCGAGTACTGTCGCGGCTGCTTAGCGCCGCGTCGCGATGCTGCGGCGTTGAATGGCGCGCCCGAAAGGATTCGAACCTCTGACCCCCAGATTCGTAGTCTGGTGCTCTATCCAGCTGAGCTACGGGCGCTTTTTCAAGGCTTTGGAAGGTTGCCGAGCCGGTAGGGATCGACGCCCAGCAAATGCCGAGGCGGGCCGTGACGTGCCGCCCGCGGTCATGTAGCGGGTGTGGGGGCCGGACGCAAGCTCTGAGCCTCCATATTGCGTCTGGGGGCGGGTCTGACGCCCAGTCGCGCCTCGCCCGGCGGCCACGTCCGCCCTGCTACGCGGGTGCGGAATGATGGTAGCATCGCGGCGTTTTCCAGCCCTTCCGGCAGCCAGAGCAGCGGACGACACGGCATGATCATCGAGCGGCAAGAGGACGTAACCCCAGCCGTGCTGAGCGAGCTCAGCCGGGCGCCCGATGCCCGCTTCCGCGAGATCATGTCCGCGTTCGTACGCCACATGCACGAGTTCGCGCGCGAGGTGCGGCTGACGGAGGATGAGCTGCGCACCGCGACGGGCTATGTCGTGCAGCTCGGCAAGCAGACCACCGATACGCACAACGAGGCTGTGCTGATTGCGGGCTCGCTGGGGCTGTCATCGCTGGTGTGCCTGCTCAACAACGGCGACAACGGCCAGACGGAGACGGACGCAAGCCTGCTCGGACCCTTCTGGCGCATGCAGTCACCGCGCACCGAAAACGGCGGCTCCATCGTGCGCTCGCCGACACCCGGGCCGGTGCTGTTCGTGAAGGCGTGGTTCAAGGACAGGGCCGGCAAACCGATTGCCGGTGCCGAGGTCGACATCTGGCAATCCTCCCCGGAGGGCTTCTACGAGAACCAGGACCCAGCCCAGGCGGACATGAACCTACGCGGCAAATTCTTCACCGATGCTGACGGGCACATCGCCTTCCGCAGTGTGAAGCCGGCCGGCTATCCAATTCCAATCGACGGCCCGGTGGGCGAGCTGCTGCGGGCGCAGGGTCGCCACAACATGCGCCCGGCGCATCTGCACTTTCTCGCCAGCAAGGATGGCTTCAAGACGCTGATCTCGCAGATTTACGTCAACGACGATCCGTATCTCGACTCCGACGTGCAGTTCGGCGTGACGCGGCACCTGATCGGCAACTACGTGCGTCACGACGGTCCAGCGCCGGCAGCCGACGTCACGGGCTCATGGTACACACTGGAGCACGCCTTCATCATGGAGGCGGGCGAGTCGAAACTGCCGCGCGCACCGATACGGGGGAAGGCCTCCGGCGAGCGGCCTGCGCTGCCAATGCTCGCGCGCCGCCCATAGACCGGCGGCGACCATGAGCCTGCACAATTCTGCGGACGGCTACGGCGCCATGACCAAGGCGCTACATTGGCTGATCGTCGCCCTGTTCGCTTTCCAGTTCGGGGCCGCAAACATCATGCTGCGCATGAGCGAGGATGGAACGGTCCTCGGGATCGGCCAGTCGGGCTACTACAATTGGCACAAGTCGATAGGGCTGGTTGCGCTGATCGTGGCGGTTGCTCGGTTACGCGCGCGCCGCAGCGGCCGGCTTCCGGATTGGGCACCGACGCTGAGCGGCCGCGAACGCGCCTTCATCCATCGCGCGGAGCAGGTGCTCTACACGGCCATGTTCGTCATGCCGGTGAGCGGGTTCCTGTACGTGATGGCCGGCGGCTACGGCGTCAACCTGTTCGGCGTGTGGGAGCTGCCGAACCCGATCGGCTCATGGCCTTCGCTTGCGATAGCCGCCAAGTGGACGCACATCGCGAGCGCGTACGCGCTCGTGGCCACCCTGGCGGGCCACCTGGGGATCGTGCTGTGGCACACGCTGGTGCTGCGCGACGGACTGATCAGGCGCATGCTGCCGCGGCGCGGTGGTCAGGCGCGGTAGCGCTCCATGACCTCCCGGTCCGGCTCGTAGCCGAGGCCGGGCCCGTCGGGCACCGCTATGCAGCCTTCCGGATCGATATCGATGCGGCCGCGCCAGAGGCAGGCTGCGCGGTTCATGTAGAACACCTCGGCGAAGGTGCCGTCGTCGCGCAAGGACATCAGTTGCAGCGTCGCCAGGAAGCCTGGCCCGAAATAGGGCGAATGCGGCGCAAGCTTGACGCCCATGGTGTCGGCCAGATCGACGACCCTCAGGTACTCCGTGATGCCGCCCACCTTGATGACCGAAGGCTGGGCGTGGCTGAGGGCGCCGGCGGTCAGCATCTGGCGAAACTGATGCACGGTGCAGGCATTCTCGCCGGCGGCGACGTTCAATCCACCCTGCGCGCGAACCTCTGCCAAGGTCGCAAAATCTTCCGGCGGCCAAACCGGCTCTTCGAGGAACAGGGGGGCAGCCTCGCGGCAATCGCGGGCGAAAGCGATCGCGGTGGGGCCGTCCATGGGGCAGTTCATGTCGACCATGAGCGGGATGCCGGCGCCGATCGCGTCGCGCGCAGCGTGTACGGCGGGAACCGTGGTCTCATGCAGCTTGATCGCCGGGTAGCCGCGCCGCAGCGCCGTTTCGCATTCCGCCGCAATCAGGGCGGCATCGCCGATCTTGAGAAGGCTTGCGTAGGCTGGAATGCGCGCTCGTTTCTGCGCACCGAGAAGGCGATGCAGCGGCACGCCCTGGATGCGCGCGGCAAGATCCCACAGCGCGATGTCGAGCCCCGAGATGGCGAACATGGTGATGCCATAGCGGCCAAACAGGTGCAGGTTGCGCTGGATCCGCTCCATGAGGACCGGGATACCCGCGGCGTCGGGAACCTCCTGCCCCCGCGCCTGGGGCGCAATCATCTCGGCGATGGCGGAGACCGTCGACCTTGGACAGACGTAGCCCCAGGCATCGCCCCAACCCGTCATGCCCGCATCGGTCGTGACCTCGACGAGCACGATGTCGACCGCTGCTATCGCCGATGCGCCCTGCTTGAAGCTCGCGACGCCTGCGTCATAGGGAATGCGGACGTGGTGCGCACGGACATCCGTGATCAGCATAGGACCTCGCGGCGTTACGCCTTGCTCAGTATAGAGATGTCGGCGCCGTCGCGGTAGGCATCGTCCTTCCAGCCGTCGAGGTCGTAGTCGGCCATACAGCGCTCGGCGAGGGCCGTCATGTTCTTGAGATCGCCGTTGGCCATACCGACCTGCAGCGGGAACAGACGGACCAGCTCGTGGCTTCCCGCGTAGTTCATCTCGTACAGCTCGTGGCGCGCGCCGAACTCGGTGCCGACGGCATCCCAGAGGAGCTTCATGGTCTTGATGCGCTCCTTGTAGTCGATGCCGTTGGAGCCGCGCACGAAGCGGGCCAGATACTTGTCGATGTCGGGATTCTTGAAGTCGCGCACACTCGAGGGGAGGTAGATAAGGCCCGAGGCGATCACCTTCTCCACAATCGAGCGCACCGCCGGATAGGCTTCCGTCATAAACAGACGATAGGCGGTGGAGGCGCGCAGGTTCGGCAGCACCGCCCCGTCGACCCACGGCTCCGGGTTGTACGCCATGGCGTCTGAGATGGACCAGAACAGGTTACGCCAGCCGATCGCCTCGCCAATCTGCGCCTGCACGCCGCGGAAGGAGTCCACACCGGTGGCGCGCGCCGCCTTGTAGAGAAGGCCGCAGATGAAATCGAGCTTCACGGCCATGCGCGTGCAGCCCTGCAGCGTGAACCCGTTCACGAAGCCGGAGCGCGGATAGAAGGCCTTCAGCCGGTCCACGTCGCGATGAATGATGACGTTCTCCCAGGGGATAAAGGCGTTGTCGAAGACGAAGATGGCGTCGTTCTCATCGAAGCGCGAGGTGAGCGGGTAGTCCCATGGCGAGCCGGTAGCGGCGGCTGCGAGCTCATAGGAGGGGCGGCATATGAGCTTGATGCCCGGCGTGTTCATGGGCGCGATGAACATCACGACCATGCTGGGATCGATGATCTCCTGGCCCATGTTCTGGCCAAGAAAGTTGTAGTGCGTGAGTGCAGAATTGGTGGCGACCACCTTGGCGCCGGAGACATAGATGCCGGCGTCCGTCTCCTTCTGGATGGTGATGTAGACGTCCTTCACCTGCTCGACGGGCTTGTCACGGTCGATGGGCGGATTGACGAGGGCGTGGTTGAGGTAAAGCACGGCCTCTTGCCCGCGCTTGTGCCAGGCCCGCGCGTTGCCGGCGAACTTGCCGTAGAACTCGGCGTTGGCGCCGAGCGTGTTGAGGAAGGCGGCCTTGTAGTCGGGGCTGCGGCCCATCCAGCCGTAGGTGATGCGAGCCCACTGGGCGATGGCGTCGCGCTGGGCAATGACGTCCTCGCGCGAGCGGGCAGCCTTGAAGAACTTGTGCGTGTAGCCGCCTGAGCCGGTGTCGGTCGGCGCAGTCAGCACGCCTTTGGTCTCGGGCGCGTGCATGGCGTCGTAGAGCTTGGCGACGGAAGCGGCAGCGTTGCGGAAAGCAGGGTGGGATGTGACGTCCCGCACTAGCTCGCCGTAGATGTAAACCTCGCGGCCGTCGCGCAGCGACTCGAGATACTCAGCCCCGGTAAACGGGCGCGTCTTGCCGTTCAGAATGTCTTCCGGGCGCTGTGTCATGGGCGTGTCCGTGTGTTGATCCCGGCACAGAATAGCGAAGCTGCGGTGCAGCGCCTACGCCGTGTGTACACGCACCCAAGTTGCCGCCAATCATCTTGGTAATGCCAAAATTGGGTCGCGGACCGGCCGCAAAGAATCGGGATAGTGCGGGAGTTGCCTCTCGGCCCGGTTCGCAGCGAGGCTTCGGAACACTCAGCCCCCCAGCCCCCCGGGGTTTTGTTGTAGAACCGGGCCTACTGCCCAAAGTAATAAGAGGCGATCGACCCTTACGAGGCTGGCCGAAAGCCAGCCTTGTTTCTTGTCAGGGATCAGAGCGAGGAGAGGAGTGCCGCGCCAATGATGGCGCCGCCGCGCCCTTGCTGCACCAGGACCGCGCAGCGGTCGGCATGCTTGTGCATGAACGTGTGACGATCCAGTTCGACCGCCAGCATCTTGCCGTGCCACGTGCCGATCGGCATCAGGTCGCGCACCACGTTATTGTACGTAATCGTCTTGCCCTTGTTCTCGCCGCGCTCGATCGGCACAGAGACGGTCTTGGAGACGACAGCGAGCCAGACCGTGGCATCCTTGGCGCCAGCCTGCGCCTCCGGACCGATTTCAACCAGCAAGCGGTTGCCGCGCACCGTCAACTGGATCGGCACACGCGAGGCTGCAAATGCGGAACTCGTTTCCTCGATCGCGGCGTCGATTTTCAGCGCGTCGCTCCCGTTCACATGCGCGCGTCCGTTGATGACCATCTGCGGCGTGTACACCATGCCGTCGCCAAGCACCTTGGCGTAGGCCTTCTGACGATCGGAGAACTTGGCCTGCGCAAGCGTGTCGCGCCAGCCGAGGTAGTCCCAAAGATCGACGGACAGTGAGATGGCGATCAAGTCGTCGCGCGTGGCGAGCTTGGCGAGCAATTCATCGGCTGCCGGGCAGGACGAGCAGCCCTGACTGGTAAACAGCTCGACGACAGCCCTGGGAGAGGTCGAGACGACAGCGGCTTTGGGTCCATCCGCGGAGGCCTTCATGCCACTGGCGTACGTTGCTCCCGCGCCCTGGATCAGCCCCAGGCCACAAAGAACAAGAGCCAGCGCAACGCGCCGCACTGTCCCAATGCTCTCAGTCAAAGTCACACCGCCTTTCTCACCCTGATATATCGAGAGTTCGCCGATCAAGTACGAGTCACGAATGGGTGAGACATTGAGCGCCCGGCACAATGCCATGGCCGGGCGCAGCAGTGCGGTGCACTGCGGATAGCGGTTAAGCGACCTTCGCAAGGTTGCGCAGGACGAAGGGCAGGATGCCGCCATTGCGGTAGTAGCCCATCTCCTCCTCGGTATCGATCCGGCACAGGACCTCGATCTGCGAGGCCTTGCCGCCGGAGGCGATGGTGACCGCGACCCGCTGGCGCGGCTTCAGGTCGGCCAGGCCTTGTATGGTCACCGTTTCGGCGCCCGTCAGCCCCAGCGTCTGCCAGGACACGCCGTCGTCGAACACCAGTGGGAGGACGCCCATGCCCACCAGATTCGAGCGGTGAATGCGCTCAAAGGATTGCGCAATCACCGCGCGAACCCCGAGCAGGCGCGTGCCCTTGGCTGCCCAATCGCGGCTGGAGCCGGTGCCGTATTCCTTGCCGGCGAACACCACCAGCGGCACGCCCTCCGTCTTGTAGCGCATAGCCGCGTCGTAGATGGACATGGCCTCGCCGGAAGGCTGGTGAAGGGTGAGGCCGCCCTCCTTGCCGCCCATCATCGCGTTCTTGATGCGGATGTTGGCGAAGGTGCCGCGCATCATGACATTGTGGTTGCCGCGACGCGCGCCGTAGGAGTTGAAGTCGGCCGGACGCACCTGATGCTCGATCAGGTAGACGCCGGCAGGCCCGTCCTTCTTGATCGAGCCGGCGGGCGAAATGTGGTCGGTGGTGATGCTGTCCTGGAAGAGGCCCAGGATGCGTCCGTCGATAATATCGCCGACAGGCGCCGGCGTCGGCGAGATGTCCTCGAAGTAGGGCGGGTTCTGCACATAGGTGGAGCCAGAATTCCACCGGTAGGTGAGGCTCGCCTTGGCCTTGCCCATGCCGCGCCACTTCTCGTCGCCCTCGAACACCGCGCCGTAGCGCTTGTCGAACATGTCCGGCGTGACGGAGGTGCGCACGAGCTCGGCGATCTCGTTCGACGTCGGCCAGATGTCCTTCAGATAAACCGGCTTGCCATCGGAGCCCGTGCCAAGCGGCTCGGTGGTGAGATCCTTGTTGAGCGTGCCGGCGATGGCGTAGGCGACGACCAGCGGCGGCGACGCCAGGTAGTTTGCCTTCACATCCGGATTGACCCGGCCTTCGAAGTTGCGATTGCCGGACAGCACTGCGGCCACCACCAGATCGTTGGCGCGCACGGCGTCGGAAATGTTCTCCGGCAGAGGCCCGGAGTTTCCGATGCAGGTGGTGCAGCCGTAACCCGCAAGGTTGAAGCCGAGCGCGTCGAGGTCATCCTGCAAGCCGGCCTTGGCGAGGTAGTCGGTGACGACCTGCGACCCGGGCGCCAGCGAGGTTTTCACCCACGGCTGGCGCTTCAACCCTTTGGCGCGTGCGTTGCGGGCGACGAGGCCGGCGGCGATCAGCACCGACGGGTTGGATGTGTTGGTGCAGGAGGTGATGGCGGCAATCACCACATCGCCATTGCCGAGGTCGTAGTCTGCGCCCTCGACCTTGCCGCGCTTCGACAAAGTGGCGCCCTTGACGATGTCGCCGACGCCGGCGGCAAAGCCGGATTTAACCTGCGTCAACGGAACGCGGTCCTGCGGACGCTTCGGCCCGGCCAAGGACGGTTCGACGGTGGAGAGGTCGAGCTCCAGCACGTCGGTGAAGACGGGCGTGGCACCCTTCTCGCGCCACAGGCCCTGTGCCTTGGAGTAGGCCTCGACCAGCGCGATGGTATCCGCAGTACGGCCGGTCGCCTTGAGATACTTGATGGTGTCGGCGTCGACGGGGAAGAAGCCGCAGGTGGCGCCATATTCGGGGGCCATGTTGGCGATAGTGGCGCGATCCTCCACCGACAGGGTGTCCAGGCCGTCGCCGTAGTACTCGACGAATTTCTCGACCACGCCGCGCTTTCTCAGCATCTGCGTGCAGGTGAGCACGAGGTCGGTGGCGGTGACGCCTTCCTTGAGCTTGCCCTTGAAGCCAAAGCCGATCACCTCGGGGATCACCATGGCGACAGGCTGGCCAAGCATGGCCGCCTCCGCCTCGATGCCGCCGACGCCCCAGCCCAGCACGCCCAGCGCGTTGACCATGGTGGTGTGGCTGTCGGTGCCGACGCACGTGTCCGGGAAGGCCTGCGTTGTGCGGCCGATCTCCTTGGTCCACACCGACTGGGCGAGATATTCGAGGTTGACCTGGTGGCAGATGCCGGTGCCGGGCGGCACGACGCGGAAGTTGTTGAAGGCGCCGGCGCCCCAGCGCAGGAACTCGTAGCGCTCCTTGTTGCGCTCATATTCCAGCTCGACATTGCGCTTGAAGGCGTCCGCCGAACCGAAGAAGTCGATCATCACCGAGTGGTCGATGACGAGATCGACGGGGACCAGCGGGTTGATCTTGGCCGGGTCGCCGCCCAGCGTGGTCATGGCGTCGCGCATGGCGGCGAGGTCGACGACGGCGGGCACGCCGGTGAAGTCCTGCATCAGCACCCGCGCGGGCCGGTAGGCGATCTCGCGGGTGGAGGTCTTGGCAGTAAGCCATTCGGCAACGGCGCGGATATCGTCGGCCTTGACCGAGCGGCCGTCCTCGAAGCGGAGCAGGTTCTCCAGTAGTACCTTGAGCGACTTCGGCAGCTTGGAGACGCCGGCGAGGCCGTTCTTCTCGGCATCGGGCAGCGAGAAGTAGTCGTAGGTCTTGGAGCCGACGGTCAGCGTCTTGCGGGACTTGAAGCTGTCGGGATGGGTGGGGACTTGGCTCATGAGCGGCAATCTCCTAGCAATCCTGCCGCAGCCGGCCGAGGAGAACGCGTCCTCATGGCTGGCGCCGGCGGAAATCCGGGCCTTATAAGAAGGCTTCTAATATGCGCGCCGGGCGCGGGAAAGGCCTATGCGGTTGATCGGCGACAAGTTGTCCTCAGTTCGCGGCGGCCGAGTGCTGTTCGCCGAGCTGTCGTTCGCCGTCGCCGCGGGCGAGGCACTGGTTGTGACCGGCCCCAATGGATCAGGCAAGACCTCCCTGCTGAGGACCATCGGGGGCCTGCTGCCGCCTGCGGCCGGAGAGGTGCGGATAGAGGACACGGCCGGCGACGCACCCGTGCGCGAGCAGTGTCACTATTTCGGGCATCGCAACGCGGTGAAGAGCGCGCTGACGGTGTTGGAGAACGCGGCGTTCTGGGCCGGCTATCTCGGTGGAGGCCGCGACCGGGCAGAGCGCGCGCTGGACGCGTTCGGCCTCTCGGGCCTGCGCGACATTCCCGCCGGGTACCTGTCGGCCGGCCAGCAGCGGCGGCTCGGGCTGACGCGCCTGCTGCTCGGAGAGCGGCCAGTTTGGCTGCTGGACGAGCCGACAGCCTCCCTCGACGACGCCGCGCAGGCGGCGCTGATGACAGCGGTAAACGGCCACCTGCAACGGGGCGGCATCGCGGTGGCGGCGACGCACGTGCCGCTAAGCTTGCAGAACACGCGCACGCTTTCGCTGCAGCGGGCATCAGCGAGCGCTGCATGATGGCATTCAGACAGCTGTTGGCACGCGACCTCGCGCTGGCTTGGAAAGAGGGAGGGGCTGTCGGCATCACGCTGGGCTTCTTCCTGGTCGTCGTGACCATGCTGCCGCTGAGCCTGGGGCCGGACCTCAACCTGCTGTCGCGGATCGCAGCCGGCGTGCTGTGGGTGGCGCTGCTGCTGGCGGCGCTGCTGTCGCTTGGGCGGCTGTTCGAGGGCGACCTGGAGGACGGCACGCTCGACGTGCTCGCCATGGGCCCGCTGTCGCTCGAGGGCGTGGTGGCGGCGAAGGGCTTCGCGCACTGGCTCTCCACCGGCCTGCCGCTGACCGTGATGGCGCCGCTGCTGGGGCTGCTGCTCAACCTGCCAGGCGAGGGCTATCTGATCCTGATTGCGACCATGCTGGCGGGAACGCCTGCGGTGAGCTTCCTCGGCGCTGTTGGCGCGGCCCTGACGCTGAGGGCGCGGCGCGGCGGCCTGCTGCTGGCGCTGCTCATGCTGCCGCTGTTCGTGCCGACGCTCGTGTTCGGGATCGCATCGGTGAACGCCGTCACGATTGAAGCCGGGTCGGCGCTGCCGCCATTCCTGATCCTGGTCGCGATCTCGCTGGCAGCGATCGTACTGGCGCCGCTGGCGGCGGCGGCGGCACTGCGGTTCCAGGTAAGGTGACTCGCTTGATCCGTGCTGCCGTAGCCTCCAGTTGTCATCCCGGGGCTTGTCCCCGGGGATCAATCCTTCAGCTTGCTCTGCCATGTGTTGGGCGCTGGATCCCGGCAACAAGTGCCGGGATGACGAACGTGTTGTTTGCGCGTGGAGAGCCAAAAGCCTAGATCATGCCCATGCAGACGCTCACGCAACGGCTGGCGAACCCGACGCGCTTCATGGCGCTGTCGGCGCAGCTGTTGCCGTGGCTGTGGGGTGCCGCCGCTGCAATCATTGCCATCGGCCTGTACATGGGCTTCGCCTCGCCGCCGGACTACCAGCAGGGCCACTCCGCCAAGATCATGTACGTGCACGTGCCGGCCGCCTGGCTGTCGATGGCGGTGTACGCGCTGGTGGCGGCCTCGAGCTTCGGCTTCCTGGTGTTCCGGCATCCGCTGGCGGACGTGTCGGCCAAGGCGGCGGCGCCCATCGGCGCGCTGTTCACGCTGCTGTGCCTGGTGACGGGCTCGCTGTGGGGCAAGCCGATGTGGGGTGCCTACTGGGCGTGGGACCCACGGCTGACCTCGGTGCTGATCCTGTTCTTTCTCTATCTCGGGCTGATCGCGCTTCGCACCTCCATCGAGGATGAATCGCTTGCGGCTAACCTTACCGCCATCCTCGCCATCGTCGGCATCGTGCTGCTGCCCGTCATCCGCTACTCGGTGAACTGGAACAGCATCCATCAGCCGCCGAGCGTCTCCCGCCTCGGCGCGCCGACCGTGCACCCTGATTTGCTGTGGCCGCTGCTAACGATGGCGGTCGGCATGACGGTCCTGTTCGCGGCCATGCACATGAAGGCCATGCGCAACGAGATCCTGCGCCGGCGCGTGAAGGCGCTGCGTCTTGCAGAAGTGCAGCTGGCCGGCGGCTATGCCCGGCAGCCAGCGGAGTGAGGCGATGGACTTCGGCCCATACACGTCCTTTATCGCCGCATCCTACGCGATCGTCTTCGGCGGACTTGCCATCTTCATCGCCGGGCTGTTTGCCGACGGCCGGCGCCAGCAGCGCCTGATCGATGACCTGGAGGCGCGCGGCGTGCGGCGACGCTCCGCGCCGAAGGCGGGCTGAGCCATGCAGGATACCGCGCCCCCACAACCCGCCAAGTCGCGCCTGCCGCTGTGGCCGCTCGCCATCTTTGCCATCGTTGCCCTGCTGTTCGCCTTCGCGCTGCGCGGCGGCGATCCTTCGCGCCTGCCGTCAGCGCTGATCGGGCGTCCTGCGCCCGACGTGACGCTGCCGCCGCTGGAGGGCCTCGGCGACAAGGGCTTCTCCAGTGCGCTGCTCAAAAGCGGCGAGCCTGCGGTAGTGAATTTCTGGGCTTCCTGGTGCCAGCCGTGCGTGGACGAGCATCCGCTTCTCGACTCGCTGCGCGCCATCACGGGCGTGAAGCTCTACGGCATCAACTACAAGGACAAGCCGGAGGGCGCACGCGGCTTCCTCGCCAAGCTCGGCAACCCGTTCAACAGCATCGGCGTCGATGCCAACGGGCGTGCGGCCATCGAATGGGGCGTGACCGGCATGCCGGAAACCTTCGTCGTCAACGGCAACGGCGAGATCGTCTACAAGCACACAGGGCCAATCTCCACCGAGTCGCTGGAGAAGAAGCTGATCCCGGCCATCCAGGCGGCAAGCAAACGCTGATCAGAGCTTCGGTGCCGGCCGCGCAGTCGCGCGCAGGACCATGTAGCCCGCGACCGCCGACACCAGCGAGCCCGCCAGCACACCGAGCCGCAAGGGAGCGGCCTGCGCCGGATCGGGAAACGCCAGCATGCCGATGAAGAGGCTCATGGTGAAACCGATGCCGCCCAACATGCCGACACCCAGGATTTGAATCCACGACGCGCCGTCCGGCCTGGCCCCGACTCCCGTTGTGATGGCGAGCCACGTCGCGGTGAAAATGCCGACCGTCTTGCCGACGAACAGGCCGGCTGCGATGCCGAATGGAATCGGCTGCAGCAAGTCGCCGAGCGAGAAGCCTCGCAAAGATACGCCCGCGTTGGCGAACGCGAACAACGGCAGCACCGCGAACGCCACCCACGGATGCAGGCCGCGCTCCAGCTCCTCCAGCAGCGAGAGTTCGCCCTCCCCTTTCGGCGTGAGCGGAATCGCGAAGGCGACGATGACGCCGGCCAGCGTAGCGTGCACACCGGACTTGAGCACGCACACCCAGATCACGAGGCCGGTGAGTGCATAGGGCGCGAGGCGCGTGACGTTGCGCGTGTTGAGCGTCCAAAGGACGAGAACCCCCGCAGCGGCGACGGCAAGCGAGAACCAGGACAGGTTTTCCGTATAGAACAGCGCGATAATGAGAATCGCGCCGAGATCGTCGAGAATGGCGAGCGCGAGCAGGAAGATCTTGAGCGAGGCCGGCACCCGCGACCCGAGCACGGCCAGCACGCCGACGGCAAAAGCGATATCGGTTGCCGCCGGGATGGCCCAGCCGCGCAGCGCTGCGGGATCGCCCCAATTGACCACAACATAGATCAGGGCTGGAACGATCATGCCGCCGGCCGCCGCGACCGCGGGCAGCGCCGCCTGGCCGAACGTGGACAGCTCGCCGCGTACAAGCTCGCGCTTGATCTCCAGGCCGACCAGGAAAAAGAAAATCGCCATCAAGCCGTCGTTGATCCAGAGCAGCAGCGGCTTCTGGATCTCGAGAGCACCGGCGCGCACGCCAACAGGCACTTCGAGGAAATGATCGTACAGCCACTGCAGGGAAGAGTTGCTGGCGATCAGCGCCGCGATGGCTGCAACCAGCAGGATGATTCCACCGGCGGCTTCATGATGGAGGAATTCAAACGCAGATCTGCGCCGGTTGGTGCGTCCTGCCGTTGTCATCTCTCTCCCTTCATCAGACTCGATAGCCGCAGGACGGGTCGACCCACGCTCTCGGCTAGAATGCCGTCGAGCGCGTCGAGCGCGCTCACGATTGCGCTTTGTTGATCCTGGCCGTGTAGCAGATAGCCGAGCAGAAGGCCCGCAAAAACATCGCCGGTTCCATTCGGAATGTCGGGATGGCGCGGCGATTGGAATGCGATCGTGCGGCCCGACGCAACGAGCAGCGTTGCAATGCTGTCTGCTGTTTCTTCCGCCGACGTGACAACGACGGATGGCATGCCGAGGCCGGCAACGGCGGCTTCGATCTTCGCGCGCTCGTCCACCGCCGCCTGCGCGAGCCATTGCAGCTCGAACAGGTTGGGCGTGGCAATAGTGGCGAGCGGCAGCAAGTGCGCACGGACGGCGCGGGCAGCAGCCTCGGGAACGTAGAGGGCGCCAGCGTCACCGAGGATGGGATCGACCAGAACAGTGACGCCGGGCTTTGCGCGCTTGATGCGTGCGACGGCATCGGCTGCGGCGATGACGGACTCGGGCGAGGGGAAATAACCTGTGAGCACGGCATCGAGCGTGGCCCAGCTTCCATCACTTTCCAGCGCAGCGAGCATCGCCGCCAGCTCCGCCGCCGGGACGGCATGGCGCGCCATCTTGCCAAGGCCGGGACGGCTTGCCAGCAGCACGGTCGGCATCGGCCACACCTCATGGCCGAGCGATTGCAGCGCCGGCACCGTAGCCGTGAGGCCGACGTTACCGTGCGTGACGTGGGAGGAGATGACGAGGACGCGTGCCATGGCACTTCATAGCATGCGCCACGGCGACCGTGGATTGGCGATCCCTGCCTCGAACTCTGTCATCCCGGGGCTTGTCCGCGGGATCCATGCATCAGCTTGCTTCGACGCGCGTTGGTCGCTGGATCCCGGCAACGAGTGCCGGGATGACAAATAACGGCGCGCGATCCGCTAGATCACGTTGCGCTCGATGAACGGCGCGTTGGCCGCGATCCGGGGATAGCCGAGGCGCGTGAGATCGAGCGTGGTGA
>CADEEC010000036.1 GCA_902826255.1 uncultured Hyphomicrobiales bacterium | reverse complement strand
GGCAACGACGAGCGCGAGCAGACGCTCAACCAGCTGCTGGTCGAGATGGACGGCTTCGAGGCCAACGAGGGCATCATCATCATCGCCGCCACCAACCGGCCCGACGTGCTCGATCCAGCCCTGCTGCGCCCCGGCCGTTTCGACCGGCAGATCACGGTGCCGAATCCGGATGTCGGCGGCCGCGAGAAAATCCTGCGCGTGCACATGCGCAAGGTTCCGCTGGCGCCCGACGTCGATGCCAAGGTGCTCGCGCGCGGCACGCCCGGTTTCTCCGGCGCCGATCTTGCGAACCTCGTCAACGAAGCGGCCTTGCTGGCAGCCCGCCGCAACAAGCGGCTGGTGACACAGCAGGAGTTCGAGGACTCCAAGGACAAGGTCATGATGGGCGCCGAGCGCCGGTCCATGATCATGACCGAGGAGGAGAAGCTGGCGACCGCCTACCACGAGGCCGGCCATGCGCTTGTGAACGTGCTCGTGCAGGGCAACGACCCGCTGCACAAGGTGACCATCATCCCGCGCGGACGCGCGCTTGGCGTCACCATGAGCCTGCCCGAGCGCGACAAGCTCAGCTACTCCAAGCAGTGGTGCGAAGCGCGCATGGCCACCATGTTCGGCGGCCGCGTCGCCGAGCAGCTCATCTACGGCGAGGACCACCTCAATACTGGCGCCTCCAGTGACATCATGCAGGCCACCGACCTGGCCCGCCGCATGGTCACCGAATGGGGTATGAGTGATAAGCTCGGGCCTTTGCGCTACAACGACAACCAGCAGGAGGTCTTCCTCGGCCACGCCATCACCCAGCGGCAGAATATGTCGGAGGAGACGGCGAAGATGATCGACGAGGAAGTGCGCCGCATCGTCACCGGCGGCGAGAAGCTTGCCCGCTCGACGCTGACGTCCAATCGCGACAAGCTCGAAGCGATCACGCAGGCGCTGATGGAGTACGAGACCATCACTGGCGATGAAGTGCATGCGGTCATGCGCGGTGAGAAGATCGTGCGCGCCGTCGACGACGAGGAAACGAAAGGGCCTGCCGGTCCTGCCGTTCCCAACGTCGGCAAGGTCCGTCCGCCGCGCAGCGAGCCGGGGACCGGCGGGCTGGAGCCTTATCCGCAGACCTAGCGGTTGTGGCGTCCATCCGTGCGCGGGTGCATAACGACGGGGCCGGATGCGGCCCCGTTTGCTTTTGGAAAGAGCCCGCAGGACGACCGTTGAGCGCACCCTTGTACATTCGCCCCCTGGGCCGCCTGTCCTCAGCGACAGGCGAAGGCCGCGCTATCTCCGTCGGTGGGCGGCCCGAGGCCTCGTTCGCCGCAGCCGAAGTTGTCGAGCGCAATGGAACCTCCATCCGCCGCCGCCAGATCGGCGTTGCGGACTTGTCGGCGACCCCGCACCCCGGACTCGCGCCGGTCCTGCAACGGATATCCTCGCCGCGTGCCGCTATTGCCGGCGTCGATCTCATACGCACGCTTGTCATGGGCATCGTCAACGTGACGCCCGACAGCTTTTCCGACGGCGGCCTTCACTTCGACGCCGGCGCCGCCATCGCCCATGCGCTGCAGCTCGAAGCCGAGGGCGCCGACATTCTCGATATCGGCGGCGAGTCTACGCGGCCCGGCGCCCAGCCTGTCGATACCGAGGAGGAATGCCGCCGCGTGCTGCCGGTTATCGAGGCGGTCGTCAGCCAAGCGCGCGTGCCCGTCTCCATCGACACCCGCAAGGCCGAGGTGATGCGCCGCGCGGCGGCTGCCGGGGCACGCATCATCAACGATGTCTCTGCCTTGACGCACGATGCCGGCAGCCTAGCCGCCGCCGGCGAAACCGGGCTGCCGGTCATCCTCATGCATGCGCAGGGCGACCCGCGCACCATGCAGGACGGCCCGCGCTATGACGACGTGGTGCTCGATGTCTACGACTGGCTGGAGGCGCGCGTTGCAGCCTGCGAGCAGGCCGGCATTGCGCGCGAGCGGATTATCGTCGATCCCGGCATCGGCTTCGGCAAGACGCTCGCGCACAACCTGTCGCTCCTGTCAGCGCTCTCCACCTTCCACGGCATCGGCTGCGCCCTTCTCCTGGGGGCCTCCCGCAAGACCTTCATCGGCAAGCTGCTGGGCGTGCCGCCGGCCGAGCGGCTGCCCGGTTCGCTGGCCGCCGCGCTCATTGGCGCCGACCAGGGCGCACAGATCGTGCGTGTCCATGACGTCGCCGCCACCCGGCAGGCGCTGGCGGTCTGGGCAGGGGCTGCTGCCGCGAACTAACCGCGAGCTCTCGACGGCATTGCAAAACCGGTGCAATTTTTGCTTACAACACTTGATGGCAGCCGGTCGCCGCGGATGGTCCCGCTGCGGTACAGTGCGGTTGCGAATCTGTGCTTCTGCAACTTGAACACCCGGGTTCCCGCCCACGCACGAGACGGCTGATGGCACGTAGATATTTCGGCACTGACGGTATCCGCGGGCTCGCCAACCGCGCTCCCATGACGTCGGAGGTCGCCCTTAAAGTCGGGATGGCCGCGGGCAAGCTGTTCTCCAACGGCGGCGGCCGCGCGCATCGTGTCGTTATCGGCAAGGACACGCGGCTGTCCGGCTACATGATTGAATCGGCGCTGATGTCGGGCTTCACCTCGGTCGGCATGGATGTCTTCCTGCTCGGCCCCATGCCCACGCCCGCCGTCGCCATGCTGACGCGCTCGCTCAGGGCCGATCTCGGCGTGATGATCTCGGCTTCCCACAACCCCTATGAGGACAACGGCATCAAGCTGTTCGATCCCGAAGGCTACAAGCTCTCCGACGACGCCGAAAAGCAGATCGAAGCGCTGATGGACAAGGACAGCAGCGACCTGCTCGTCCCATCCGACAAGATCGGCCGCGCCAAGCGCATCGACAGCGCGCAGGAGCGCTACATCGAGTTCGCCAAGCGCACCCTGCCGCAGAACATCCGCTTCAACGGCATGCGCGTGGTCGTCGACTGCGCCAACGGTGCTGGCTACCAGGTGGCCCCCGACGTGCTGTGGGAACTCGGCGCCGAGGTCATCAAGATGGGCGTCGAACCCAACGGCCGCAATATCAACGACAAGTGCGGCTCCACCGAGCCGGCTGCTCTGGTGGCAAAGGTGCGCGAGATGCGTGCCGACATCGGCATTGCGCTCGATGGTGACGCCGACCGCGTGGTGATCGTCGACGAGAAAGGCACCATCGTCGACGGTGACCAGATCATGGCGGTGATCGGCGAGAACTGGCACCAAAGCGGCAAGCTGGCTGCCGGCGGTGTGGTGGCGACCGTCATGTCCAACCTCGGGCTGGAGCGCTACTTCAACGGCCTCGGGCTGACGATGGTGCGCACGCCGGTCGGCGATCGCTATGTCGTGGAGCACATGCGCAAGCACGGCTTCAACGTCGGCGGCGAGCAATCCGGCCACATCGTGCTGTCCGATTTTGTCACCACCGGCGACGGCTTGGTAGCCGCCTTGCAGGTGCTCTCGGTGGTGGTCGCCACCGGCCGGCCCGTCAGCGAAGTCTGCCGCCGTTTCGAGGCGCTGCCGCAACTCCTGCAGAACATCCCCTACGCCAACGGCGCGCCGCTCGAGCATGATGCCGTGCGAAGCGCCATCGATGCCGGCAAGGCCCGGCTCGGCCGCAGCGGGCGCCTCGTCATCCGCCCCTCGGGGACCGAGCCCGTCATCCGCGTCATGGCCGAAGGCGACGACCAGGCTATCGTGCACCAGGTCGTCGGCGAGATCGCCGAGGCCGTGCGCAAGGCGGCCCAGACGCACGCGTGATGCGCCGTTAACGGCTCGTTTGCCCTGTCGGTTTAACCTTCCGTAAGCAATGATCGACGCCGCGTCGGCGCACGAAGCTCGGAGGGGCTCGCGCATGCATCGCATGATGGCTGTTCTCGCGCTGGCTTCGGCAGCGTTCGGTGCCTGGGTGCTCGTCGGCGGCAGTATCGCGCCAGACGTTATGGGCCGCGGTGTCGGCGGCGGCAGCGCCGGTCTCCACGGGAGCTACAGTATCTGGACGATTGGCCTCGTGATGGGTCTCGGCATCGCCTGGATCGTCGCGGTCGATTGGAAGAGCTTTCCGGAGCGCTTCGGCGACTGGCTGCGGCTGCAGCGCCGCCGTTTCGCCTGGCTGCTCGTCGGCGGCGCCTGCGCCAGCATCCTGCTGCTGTTCTAGTTCCCGGATCGGCAACAGCCAGCCGCGCCCCGATTGTACATCTCCGTCGGCCTCCCC
The DNA here is from genome assembly GCA_902826255.1 of uncultured Hyphomicrobiales bacterium. GTDB lineage: Bacteria > Pseudomonadota > Alphaproteobacteria > Rhizobiales > Hyphomicrobiaceae > AWTP1-13. Next base: position 21,924 of record CADEEC010000036.1, on the reverse strand, counting down.
TAAGCTGCGGCTGGCAGCTGAGAGGTGCGCGCCCCATGCCTAATGCCAAATCCGAGCCGCTGGCCATTACCGTCTACTCCGACGTGATCTGCCCCTGGTGCTATGTGGGCAAGCGCCGCCTGGAGTCCGCACTCGATGCGCCCGGTGTTCCGCGCGACATCGAGTTCACCTGGCTGCCGTTCGAGCTCAACCCGGACATGCCGGCGGAGGGCATCACGCGCGAGGAATACCGCACGCGCAAGTTCGGGCCCGACCGGGCCGCCGAGCTTGATCGCAACATGACCGCCACCGGCCGTGAGGTTGGCATCGATTTCGCCTTCGATCGCATGCAGGTGACACCCAACACGCGCCTCGCCCACCGCTTGATCTGGGAAGCCGGACGCCAGGGGCGACAGAGCGAAGTGGTCAACCGCCTGTTCAAGGCTTACTTCGAGGACGCGCTCGACATCGGCAAGCCCGATGTCCTGGCCAAGCTGGCCGACGAGATCGGTCTCGACCCGACGGGCGTGGCGCAGGCCCTCTCCAGCCAGGAAAGCCTCGACACCGTGATCGAGCTGGAGGACAGGGGCCGCGGCATGGGCATCCAGGGCGTGCCCTTCTTCATCGTGCTCGGCAAATACGGCGTCTCCGGTGCTCAACCGCCGGAGTTCTGGCGCGAGGCCTTGCCCAAGATTGCCGCACAGATGCAGGCGGGAGCGGCCTGAGATAGCGTGCTCTAGCGCGGGTGTTGTCGCGCCATATTGCCCCCGCATGTTCCCTTTCCGCCACGGGAGGTGGTAAGGGTGGCCTTCGAATAGTTCCGACAAGCAGCAAGGGTCGCGGTCATGGTCAATCGCTTGCAATTCTATATCGACGGTGCCTGGGTAGACCCGGTTGCCAAGAAGACGTTGTCCGTCGTCAATCCCGCCAACGAGGACAAGCTCTACGACATCGCGCTCGGCTCCGCCGCGGATGTCGACAAGGCCGTGGCCGCCGCGCGCCGCGCCTTCGAGACCTTCTCGCTCTCGACGCGTGAGCAGCGCGTGGAGCTGCTCAGCAACGTCATCGAGGCCTACAAAAAGCGCTCCAAGGAGATTGGCGGCGCCATCTCCGACGAGATGGGCGCTCCGCTCGGGTTTGCGGAGAAATTCCAGGCCGGCGCCGGCCTCGGCCACCTGATGACCACGCTCGACGTCCTCAAGAACTATCCGTTCGAGGAGCCGCTGGGGTCCGCGATGATTGTGCGCGAGCCGGTCGGCGTCGTCGGCATGATCACGCCGTGGAATTGGCCGCTCAACCAGATCGCGTGCAAGGTCGCGCCCGCGCTCGCCGCCGGCTGCACCATGATCCTCAAACCCTCTGAGTACACGCCGACGTCCGCGCTGATCTTCGCCGAGATCATGCACGAGGCGGGCGTGCCCAAGGGCGTCTTCAACCTCATCAACGGCCTCGGCCCCGATGTCGGTGCGGCCATGAGCACGCATCCGGGTATCGACATGATGTCGTTCACCGGCTCCACGCGCGCCGGCGTCGACGTGGTGCAGAAGGCGGCGCCCACCGTGAAGCGCGTCACCCAGGAGCTCGGTGGCAAGTCGCCCAACATCATCCTGGAGGATGCCGACCTCGCCAAGGCCATCACCGGCGGCACCGCGCACTGCTTCAACAACTCGGGCCAGTCCTGCAACGCGCCCACGCGCCTGCTGGTGCCGACCGCAAAGATGAAGGAGGCTGCCGCCATCGCCAAGGCCGTGGCTGACAAGGCCAAGCCGGGCGATCCGCGCGCGGAGGGCACCACCATGGGTCCCGTCGTCAACCGCGTGCAATGGGAGAAGATCCAGGGCCTCATCAAGAAGGGCATCGACGAGGGCGCAACGCTGGTCGCCGGCGGCCTCGGGTTGCCGGAGGGCCTCAACAAGGGCTTCTATGTGCGGCCCACCGTGTTTGCCGACGTCACCAACGACATGACGATCGCGCGTGAGGAGATCTTCGGGCCGGTGCTTGCCATCATCGGCTACAAGAACGAAGACGATGCCGTGCAGATCGCCAACGACACGCCCTACGGCCTTGCGGGCTATGTGTCGGGCGGCAACGTGGAGAACGCGCGCCGCGTGGCCCGTCGCATCCGCGCCGGCAACGTCAATCTCAATGGCGTTCCGAACGACCGCACCGCGCCCTTCGGCGGCTACAAGCAATCGGGCAATGGTCGCGAGTGGGGCCGGTTCGGCGTTGAGGAGTACCTCGAGGTCAAGGCCGTCGCCGGTTGGGGCGTCTAGCTTCCCGTCATCTCGGAAGCGCGCGCACGCGCGCTATCCGGGATCAAGCGCTACGGTTTGCGTCAGTCCTCGATCATGGCCAGGGCGGCGCGGCGGTCGGACGACTTCAGCCTGAGGAACAGCGTCCGTGCCGCCTTGATGTCCCGCGCGGTACCAGTCTCCGCGGCCTTGCGCAGCGCCACCGTGGTGGGATCGTCCACGCCGCGAACGAACTCAAGCGCCTTGGCGAGGCGCCCCATGGCGGCGCGGTCGATCTGTGTTTCGTCCATGCTTTGTCCGGATGCCAGAGCGATCAGGACCGGCCGGCCTGGCGGCCATCGAAGTAGGCCAGTAAGCCCCAGATCAGGCTGCCGATCATCAGGGCCTGCACGAACAGCCATGACCAGGTCAGGGCGGCCGTGCTGGGTTCCGGTTGGGCCACGACCGACGACGCCATCACGGCGGCCGGCTGCGGAACGCTGGCATCCACCGTCTTGATCGCGGGCCGCTTGGTGACGACGGAGTCCACCTTCCTGTCGGTGATCCCGGCCGCCTTGCCGATCTCGCCTGCGGCGCCCGGCATGGTCTCCGTGCGCGGTCCCACCGGCTTCTCGATCACCGCGGGCTGCACCGCCGGAGGTGGCGTCGCGGGTTGCGGCGCGACCACGGTGGGGGCGGCCTTTACGGCGCCCTGGTTGACCGCCAGCAGCACGTGCGACTGGTTAGGCCGCCAGCGGTAGCCGACGCCGAAGTCGATGGAGGGCGCGTCCAGGCGGTGGAAGAGCACCTGCAGGCTGCGCTGGTAGTGGCCCCTGAACAGCGGGATCGGTCCGACGTATTCGCCGAACGGATGCAGGCCCCACTTGCGTGCCTCGAGGAAGCGCAACGGTATGCCGGTGTCGTCCTGGACGAGGCTGGCGCCATGATCGAGCAGGAAGTCGCGCGTCTGCGAGAAGGCCGCGCCGTGCAGCAGGTAGGACGCGGCCTTGATGAAGACGTCGCCGACGCCGAGCTTGGCGCAGAAGGCCATGAAACCGTTGTTGACCAGCCCGCGGTTGCTGAGGTCGGTACGGAAGTAATAGAGCGTGCGCTTCTTGCCGTCCGCGCCCGAGAAGATGATCTTCACGCCGCGCGCTGCGCTCTTGTCGCCGGTGTCGGCCTTCTCGGTGCCGTCGGCATCGAGACTGACGAAGCTGACATCGTGGATAGTTTTGCCTGCCCGCGCCATGAACACATACAGGATCGGCAGCGTGCCGCGCAGCTGGCTGGTGCGCAGGTCCTGATCCATCTCGCGCGTGATGAAGTAGCTGAGATTCAGGATCGAGCGCATCGACGTGCGCAGCTTGCCGTACTCGCCCGGCAGCGCGCCACTCTTGATCTTGGTCACGTCCGGCAGGCCACCCGTCGGCTCCAGGCCGGCCAGCACATAGACGTCAGAGTCGGGAAAGAAGCTGTCGACGTAGAGGAAGTCGGGACCGCTGAAGAAATAGAACGTTACCGGGCGCCGTTGCGTGAGATTGGCCTGTGACCAGGTGCGGATCGGCCCGAGCTGCTTGCGCTCGAGATCGGACCAGGTCTTGTTCATAAGGGCCGCGTGCTGTTGCCAGTTGCGGTCCTGCGCGAAGGACGCCAGCGGCGAGCCGTCGGCCGGAGCCAAGCCGGCAAGCAGCCGGGCCATGTCGTTCGGGCTAGCCGCGCTTTGCGCGCTTGCCGGAGCCACTGCGAGCAGGCAGCCGATGAGAGCCGCCGCAAAGGTCTTGAGAGCGTGTGTCATGGCCGCTTCCACACCATTCCTGCGGCCTGCCGTCAACGGCAGAACTGCAAATTCGGTATCCGGCAGGTGTAGGCGCCACGGTCTTGCAGCAGAAACCTAAACGTTTGTTCAGACGGCGGGGGTTTTGGCGCCTTTCCAAGTCGGTCTAGCCGCTGATGCAAGCAACGCGTGAAGCTGCAACTCGGCGACCTGCGCACCACGGCCAGGACAAGAAAAGGGGCGGCGCGAGGCCGCCCCTTCCTGTGTCGCCCCTGCCCCCGGCAGTCGCGACTAGACCGAGTAATACATGTCGAACTCGACCGGATGCGGCGTCATGTCGGTGCGCGCCACCTCGGCCATCTTGAGCTCGATGTAGGCGTCGATCATGTCGTCCGTCATCACGCCGCCCTTCTTCAGGAACTCGCGGTTGCCGTCGAGGCTGGTGAGCGCCTCGCGGAGCGAGCCGCACACGGTCGGGATCTTCGACAGCTCTGCCGGCGGCAGGTCGTAGAGGTTCTTGTCGATGGCTTCGCCCGGATGGATTTTGTTCTGGATGCCATCGAGGCCTGCCATCAGCATGGAAGCGAAGGCGAGATACGGGTTCGCCGACGGATCGGGGAAGCGGATCTCGATGCGCTTGGCCTTCGGGCTCGACACCACGGGGATGCGGCACGAAGCGGAGCGATTGCGCGCCGAGTAGGCGAGCAGCACGGGCGCCTCGTAGCCCGGCACCAGACGCTTGTAGGAGTTGGTGGACGGGTTGGTGAAGGCGTTGATGGTCTTGGCGTGCTTCAGGATGCCGCCGATGTAGAACAGGCAGGTCTCCGAGAGGTCCGCGTACTTGTTGCCCGCGAATACCGGGGTCGAGCCCTTCCAGATCGACTGGTGGCAATGCATGCCCGATCCGTTGTCGCCATAGACCGGCTTCGGCATGAAGGTCGCTGTCTTGCCGTAGGCCTGCGCCACCTGATGGATCACGTACTTGTAGATCTGCATGTGGTCGGCCAGCGTCACCATGGGCCCGAACTTGATGCCGAGCTCATGCTGGGCGGAGGCCACCTCGTGGTGATGCTTCTCGACCACCACGCCCATCTCGGCCATGACCGAAAGCATTTCCGAGCGGATGTCCTGTCCGCTGTCGATCGGTGGCACCGGGAAGTAGCCGCCCTTGGTGCGCGGGCGGTGGCCCAGGTTGCCCATCTCGTAGTTGGTGCCCATGTTGGTGGGCAGCTCGGTGCCGTCGAGCTTGAAGCCGGTGTTGTAGGGATCGGAGCTGAACTTGACGTCGTCGAAAATGAAGAACTCGGCTTCCGGGCCGAACACGACGGTGTCGCCGACGCCAGTCTGCTTCATGTAGGCTTCGGCGCGCTTGGCGATGGAGCGCGGATCACGCTCGTACATCTCGCCCGTCGAGGGCTCGAGCACGTCGCAGAAGATCGCCATGGTCGTCTGCGCAAAGAACGGATCGATGTGGGCGCTGGCCGGGTCCGGCATCAGGGTCATGTCGGAAGCCTCGATGCCCTTCCAGCCGGCAATCGACGAGCCGTCGAAGGCATAGCCGTCGGCGAACATGGCCTCGTCAACGCACGAGGCGTCGGCCGTCACGTGCTGCATCTTGCCCTTGGTGTCGGTGAAGCGAAGGTCGAAGAACTTCACGTCCTTGTCCTTCATGATCTTCATAACGTCGCCTGCCGACTTCGGTCTGTCTGCCATGCTAGTCCCCTATCCTGGAATGCGTTGCGTTAGGCATGTCATCGCGCAGGTCGCCGCGCCCGCTGGCCGCGTCTGTCCTGCGAGTTGTTGATCAGATGGCTTCGGTGCCGGTTTCGCCCGTGCGGATGCGAATGGCCTCCTCAACCGTGGAAATGAAAATCTTGCCGTCGCCGATGCGGCCGGTCTTCGCGGCGCGTTGGATGGCGTCGAGAGCCCTCGGCACCATGTCGTCGGCGACGACGAGTTCGATCTTCACCTTGGGCAGGAAATCGACGACGTACTCGGCGCCGCGATAGAGCTCAGTGTGCCCCTTCTGCCGCCCGAAACCCTTGGCTTCGATAACAGTGATGCCCTGCAAGCCGATTTCCTGCAGAGCTTCCTTCACCTCGTCGAGCTTGAAGGGCTTGATGATGGCCTCGATCTTTTTCATGCGTCCCTTCACCTCCCGACCTTGTGGGTGTCTGGTCTGGTTGCCGTTGCTGCAGACCTGTTAAGCACGCCGCATGCCAAGCTTTATGCGGCACATATTCCTTAGGCAATGAACCACTTGTGCGTATCTACAGGGCAGAAGATTGCATCCGCAAGCGACATAAGTGAGCAAAAAATAGGCATATGCCCTTTCAATAGGCGGCATGTACGCGCAATGGCTCACGCTTCGTGCACAGTTGGTGTTGCGCTCTCTTGCAGGCATCATCTGTTCGAGCGCCTGGAGGGAGGCAGACTTTGACGGGCTGCGAGCTACTCACCGTCGAGGAAATGGGTCGGGCAGACAGCGCCGCCGTGGCGGCCGGCGTGCCGTCGCTCGATCTGATGGAGGCGGCCGGTCGGGCCGTCGCCGAGGCTGTCCGGGAGGTGGCAGGCCGAGCCTCCTCGGCCACGGTTGCCCTGCTGTGCGGCCCCGGCAACAACGGCGGCGATGGCTTTGTCGCCGCGCGTCTCCTGGCCGAGCAAGGTTTCCGGGTCCGGCTTGGCCTGCTCGGCCAACGCGGCGCCTTGCGCGGCGACGCGGCCCATGTGGCTGCGCGCTGGACGGGCGCGGTCGAGCCTCTGTCTTTCGAAACCGTTCAGGGGGCGGACATTATTGTCGACGCGCTGTTCGGCGCCGGCCTGTCCCGCCCGCTCGATGCGCACACAGCGGCCGTCGTCTCCGCCGTCAACGGCTCGGGTAAACCCGTCGTGTCGGTTGATGTGCCCAGCGGGCTCGACGGCAGCCGCGGGGTCGTCGTCGGTGCCACCGCCGTGCAGGCAACGCACACCGTCACGTTCTTTCGCCTCAAGCCCGGGCATCTGCTGCTGCCGGGGCGTCTTCTGTGCGGCGAGGTGAGCGTCGCGGGCATCGGCATTCCCGACAGCGTGCTGGAGACGATCTCGCCGCAGACCTTTGCCAACCGGCCGGGATTGTGGATCGGGCACTATCCCTGGCCCACGATCGCCGGTCACAAGTACACGCGCGGTCACGCAGTCGCGGTATCGGGGCCGCCGGACATGACGGGCGCCGCGCGCCTCGCAGCGCGCGGCGCGCTCCGCGCAGGGGTCGGCTTGGTGACGCTTGTCGGGTCAGCGGCAGCCACGGCCATCAATGCCACGCATGCAACAGCCGTAATGGTGCGCGCGACGCCGACCGACGCAAGCTTGTCTGCATTTCTCGCTGACCCGCGCCGCAATGCCGTCGTCATCGGCCCGGGCGCCGGCGCCAATGCGGCCACCGCCACAAACGTGCTGACGGCATTGGCTTCCGGCGCGGCCGTGGTGCTGGACGCGGATGCGCTGACCGCGTTCTCCGAGCGCGAGGCGGACGCGCCGGTGAAGGCCGCCGGCATGGGTTTCATCGTGCGCGGCGAGCCCGAGCAACCGGCCGAGACGGACCTGTTCGGTGCCATCATGGCGCGCACCGCTCCGGTCGTGCTCACGCCGCACGAAGGTGAGTTTTCGCGCCTGTTCGGATCATTGCAGGGCTCCAAGCTGGAGCGCGCGCGTCAGGCCGCACGTGAGAGCGGAGCGGTCGTGGTCCTCAAGGGTCCCGACACGGTCATCGCAGCTCCGGACGGTCGCGCTGCCATCAACGACAACGCCCCGCCCTGGCTGGCGACAGCCGGCGCCGGCGATGTCCTGGCAGGCTTCATCACCGGCCTGCTTGCTCAGAAGATGCCGGCCTTCGAGGCGGCGTGCGCTGCCGTCTGGCTGCACGGGGCGTGCGCATCCGCGTTCGGCCTCGGGCTGATAGCCGAGGATCTGCCGGAGACGCTGCCGCGCGTTCTGGCGTCGTTGCGCAGCCACCGGGGGTGAAACGCGCACGAGGCAAAGCCGCCGATCGCCCGAAGGCTACTGGGCGGCTCAGTACCGTTGCCGGCACCTAACGGACCTTGTGGATCCGTCTACGCTTACAACGCTGGATCGTCCACGTGGTTCCGTCAGAGCGTGCGCACGCGCTCGATGCCGTCCGCGCCCTCCGCCCAGGCCAGTTCTCCGCGACGCAGCATGTAGTTCACGTGCGCCTGCGCCTCGGTGAAGGCAAAACTCATCTGGTGTGGATCGAGCTCGCGCGTGAACAGGACAGGCACCAGCTCGGCAGCGGACTTGGGCGATGTCCGGCACGCCTCGGCGATGGCTTCGCAACGCACGCGATGATGTGCGATCAACTCGTCGCTCCGCGTGTGTAGTCCATAGAACGGCAATTGATGGCCCGGCAGCACGAGGGCATCTGTCGGTATGCGCGCCTTCAACTCGCCGAGCGAACGCATATAGAGCCCGAGCGGGTCTCCGTCCGGCTCAACCGCCCACACACTGATGTTGGGCGTGATCTTGGCCAGAACCTGGTCGGCCGCCAGGAAGATGTTGTCCGCGGAGCTATAGAGCATCACCTGCTCGGCGGCATGGCCGTTGCCGGTCAGCACGTCGAACGTGCGCGCGCCGATCTTCAGCGTGTCTCCCGCCACCAGCCGCGTGAACGTCGGCGGCAGCGCCGACACCATCTTGAGATAGCCGTGACCGTTGGTGGCGACGCGCTGCGTCGTCGCCTCGTCCAGGCCGTGACGCAGATAGAAATCGCGGTAGGTCTTGGCGTCGAGCGCGCTCGGATTGAGCGAGATGTTGAGGCAGGCGAGATAGCTCGTCTGGCTGGTCAGCAGCGGCAGGTTGAACTTGTCGCACAGCCAGCCCGCGAGCCCGATATGATCGGGATGGAAGTGTGTGACGATCAGGCGCGTGAAGCGGCGCCCGGCCAGCGGCCCTGCCGCCATCGCCTCCCACACGGCCTTCGTGGCGTCGTTGCCGATGCCGGTGTCCAGGATCGCCCAGCCGTCGCCGTCGTCGATCAGGTAGACGTTGATGTGGTTCAGGCGGAACGGCAGGGGAATGCGCGCCCACAAGATGCCGGGCGCCATCTCCCTCACCTCGCCGGGTGCCGGGGGCTCGGTCTCTGGATATCGCAGCGTGCCTGTGTCCGCCTTCTTGAGCATGCCTTCGGTCCCGGGCCGTTGTCGCGGCCGCACCCTGGCATGAATCTTTTTGCAGTGCACCTAGTGATGCACCGCGGCGGGTAAGGGGCTGACATGTTGCGGGCTATTGGCGCACGGCCCGCCAGCCAGCGACCGCGCCGGGGGCTTCGGCGCTGCTGTCTGCCGCCGTCATCGCATCCGAGCCTACGACTCCTTGGAAATGCCGCGCCGCCGATCCTGGCGGGGCGATGCTGAACCGGATCATGGTGCCTCTGAGGTGAGCTCCCAGCAGAGGCGTCCTCAGGCCGTTCAGCAGTACCGTGCCCGACACCTCCTGGAAGGACTGATGGAAATCGAGGTCCATAGTCTCCCCCGCGGTTTCCAAGCGCCAGGGTCCATTCACGCGCGCCGGCACCACCCATGCCTTGATGGTGCGCCCCTCGACCGATTCCGCGCGATCGGGCAGCCAGGCGCCCATGCCGAATTCGTGCGAGACGATGCGCGTGCCGGGCCGCATGTCGTTCAGGATGCGAGGGCGCAACTGCAGGGTCAGGCTTTGCGGCAAGTAGATCGTCAACAGAGTTACATCGGCAAGATCAGCCTCGAATAGATCACCGTTGATCAGCGTGACTCGCGATCCGACGCCGGCGCGCTGTGCATTCGCGAGCGCCGCCGCGTGCAGCGCCTTGTCGAGCTCGACACCGATGGCCTGTGCGCCGAACTCCTGCGCGGCCAGGATGGGAATGCGTCCATCTCCCGAGCCCAGGTCGGCGACGACGTCGTGCGGACCCGCGCCGCCGATCTCCAGCATGCGCCGCGCCACTGCCTTGGGGGTCGGGGTCTGCGCATAGTCCTTGCGTGCTTGGGCCGACGCACCTCCCTCCGGCAGCAGCATCGCAACGGCAAGCTTCAGCGCCGCGATCGTTCGCATCCAAGGCGGGCGCGGCGGGTGTACCAAAAGCTGAAGACGAACGCTCATGGAACGGAAGACTAGTCGATGCGCGCGCGGCCGGCGAGCTGCCAAGCATTCAGCCTCTTGCCCGGCCGCCCCTGCCTTGGCATGGTCGGCCACCACGGTGGATCAACCGCCGGTTCGAGCCAAGCTCGATGGGGAGAACGCCTGTTGAGCGACCGCCTGCCAGCCTCTAACGTTACCCTGCCCGCTGGCGCCACCGCAGTGGAATTGCGCGGCGTGTCGGTGGCGTTTCCAATTGCGGGCGGCAAGACCTATCCGGCGGTGGCCCCGGTCGATCTCAAAGTCGGCGCCCGTGAGTTCGTCGGCATCGTCGGTCCGTCGGGTTGCGGCAAGTCGACCCTGCTCAACGTTGCTGCAGGCCTCCTCGCGCCGGCAACCGGCGATGCCCTGGTTTTCGGCACGCAGCTCGCCGGCCTCAACCGTCACGCGGGCTACCTCTTCCAGCAGGACGCCATCATGCCCTGGAAGACGGCACGCGATAATATTGCCATCGCCCTGGAGGTGGCCGGCACATCGCGTGCCGAAGCGCTCGATCGGGCGCAGGGCTGGCTCCGCCGCGTCGGCCTCGCCACCTTCGCCGACCGCTACCCGCACCAGCTCTCCGGCGGGCAAAGGAAGCGCGTCGGCCTCGCGCAGGTTCTGATCCGCGATCCGAAGATACTCCTCATGGACGAGCCGTTCGGGCCCCTCGATGCGCAGACGCGGCAGATCATGGGGAATCTGCTCCTCGATCTGTGGGCGGGAGATCGCAAGGCCGTGCTGTTCGTCACGCACGACCTCGAGGAAGCGATTGCGCTGAGCGACCGCGTCATCATCATGTCGGCCGGGCCCGAGGCGCGCATCATCGGCGACCACGCCATCGACCTCGGCCGGCCGCGTGACGCCAGCGAGGTGCGCCTGCTGCCGCGCTTCCACGAATTGCACAAGGCGATCTGGGGCCAGTTGCGCACCGAGGTGATGAAGGCTTACGGGGACGAGTTCGCATGAACCGCGGCGTGCTCCTTCTCCTGCAGGCGCTGGTGGCCGTCGTCTTCATCGGCGCGTGGCACGTGGGCTCCACCGTGCCGATCGGCGGCAGCTACCTGCTGCCCAAGTTCTTCTTCTCCACGCCTGCGGACGTGGCACACCGCGTCTGGACCTTGTTCGCGGAAGGCACGATGAAGATCGTGACTTGCACGGAGACCATCGACGTCACGCGCCTGCTCAACATCTCCGAGCCCTGCTTCGGCAAAACGGTGTGGCAGCACCTGTCCATCACGCTGATCGAGGGGCTTCTGGCTTTTGCGATCGGCGCCGGTGCCGGCATCGTCATCGGCTTCTGGCTGGCACGCCATCCACTCTTGTCGGCTGTGTTCGACCCCTACATCAAGATGCTCAACGCGCTGCCGCGCGTGGTGCTGGCCCCGATCTTCCTGCTGTGGCTCGGGCTCGGTATCTGGTCGAAGGTCGCGCTGGGTGTGACGCTGGTGTTCTTCATCGTCTTCTTCAACGTCTATCAGGGCGTGAAGGAGGTGAGCCCGGCCATCCTCGCCAACGCACGCATGCTCGGCATGAACGAGCGCCAGCTGTTCCGCAACGTGTACTGGCCTTCGGCTCTGTCCTGGATGTTCTCCTCCCTCCACACCTCGGTCGGCTTCGCCATTATCGGCGCGGTGGTGGGCGAGTACCTGGGTGCGGCCGCGGGCCTCGGCTACATGATTCAGCAGGCGGAAGGCACGTTCGACACCACGGGTGTCTTCGCCGGTATGGTCATCCTGGCCGTGTTCGTGCTCATAATAGACTGGTGCGTGACGCTGGTTGAGCGGCGCATGCTGGTCTGGCGCCCGCCGTCCGCGGCGGGTCAGGGGTGAGAGCCGGGCCGTTGGGGAGGAAAAGGAAATGCGGATACTGAGATCGGTAGCTGCGGTGGCGGCGGCCCTGCTCCTTGCGGCCGCGGCACAGGCCCAGGCGCCCGAACGCAAGGACGTCAAGCTCGGCGTCGGCGGCGCCAACTCGCTCTACTACCTGCCGCTCGCGCTGGCCGACAAGCTCGGCTTCTTCAAGGAGCAGGGCCTCAACGTCGAGATCAACGACTTCAAGGGCGGCTCGCAATCGCTCAACGCCCTGGTTGCGGGCTCGGCCGACGTCGTTACCGGCGCCTACGAGCACACGCTGCGCATGCAGGTGAAGGGGCAGCCCATCGTTGCCGTCATCGAGCTCGGCCGCTATCCCGGCATCTCGCTCGCCGTGAAGAAAGACCGCGCCGACAAGATCAGGACTCCGGCCGATCTCAAGGGCGCCAAGGTCGGCGTGACCGCACCCGGCTCCTCCACCAACATGATCGTGCAGTATCTAATGGTGAAAGCCGGCCTGAAGCCCGACGACGCCTCCTTCATCGGCGTCGGCGCTGGCCCCAGTGCCGTTGCCGCCATGCGCAAGGGGGAGATCGATGCCATCTCCAACATCGATCCCATGATCGCCATGCTGGAGGCCGCGGGCGACGTGGTCATCATGGCCGAGACGCGGACTACGGAAGGCACCAGCAAGGTGCTCGGCGGCCCGATGTCGGCGGGCGTGCTCTACACGCGCAAGGACTTCATCGACAAGAACCCCAACACTGTGCAGGCGCTCGTCAACGCGTTCTACAAGACGCTGCGTTGGCTCGATAAGGCGAGCCCCGAGCAGGTTGCCGACAACGTGCCGAAGGAATACTGGCTCGGCGACAAGGCGCTCTATATGGCCGCGGTGAAGGCGAGCCTGCAGATTTACTCGCGCGATGGGCTTGTCAGCACCGACAGCCAGCAGCGCTCGATCGATTTCCTCAAGCAGTTCGACAAGGAGATCGCCGCGGCGACGATCGATGCGGCCAAGACGTGGGATGACCGCTTTGTGAAGAAGGCCGCGGTTTCGGTGAAGTAGCGCTTCGCGGACTGTCATCCCCGAATCTGGCGCTGCAGCGACGGCTATCGGGGAGCCAACCTCGTTTACGGATCATCTCTGTCGTTGCATCCCGGATATGTGTTTGCCGCATTCCGGGATGGCAGGCAGTGCAAAACCACACCACGCCCCGAAACGGCGCGCGCTTTAAGGCGTTCTTAAACCTTGTCGCCGATGCTCGGGGTACACAAAGCGCGCACCTCGGGCAGGCTTCGAGCCTCGCCCGATGCGCCTCGAGATTTCAGGGCCGGGCGGTTGATCTGCCTCGTGCCCGTAGGACACGGCGAGCCGGCAACGCGCAACTGACGCGATCGGCTCGCATCAGTTGCCGTGTGTTGCGTGGGACTCCACGCAGTGATCGACGCGGTTTCCTCCGTTCCGCTTCCCGCCGATCCGACAGACAGAGGCAGCGCGGCACTTGTCGTGCTCGAGGGAAGCTCAGGGGACGCTCATGTCGCGCAAGCTCGCAACAATGATGGGACTTGCGGTTGCCGTGCTGGCGACCCCTGCCGCGGCGGGCGGCGGCGAGCGCATCCCGGCGCCGATTCCAGTTCCTGCGCCGATGCCGATTCAGGAGAGTTTCTCCCACTACCTCCGCGCCGACATCGGCTGGGGCTTGGCGGGTGATCCTTCGTTCTCCGAGCGCGGCGCCGAGTATGGTGCCTCGGACCTCTTGTACAGTGCGCTGTCCGACCGCCAGTCCGGTGTGAATGATACTTTCCACGGCTCAATAGGCGCCGGCACGTACTGGACATCTCGCTTTCGCACAGACGTCACTTTGGATTTCCGCGGCACGCAGGACGTCGACGCTACCGCAACCTATGCCGATCCAGGACCGATTGATGGTGTCGCAAGAGAACGTATCAGCATGCGGGGGACAGTTGGGCTGTTCAACGCTTATTGGGATCTCACGGCGCGCGGAAGCTTCACGCCTTACGTCGGCGCCGGCATCGGCTTCGTCTATAATCACATCAATCGAAATCATCAGGTGATTGAGGACAACGGTGGTGTTTTGACCACCGTATCGTCTGCTTCCGGGAGCGATAACAATCTCGGGCTCGCCGCCGCTCTCATGGCTGGTATGAGCTTCTCATGGAGCCATGCCTGGGTGCTCGATGTCGGCTACCGCGCACTCTATATGGATGGCGGCGAGGTAAGTGTGGCGTTGCCGGGTCCGCTCACCAGCACCGCTCGTATCGGCAGCCAGTGGGAGCACCAGCTCCGCGTCGGCCTGCGCGCTAATCTCTGGTAGCTTGCTCGAAATGGAAAGCGACCGCGCGTGCGGTCGCTTTTTTGCTGTTGCTTGACCAGTCCGCCGCCGATCAGGCAGCGGCCGGCTCGGCCACCACTTCCGGCTTGACGACCTTGGGTCCGCCGAACAGGGCGCCCTTGCCGTAGAGCACGCCGAACCCGAGGATGCGCGCCAGCAGCCAGTCGTCCTCGATGCGGCCGACGATCAGCGTCAGGCCGAATTCGGAAAGGTGGCGGCAGATGTCGGAGGCCGGGATGCGCCCGTTGCCCGTGCGCAGGCCCTCCAGGAACACTTCCGCGTCGAGCTTGATGAACTCGAAGCCCATCGCCTTCAGGCCGCCGAAGTCCATGTCGAGGTCGGTGACGTCCTCCAGCGCGAAGGCGAAGCCGCCCGCTGCCATGCTTCCGAGCGCCTCGGCATGCACCGGCGTGAAGCTGCGCACATCGGCCTGGGTGAACGACAGCACGAGGTTGACGCGTCCATCGGTGCCCGGTTGCGCGGCCGCCGCGTCCAGGAATGCGTCGCCCGTCAGTGCTTCGCCCGTGATAGCGGTCAGCACCGAGCCTTGCGTGCCGCGCTGGCTGAGCCGCCGTGCGACGCGAGCCGCGCGCAGCATCCTGGCCGCATCGATGCGCGGCATCAGGCCCGAGCCGAGCGCCGTGCGCGTATAGTCGCTCTGCTCGAGTGCGGCGCCGTCGGACGTTAGCAGGCGCATGCTGATCTCGTAGTGGCGCGAGCGGCCTTCGTTCAGCGCGTGGATCGGCTCGATCAGCACCTCAAGCCGTTCCGCAGCAATTGCCTCCGCGACGCGGGCTAATTGCGGATCGATGCTCGGCTGGGCCTGAATACGCGGCGCGGTGTTGCGTGCCGCCGGCCACCAGTCGGGGTTGTTGGGCTGCGCGGGCCCGCGTTGGCCGGCATCGCCACGCATGGCGCGGGCGGCCGTGCCGAGCGCTGCAGCCGAGCGCCCGACCATGGCCTCGGGCGCTGCCGAAGGCTCCTGCTGCGCAGGCGCGCGGCCGTCCCCTTCGTTGAGTTCGTCGGCAAGCTTCTTGATAAGGTTCTGGATCAGCTCGACGTTCATCTCGCCCTGCGCATGCGCCGGTTCCGGGGCGGCGCGGCGCGGATCGAGCGCACGCTGGGGCGCACTCTCCTGCGGCTCGTCGGTCTCGAAGTAGGGCGACCGGGACGGCCGGAAGTTGAACAGGTCCTGCTGGTGGCCGACGGCAGGTGCAGGCGGTGCCGCGTCCGCGTGCATCGGCAAGGGCTCTGGCCAGGAACCCGGCTGGGCCTGCTCGTGCGTCTCCGGTGCACCGGCGGCTTCCTCCAGCCGCTGCGCCAGCTCGGCCTCGAACCTTTGCGCGGCGGCATCGCTCTCCCAGTAAGCATCCGCGTCGGATGTTGGGTCTCGCAAATAGCTGCGGCGCACCAAGAGATGCAGCAGAAGCAGCGTGCAATAGACGCCGAGCGCGCCCAGCAAGGCGGAGGTGAGCCCCAAGCTGAACTGCGTGATGAACCAAGCACCGGACGCCAGCGACAGCAGCGTCACCGAAAGGATGACGAAGGCATCGCTGAAGCGGGCGTAGAGTGGTTCCGGCTCCGCAAACTGACGTGTCATTACGCACCTGTTGGAAAATTCGATGGCGAATCGCACCTACAAGCCTTCGCGAACCGGGCCCTTCGGCGCAACCGCAGCGCCCGGCCTATCACCAGCTTTCGCCCCCGCAGGCGCAATTTCTCCCAGAAGCGCGATTAAGTCGTCGCAATTGCCGTCCTGCACTGGACGGCAACTGAAGGGTGATTCGGGTATCAAGGATGCTCATGCTCAAACCGATCGTTCTCGCCTTTGCCGTTGCCTTCTCGGTGCTCGCGCTCACCTCTGCGTTGCGAGCTGACTCGAGCGCCAGGAACGTGGAGGGGGCCATCTGCAGTACGGCCGGCTCTGCCAAGCAGTGCTCGCCCGGGCACTTCTGCGAGCCGCAAGCTGGACGGTGCAGCACCAAGACCGCGGCAGGCGCTTGCACGCGCGTGTCCAAGGTTTGCACCATGAACTATCAGCCGGTCTGCGGCTGCGACGGCAACACTTATGGCAACGATTGCGAGCGCCGCGCCCACCAGGTCGGCAAGAAGCATGACGGGGCATGCTAGGTGAGCCTTATGGCTTGCGGCCAACCCTGGCCCCGCGCCAACCCGTGATTTGACTTACACCCCCTTTGCCAGTAGACGCGCCGGCGGGACACCCCTCCCCAACGGGGGGCATCTATCTGGAAGGGTAGGCACATGACCGCACCTAAGAAGCCGGCACAGCGCCCGGTAGTTCCGCTTTTCTCCTCCGGCCCGTGCGCCAAGCGCCCCGGCTGGTCCCTCGACAACCTGCAGAACGCGTTCCTCGGCCGCTCGCATCGCGCCAAGGAAGGCAAGGCGCGCCTGAAGCTCGCCATCGATAAAACCAAGACCCTGCTCGGCCTGCCGCCGGGTTATCTCTGCGCCATTGTGCCGGCATCCGACACCGGCGCCTTCGAGATGGCCATGTGGACCATGCTGGGTGAGCGCGGTGTCGATGCGCTCGCGTGGGAAAGTTTCGGCGAGGGCTGGGTGACGGACATCACCAAGCAGCTCAAGCTGAAAGATGCCCGCATCATGAAGGCCGAGTACGGCAAGCTGCCGGACTTGAGCAAGGTCGATTTCACCCGCGACGTCATCTTCGCCTGGAACGGCACCACGGCCGGCGTGCGCGTGCCGAACGGCGACTGGATCCCGGCGAACCGCGAGGGCCTGGTGATGGTGGATGCCACCTCCGCCGTGCTCGCGCAGGACATTCCCTGGGACAAGATCGACGTGCTCACCTACTCCTGGCAGAAGGTGCTGGGCGGCGAGGCGGCGCACGGCATGCTGGTCCTGTCGCCCCGCGCGGTGGCGCGGCTGGAGAGCTACACGCCGTCCTGGCCGGTGCCGAAAATCTTCCGCCTGACCAAGGGCGGCAAGCTGATCGCCGGCGTATTCGAGGGTGAGACGCTCAATACCCCATCCATGCTGTGCACTGAGGACTATCTCGATGCGTTGAACTGGGCCGAAAGCATCGGCGGCTTGAAGGGCCTGTTCGCGCGCGCCAACGCCAACGCCAAGGCGCTGAACGACTGGGCCGATCGCACCCCGTGGCTCAAGAACCTTGCCGAGGACCCGGCCACGCGTTCAAACACCTCGGTGTGCTTGAAGGTGGTCGATCCGGCCGTGGCGGCGCTACCCGAAGATGCCCAGCGCGCGTTCGTGAAGCAGATCGAGGCCATCCTCGACAAGGAGAACGCCGCGCGCGATATCGCCGGCCATCGCGATGCGCCGCCCCACCTGCGCATCTGGTGCGGCGCCACGGTGGAGACGTCCGACATCGAGCGGCTGACCGGCTGGCTCGACTGGGCTTTCGCCGAGGCCAAGGCCGGATTGGCCAAGGCTGCTTGAACAATGTCATCCCCGCGAAAGCGGGGATCCAACTCCACATGCAGCCCTTGGCTGGATTCCCGCTGTCGCGGGAATGACGGAGGATCACATATGACCGCCCCCCGCGTTCTCATTGCCGATCAGCTTTCACCGGCCGCCGTTGCCATCTTCAAGGAGCGCGGCGTTGCGACCGACGTCAAGGTCGGGCTCGCCAAGGAAGAGCTGGAGAAGATCATCGGCGAGTACGACGGCCTTGCCGTCCGCTCCGCCACCAAAGCGACCGAGAAGATCATCGCCGCAGCGCCACGGCTGAAAGTGATCGGCCGCGCCGGTATCGGCGTCGACAACATCGACGTGAAGGCGGCCACCGCCAAGGGCATCATCGTGATGAACACGCCCTTCGGCAACTCCATCACCACTGCCGAGCACGCCATCTCCCTGATGATGGCGCTGGCGCGCCAGATCCCAGAGGCCGACCGCTCCACGCAGGCCGGCAAATGGGAGAAGTCCAAGTTCATGGGTGTCGAGCTCTATGGCAAGACGCTCGGTGTGATCGGCTGCGGCAACATCGGTTCTATCGTCGCCGACCGCGGCATCGGCTTGAAGATGAAGGTGATCGCCTTCGACCCCTTCCTCTCGCTTGAACGGGCGATGGAGATCGGCGTCGAGAAGGTAGAGCTCGATGACCTCCTGAGACGCGCCGACTTCATTACGCTGCACACGCCGCTGACCGACCGCACCCGCAACGTCATCAACGCCGAGGCGCTTGCCAAAACCAAGAAGGGTGTCCGCATCATCAATTGCGCCCGCGGCGGCCTCGTCGACGAGCGTGCGCTGGCGGCCGCCATCAAGTCGGGTCATGCCGGCGGCGCGGCGTTCGACGTGTTCGAGGTCGAGCCCGCCAAGGAGAGCCCGCTGTTTGGTCTGCCCAACGTCATCTGCACGCCGCATCTCGGGGCGTCCACGGGGGAGGCCCAGGAGAACGTCGCGCTGCAGGTCGCCGAGCAGATGTCGGACTACCTGTTGAAGGGCGCCATCTCCAACGCGGTGAACTTCCCCAATATCACGGCGGAGGAAGCTCCGCGCCTGCGGCCGTGGGTGAAGCTTGCCGAGCAGCTCGGCTCTTTCGCCGGGCAACTTACGGAGACGAGCATCAAGAGCGTGCGGCTCGAATACTCCGGCGAGGTCGCAACATTGAACACCAAGCCCCTCACTGCCGCGGCGATGGCCGGGGTGCTGCGGCCGCTGCTGTCTGATGTGAACATGGTCTCGGCTGCGGCCAGCGCGAAAGAGCGGGGCATCATGATCGAGGAGACGACGCGCACCCAGGAGGGCGCCTTCGAGAGCTATATTCGCCTCACCGTCCACACCGACAACTACGACCGCTCGGTTGCCGGCACGGTGTTCTCCGACGGCCGCCCGCGCATCATCCAGGTGCGCAACATCGATATGGAATTCGAGTGCGCGCCGCGCATGCTGTTCATCCGCAACGCCGACAAGCCGGGCTTCATCGGCAAGTTCGGCATGCTGATGGGCGAGGCGGGTTTGAACATCGCCACCCTGAACCTCGGTCGCGACAAGCCCGGCGGCGACGCCATCTGCATGGTCGCCGTCGACGAGCAGTTGTCGGAGGATGTGCTGGCCAAGATCCGCGCGCTGCCAGAGGTGGTGCGTGTGAACCCGCTGCAGTTTTAGCGAGCGAGGCGCTTCAGCACGTCGAGAGCCGTCCGATTACAAAGCAGTAACGTCGGCAAACTGTACCTTTGCCGCCAAATTCGCGTCATGAACGGCTCGGACGTTCTCCCCAATCGAGAGCACAGTTCTGCTTTGCTTGCGGGAGGATTTTCTCATGCGACGTGCCGTTGCCTTTTCAGCATTTCTTGTCATTGCGACCCAGACCTTCGCCGCCGAGGTGAAAGGCACATCGACCATCGACGCCGTGACGGTCTATCCCTCCGGCGCCGAGATCACGCGCATCGGCAAGGTGGTCATTGAGAGCGGCGAGCACACGCTTCTGTTCACCGATTTGCCGGCAGACGCGGTTGCCTCCTCCATCCGCGTGGAGGGCAAGGCGACCGGCAAGCTGGACATCGGCTCGGTCGATACGCGCATCGTGCAGGTGGCGCGCAGCGACGAGCAGGTCGCGGCCAGCGAGCGCCGCCGCATCGAGCAGGCCATCGAGAAACTGAGGGACGAGCGCGGGCTGCTGCAGGCCACCATCCAGGCCGCGGAGACCCAGAAGCGATTGATCGACAACCTGGCGCAAATGCCGGCGCAGCCGCAACCGGCCGGCACCAGCGCCGTGCAGCCGAACTGGAACGAGCTGTTCACACTCATCGGCCAGCGCGGGGCCGAGGCCCAGAGGACCATCCTGGAGACGCAGATCAAGGCGCGCGAGACCGATCGCCAGATCAGAGACCTGGAGGGCAAGCTCGCCTCGCTGGCGCCGACCCGGCGGGCGCGCACGGAGGTGAAAGTGTCGGTCGGCGCTGCCTCTGCCTTGGAGGCCGAAATCGTCATCCGCTACCAGGTGCGCCGGGCGGGCTGGACCCCCTATTACGATGCGCGGCTCTCGACAGGCACCAAGGCCCTGGCGCCGAAACTGCAGCTTGTGCGGCGTGCGTCCATCGAGCAGCGCTCCGGCGAGAGCTGGGAGAACGTTGCGCTGGCGCTGTCCACGGCACGTCCGTCGGCCGGCACCGCGGCGCCGCTGCTGAGCGCGTTGGTGGTCGACTTCCAGTCCGAGCGGCCGCCGCCACCGGCACCGGTCGCACGGCCGGCGCCGTCGAGCGGGTTGCGGAACGCGCCGATGGCCGCCCAGCGCTCCGCCGATCTCGCCGACGGGCGCCTCCAAGCCGAAGCGGTTGTCGCCGACGAGGTCCGTGCCAAGGTGGAGGTACAGGCGTTCCAGGCGGTGTACGGCATTGCCGGCCGCGTCACGGTGCCGGACACCGGCGAAACCAAGCGCGTGCAGATCGATGCCATGGATCTCGACCCGGCGTTGGCCGTCCGCGCCGTGCCCAAGCGCGATGAGAAGGCCTACCTCTACGCCAAGATCACTGTAGCGCGCGGCACGCCGCTGCTGCCCGGCAACGTGTCGCTGTTCCGGGATGCGACGTTCGTCGGCAATGGCCAGTTCCCGCTGCTGGCGCCGGGCGAGGAGCACGAACTCGGCTTCGGGGTCGATGATGCCGTGCGCGTACGCTACGCGATTACAGAGGAGAAGCGTGGCGAGACCGGCCTCATTTCGTCCTCCAAGACCGACACCCGAACCTATCGCATCACCACCAAGAACCTACACCCGCGCCCGATCCAGCTCACCGTGCTCGATCAGATTCCGGTCTCGCAGAACGCCGACATCAAGGTCGACCTGATCGGCAAGTCGGTGCCGTCGCGGCGCGACGTGGACGACAAGCGCGGCGTGATGGCCTGGGATGCGACGCTAGTGCCCGACGAGGAGCGCGTGATCGAGTTCGGCTATCGTGCCACGTGGCCCGCCGCCAAGACCGTCGTCTACGGCCAAGGCTCCTAGCCGCTTCGCGAGCGCCGTGGCGAATTCAATCGCCACGGCGGTGCATCGCAGCTAGCCTTGGCGGCCTCAGTCCAACGGAGCCTGCCGATGTCATCTGGGGACCTGGCCTACATCTCCGCCGCCAAGCTGGCGGCGATGATCCGCGCCAGGGATATCTCGGCGACAGAGCTCATGCGCGCCACGCTTGCCCGCGCGGAGAAGGGCAATGCCGCGCTCAACTGCTTCATCACCATTTGTGCCGAGGAGGCCTTGCGCGACGCCGCCGCCGCCGACGCTGCCATCGCCCGCCGCGAGCCCGTCGGTCCATTGCACGGGGTGCCGTTGCACGTGAAGGATCTCGTCAACACCAAGGGCGTGCGCACGACGTTTGCCTCGGCCATGTACGAGAACAATGTCCCTACCGCAGACTCGGTCAGCGTCGCCCGCTTGAAGCAGGCCGGCGCGATCCTGATGGGCAAGACGACGACACCCGAGTTCGGCCACATGCCGTTCACCGAGGCGCCGCTGTTCGGGCGGACCTGCAACCCCTACGACCCCAGCCGCACCAGCGGCGGCTCGTCCGGCGGTGCAGCGGCGGCGTGCGCGGTCGGCGTCGGCCCGCTCGCGATCGGCACCGACGGCGGCGGCTCGACGCGCATTCCGGCCGCCTGCAACGGCCTCGTCGGCTTCAAGCAGTCGC
>CADEEC010000035.1:6796-26300 GCA_902826255.1 uncultured Hyphomicrobiales bacterium | reverse complement strand
GCGGATCATGTCCCGGCCCTTTTCAGGCCTCCTCCCGCCGTGCTTCTTGTAGTACTCGCCGCCCCAGTCGAAGGTATCGACCTTGAAGTTGAAGGTGCCAGCGCGCTTGGCGATGGCGTGCAGCACGTCGACACCGGCGGAGACGACCTCGGTGCCGATGCCGTCTCCGGGGATGGCCGCGATTGTGTAGGTCTTCATGCGAGCCTTCCGTCGCTAGCCGAAGCTCAGTTGCCCTTGACGCCGGCGGCCTTGATCACTTCGCCCCAACGCGGCACCTCTGCCGCAAGGTGCGAGGCGAGCGCTTGCGGCGTCGCCTGCTCTAGCGGCACGGGCGCGGCACCAAGGCTTGCAAGGCGATCGATGACCTTCTGATCCTTGAGGCCGGCCTGCAGCGCCGCAACGAGCTTGTCGGTGGCGTCTTTCGGCAGGCCCTTTGGCGCCCAGATCGCGTGCCAGGCCGACACGTCGAAGCCCTTGATGAAACCGGAGTCCAACGTCGGCAGCTCGGGCAGCGAGGAAACCTTGGTCTTGATCGTGACGGCGTAGCCCTTGATCTTGCCATCCTTGATCTGGTTGGTGGTGTTGGTGGTCTGGTCGCACATCACGTCGAACTGGCCGCCGAGGAGGTCGCCCATGGCTGGGCCCGTGCCGCGATAGGCAACGCCGGTCATGCGGACGCCGAGCTCCTTCATCAGCATCAGGGCGCACAAGTGCGAGGCGGAGCCGACGCCGGCGTGTCCGTAGGTGACCTTGTCCTTTTCGGCGCGTATCCAGTCGAGAAGCTCGCCGGCGTTCTTCATCGGCAGCGCCGTCTTCGACACCAGGGTCATGGGCGCATCGGTGATGCGGCCGATATGGTCGAAATCCTTGACCACGTCGTACTTCAGGTTGTCGTAGAGTGAGGGCGCCGTTGCGTGGGCGATGTGCCAGACGGCGATCGTGTAGCCATCGGGTGCGGCCTTGGCGACGCGCGCCATGCCGATCGTGCCGCCGGCGCCGCCGACATTCTCGACCACGATGGTCTGACCCAGCGTCCGGCCCATGGCCTCGGCCAAAAGGCGCGCGACGGTATCGGTCGGCCCGCCGGCCGCCGCCGGCACGATCAGCGTGATGGACTTGGTCGGATAGCCCTGCGCAAAGCTCACTTGCGGTGCCGCAGCCAGCATGAGTGCCGTGATGCCCGCTGCGAGCGCGCGTCGTGAAAACCTCATCGTGTCCTCCTTGAATATCGGGCGGCCGGCAATTGCCTCCGAGCGCCTTTTGCGGGCGTCTCAGCCACCGTGAAACAAGGCGGGTCGTTCGACAATCGGCGCTGGAGTATATAATTATTCGATATAATGCGTTTGCTGCGGAGCGGGACCGGCCGTGGACCTCAACCACCTGAAATGCTTCGTGGCGGTAGCCGAGGAGCTGCACTTCGGCAGGGCAGCGCGCCGCGTCGACATGTTGCCCGCCGCGCTCGGCCGCAGCATCCGCCTGTTGGAGGAGGCGCTCGGCACGCGGTTGTTCCACCGCACTACCCGTAGCGTTTCCCTCTCCCAGGACGGTGCCGCCATTCTGGGTGACGCCACCGCCCTCATCGCCAAGGCCGACGATCTGGCCAGGCGCTTCCGACAGACGGGGCGCAGCAGCGCGCAGATCCTCAGGGTCGGCGCAATCGATACTGCGGCTGCCGGGCTGGTGCCGATGTTGCTGCAGGACTTTCGCGCCGGCAGTCCCGAGGTCGCCGTGCGCTTGCGTGAAGACAAAACCATACGGCTGCTGCCGAAGCTGATGTCGGGTGCCATCGATGTCGCCTTCGTCCGCCCGCCGGAGCGGCGCGACAAGCGGATCGTGTTTTACGACCTTTTCCACGAAAGCGCTGTCGTTGCCGTGCCGGCCGCGCATCCGCTCGGTCGCCGCAAGGCGCTGTCGATTAGGTCCCTGGTCGGCCAGCCGCTGATCGTGCCGGACCGGCGTTCGCGGCCGCACAGCCATGACCTTACCATCAAGCTGTTCGGGGCCGCCGGCCTGCCGCCAACGATCGGGCAGGTTGCCGAGGAAAAGCAGACCATCGTCAGCCTGGTGGCCGCCAACATCGGGCTCGCCATCGTGCCGCGTTGGGCTTCGCGCCTTGCGATTCCGGGAGTGCGCTATGTCGAGCTGACGGGCGCGCGCGGGCAGGGCATTCTGCCCCTGGCGGCCGCCTGGGTGCGCGGCTCGCGCGACCCGGTGCGCGATACCCTCCTCGGCACACTGCGCAGGCACCTCCCCCGCTACGCAGCCGACGCGTAGTGATGTGCAGGCCGGGTCTTGCAGAAGGAAATGGTGCTGCCGGAGGGGATTGAACTCTCGACCTCTCCCTTACCAAGGGAGTGCTCTACCACTGAGCTACGGCAGCTGACCGGCATAGCCTGCACGCAGGGCAGGCATAGGCACCGAATGCGGCGGATATGCCATAGCGGGGGGATCGCGGCAAGCCGTGCCGGCGGGGCTATCCAACGCAGCCTTGTGCGCCCAGGCCGACGCACGTAATGTCCGCACACTTCACCGGCCGCGCGTCGGCAAGGCTATGACACAGGACAAGAAATCCGGGAAATCGTTGGCAGCGGAACAGCGCGAGGCGCGCCGGGCGGCGGCGCTGCGTGCAAATCTCAGACGGCGCAAGGACCAGGCGCGCAGCCGGGCCGATGCACCGGAAACGGCCGAGGGAGCCGAACAGGACCGCTGACAGGCCATCCGGAGCCGTTGTCCGTAGCATTGCCGTGCATCGCGTTGGCCGCACAGGCTTAAGCAGGGGCACATATGGATCGCATCAGCATCGCCGGCGGCCGCGCGCTCAACGGCGTCATTCAGATCTCCGGCGCGAAGAACGCCGCCCTGCCGCTAATGATCGCGAGCCTCCTTACGCCGGACCGGCTCACGCTGAAGAACGTGCCCAACTTGGCCGACGTCAATCTGCTGGCTCGTATCCTGCGCAACCACGGCCTGGATTTCACCATCGACGGCAAGCGCGCCGAGCCCTCGCCGCACATGGGCGAGACGTTCCATCTCACTGCGCGCGACATTGTCGATACGACGGCGCCGTACGAGCTTGTCAGTCGCATGCGCGCAAGTTTCTGGGTGCTGGGGCCGCTGGTCGCGCGCTGCGGGCAAGCGCGTGTCTCCATGCCGGGCGGCTGTGCGATCGGCACGCGCCCCGTGGACCTGCACCTGATGGCGCTGAAGGAGCTGGGCGCCGAGATCGATATCGACGGCGGCTACGTCGTCGCGCGGGCGCCAAATGGCCTCAGGGGTGCACGCGTCGAGTTTCCGAAGGTGTCCGTGGGCGCCACGCACACGGCGCTGATGGCGGCGTCGCTGGCGAAGGGCGAGACCGTGCTGGAGAACGCCGCGCGCGAGCCCGAGATCGGCGATGTTGCCGAGTGCCTGGTGAAGATGGGTGCGCGCATCGATGGGATCGGCACCAGCACGCTGCGCATCGATGGTGTCAGCCGGCTGGAAGGCACCGTGCACACCGTGCTGCCTGATCGCATCGAGACCGGCACCTATGCGTTCGCCGCCGCAGCAGCGGGCGGCGACGTCGAGCTGCAGGGCGCGCGCCGCACGCTGCTCGAGGCCGCGTTCGAGGCGCTGGAGCAGACGGGCGCGGCCATCACCGACACCGACAAGGGCATCCGCGTGAAGCGTGACGGGCGCGCGCTGGAGCCGATCCGGATCGAGACGCGTCCGTTCCCGGGCTTCCCGACCGACCTGCAGGCGCAACTCATGGCCCTGATGACCAAGGCCAACGGCACCAGCGTCATCCGTGAGACCATCTTCGAGAACCGCTTCATGCATGTGCAGGAGCTGGCGCGGCTGGGCGCCGACATCCAGCTCCACGGCGACACGGCCACCATCAAGGGCGTGAAGGCGCTGCGGGGGGCCCAGGTGATGGCCACCGACCTGCGCGCGTCCGTCTCACTGGTGATTGCCGGGCTGATGGCGGAGGGCCAGACCACCATCAACCGTGTTTATCATCTGGATCGCGGGTTTGAGCGGCTGGAGCAGAAACTGTCCGGCTGCGGCGCCCAGATCGAGCGCATTGTCGCTGGATAGGCAGAAACTTAGGGCTCGAGGGTGTTTCCCCTTATCAAGCGGGCCCCCCTTCGCTATCACCGTCCGGCGCGGGTGCGGGCTTGCCGCCGGCCGAGGATGAATTGACGATGGCTGATCTCAAGTTGCTGGCCTTGGATGCGGACGACCTGTCCGTGATCTCCGCGCATCTGCAGGATGCGGTGGTGAAGGTTGGCGACTTGGCCTACCTGCCGCGCGAGAAGCGGTTCGCTGCCCTTCTCAACCGGTTCGATTGGGCTGATGCCGTCAAGGACGGCCGGCAGAACTTTGCCCGCCGGCGCGCCGCCCTGCGCTTCGAGCGCGTGCTGGCGGCGCAGCTCTCGGGCATCGACCTCAAGAATACGGGCAAGGTGTTGAACCTGCTCGCCGTCGGCTTCGAAGCGCGCGAGGCCCCTGAGGGCGACGTCACGCTGGTGTTTGCGGACAACGGCGCCATCCGCCTGCGCGTGGAGTGCATCGAGGCGGAGATGCAAGACCTGGGCCCCGCCTGGCAGGCGAAATCGAAGCCCCAGCATCCCGACGATCCGGCGAAGCCCTGACCAGCGAGGCGCGCCCGGCGCACCATGCCCGTTACGCTCAGAACTGCAGACCCCAGCTTCGAGGCCGACTTCAGCGCTTTTCTCGCCAGCAAGCGCGAGTCCTCGCCTGAGGTCGATGCCGTCGTTGCGGAGATCATCGCAGCCGTGCGCCGCGACGGCGATCGCGCGCTCATCGCTCTGACGGAGAAGTTCGACCGCGTCGATCTTGCCAAGACCGGCATCCGTATCGGCGAGGGGGAGATCGCGGCAGCGCTTGCCGCGTGCGACAAGGGTGTGCTCGCAGCCCTGACGCTGGCGCGCGACCGCATCGAGAGCCACCACAGGCGCCAGCTTCCCCGTGACGATCACTACACCGATGCTGCCGGCGTCGAGCTCGGCTCGCGCTGGACGGCGCTGGAGTCGGTCGGCCTCTACGTGCCGGGTGGGCTTGCCAGCTATCCAAGCTCCATGCTGATGAATGTGGTGCCGGCCAAGGTGGCAGGTGTGCCGCGCGTCGCCGTTACGGTGCCGACGCCGGGTGGGGCGATCAATCCGCTGGTGCTGGCGGCGGCGCATCTCGGCGGTGTCACGGAGATCTATCGCGTCGGCGGAGCGCAGGCTGTGGCGGCGCTGGCCTACGGCACGGAAACGATCCCGCCCGTCGCCAAGATCATCGGACCTGGCAACGCCTACGTGGCGGCGGCCAAGCGGCGCGTGTACGGCGTGGTTGGCATCGACTCCATCGCCGGGCCGTCCGAGGTGCTGGTGATCGCGGACAAGGACAACGACCCCGAGTGGCTGGCGGCCGACCTGCTGGCCCAGGCCGAGCACGACACCGCCGCGCAGAGTATCCTGATGACGGACGATGCGGCGCTGGCCGCGGCGGTTTCGGCTGCCGTGACGCGGCAGCTCGAGGCGCTGCCCAAGCGTGCCATCGCGTCGGAAAGCTGGGCGACTTTCGGCGCTGTCATCCTGTTGCGCTCGCTCGATGAGGCACCGGCCCTGGCAGACAGGCTGGCGGCCGAGCACGTCGAGATTGCAACCAGCGACCCGGAGGCTTTGGCCGCCCGCATCCGCAATGCGGGGGCCATCTTCCTCGGCAAGCACACGCCGGAGGTGATCGGCGACTATGTGGCCGGCTCCAACCACGTGCTGCCGACGGCGCGCAGCGCACGGTTCTCCTCGGGTCTCGGCGTGCTGGACTTCATGAAACGCACCTCGCTGCTGAAGCTCGATCCGCGCGCGCTGGCCGCTCTCGGCCCGGCGGCCATGACGCTGGCGGAGGCCGAAGGGCTCGACGCGCACAGGCGTTCGGTCGAGATACGCCTGCGCAAGCCCAAGGACACTTGAGCATCCGCGATGTTCGAGCCCCCGGTCGATCCCCACTCAAAGTCGCGGCTCGTTGCGATCAATCTCGACGAGTCCTCGATCGGGCGCGGCAACGCCAACATCGAGCAGGAGCGCGAGGTCGCGATCTTCGACATCCTGGAGAGCAACAAATTCGAGCTGGAGGGCCGCGACGACGGCCCTTACGTACTGAACCTGGCGATCGTCGAGGATCGGCTCGTGTTCGCGGTGCGCCAGGATGCGGGCGACGAGGAGTTCACGGTGGTCCTTTCGCTGACGCCGCTGCGGCGGATCATGAAGGACTACTTCATCGTCTGCGAGAGCTACTACCAGGCGATCCGCGCCGCGCCGCCCTCGCGCATCCAGGCGATCGACATGGGCCGCCGCGGCCTGCACAACGAGGGCAGCCAAGTGCTCACCGAGCGTCTGAAGGGCAAGATCAACGTCGACGGCGACACCGCCCGGCGGCTGTTCACGCTGATCTGCGCCCTGCACTGGAAAGGTTGAAGCGTGGCGGGGGTGGGGGGCAAAGAGCTGCCGGCCGCCGTGCTGTTTGCCTGCTCCATGAATTCCGTGCGTTCGCCGATGGCGGCTGCGATCCTGCGCCACCTCGCCGGCAAACGCGTCTATGTCGAATCGGCCGGCGTGCGCGCCGGCGGTGCCGATGGGTTCGCTGCGGCGGTGATGGACGAGATCGGCATCGACATCACGGCCCACAAGCCGCACACGCTGCGCGAGCTCAACGACACCACCTTCGATCTCATCATCACCCTGTCGCCCGAAGCTCATCACCAGGCCATGGAGCTGACGCGCACCATGGCCGTCGACGTGGAGTACTGGCCGACGTTCGACGCCACCATGATGGTGGGCCAGGGTAGCCGCGAGCAGATCCTGCAGGCCTACCGCAGCGTACGCGACGAGCTGTTCCTGCGCATCAAGCGACGCTTCGGCTTCGAGGGCGGGCCATCGCTTTAATGTTGGCGATGCCGCCTTGGTCAGCCGTTGCTCAGTCCTGAGTGGTCATCCCGGGGCTTGTCCCCGGGATCCATCGATCTGCTTGCTCCCACCCGAGTTGCACGCTGGATCCCGGCAACAAGTGCCGGGATGACAAGCTAGAACGAGCTGCCCGGCTGCTTGAGGAATTCGACTTCCTCGGTCGTGCTGTCGCGGCCGAGCACGCCGTTGCGATGGGGGAAGCGGCCGAAGCGATCGATGATCACCTTGTGCGCTTCGGCCCATTTGACCAAGTCGGGATCGTCGAGCGCCGCCATCAGCGCCACGCACTTCGCCTGCGCCTCGGGATGCTCGGCATGCTCGAAGGGGAGATAGCAGAAGGTGCGCTCGTCCTTGGTCATGCGCTGATCCAGGCCGCGTGCAACCGTCGCCTCGGCGATGGCCAACGCCTTGCTGTCCTGGGCGAACGCGCGCGGGCTTCCGCGGAACATGTTGCGAGACATCTGGTCGAGCACGATGATCGCCGCCATCGCTGTTGGGGCATCGACCGCGAGCGCCTCGATCGGTTCTGCAGCGACCGCCTCATGCAGCTTCAGGAAGCGGCGGCGTAGCTCCGCATCGAACGCGTCGTTTTTCTCGAACCACTGCTCGCGCTTGGTCTCCCTGAACCAGAAGGTCAGGACATCGTCTATCCAGGTCTTCGGCAGCGTCATCTCGCGGTCATCTCCTGTATTTCGCGGGGTGTCCGGCCCTCGACGGCCATCCCGCTTGCCAATACACCGTAGCCAGAAGGCGCCTCAAGGCCCGGCAAATTATCGCTTTTCGGCGGGTTTGGCCGGGTTGCCTTTCCACCGGTCCCTGACATAATTCCAACACGACCAGATGGTGCGATTGCACGTTCTTTCAACCGCCAGACCGACCCCGGGGGCCTAATGTTTACGCGTAGCTCTAATGCCGAGCCGAAACCGCTCGAGGCACTGAAGCCGGCTTCAACTCCAACCGCACTCAACATGCAGCAGCCGCGCCGCGGCGGCGACAGCGGACAGAAGTCGGTCATCAGCAACGACCTCAAGATCATCGGCCAGGGTCTCAAGATCATCAGCCAGGGCACGCTGCAGGTGGATGGCGAGGTCGAAGGCGACGTGGCCGGCAGCGAAGTGATCATCGGCGAGCAGGGCAAGGTGACGGGCACCGTCGCCGCCGAACGCGTCATCGTGCGCGGCAAGATTTCCGGCGTCATCCGCGGCATGACCGTCGCGCTGCAGGCTTCGGCCCGTGTCGAGGGCGACATTCATCACATGTCGCTGGCGATAGAGCAGGGCGCGGAGTTCGACGGCCGCTGCCGCCGTCCGCAGGATGCCTCCGAGCTCAAGATCGATCTCGACGGCATGAGTTCCGGTCAGACCCGCAACTAGGCTTTACAACTCGCCGGCAGGCGCTGCGGGGCGGCAACGCGCCTCTTCCGCCAATCGCCTGTTCGTGCTATGTTTCCTGGGAATCGCAACAAGTGGAAGGAGGTGATCCAATGACTAGTGGGATCTTGACGCAGGCTATGGTGCTGCTCGATCACGCTTTTGTTGGAGCAACCTCCTCCAGAGGCTGATCGAGCCGGATCGTGCGTGACGCGGGTTCGCCCACAGTCCCCTTCCGGCCAAGTGCCTGCCGATCTCACGGGGGCCGCCTTCGGGCGGCCCCTTTGCTTTTGGGCACCACCTGCGGCCAGAACTGCGGGCTGCGACTAGCCAGCCCCCTCCCCGCGCGGATATTGCATGGCGACAGTAGACCAGCGTCGGGGGAACCATGGTCGGTGCCCGCATCTTCGTCACGATCGCATTCCTGATTCTGGGTGCGTCCTTCTTCGCCTCGACCGGCATCCTGCTCTACGAGTTCCAGGATACGGACTGGCAGACGATCCTCGTCGCACACGCCCACCTGTTCTTCTTTTTTCCCGTGCTCGGCGTGCTGGCGCTGTTTGCGTTCTACCTGCCGGCCGTCGTCTTCACGCACTTCTATTGGAACCATGTGCGCTGGGGGAAAGTCCGGTTTCTGTTCGGCGCCCTTGTCGTAGCGGCCTTGTCGATCGGCGTGACGATCTGGCTGGACCAGCCGCCGCGCGGAATCTGGGAATTGTCGCCGCGCGCGCTTGCAAGTGACCGCGGTGATCCGGCAGGCGGGCGCGGCCCGATCCTGCAGTCGCTGCAGGAACTGCGCACTGAGGCACACAAGCGCGTCGGTTTGTCCAAGTTTGCGCGCAGCTGCGCCGTCGACCGCTATCTCGAGCCGCCCGAGGACATGGCGAAGGTTCGCTACTGCTTTCCGGCCCGGGCGCAGCTAAAGGGCGCGGAATGCTGCGCCGTCCAGGCGCGTTTCGGCGAGACCGTGACGAACCTCTACCAAAGTGCCGCGGGGCGCTCAATGTCGGCGCTGTATGACGTGTTCTTCATGCCGCTGAAGATATTCTTCGTACTGGTTGTGGTTGCCATCGCCATCTTGCTCGCGATCTGGCGCGACCGCATCGACCAGCACTACCGCGAGCTCGTTCCGCGCCTGGAGCGCGGCATCATCATCGGCGCCGCCGCCATGTTGTTCTGGCCGGCGATGGACTACGGCTATCAGCAGACCACCAACGTCCTGTTCGGCCGCATGGGCGATGGACCCCAGTTCCGGCTCAGCCTGGTGCTGGCGCCCTGGGCCCTGCTGCTGCTGTTCTATTTCCTCCGGCGCCTGGGCAAGCAGGGCGAGATGGTCGGCCAGATCTCTGGTGTCGTGGTCGCGGCTGTCGCCGTGCTGCGCTACGAGCAACTCAACGACACGGTCGGGCGCCTGTTCGGCATCGGCGCCGAGACCTCGGTTCTCATCGGGCTGGTCGTGCTGTCCATCATGGGGCTCGCAGTTTTGTTGTGGTTCCGCTATCGCGGCAGGGGGCCGGCCTATCCGACGGCGGAAACCTGACG
The DNA here is from genome assembly GCA_902826255.1 of uncultured Hyphomicrobiales bacterium. Taxonomy (GTDB): domain Bacteria; phylum Pseudomonadota; class Alphaproteobacteria; order Rhizobiales; family Hyphomicrobiaceae; genus AWTP1-13. The sequence continues at coordinate 16,432 of CADEEC010000035.1, read as the reverse complement.
CTGCTTGTGCATCGAGGCGGCTTGCCTAGTGGCGATGAGTTGGGGCAATACGGCGCGGCAACGGTCGGAAGCCAGCCATGCTCACCCTCTACGACGCGGCCGATAGCGCGCTCACCAGGCGCAGCGAGCCGATAGGCGAGAAGACCGTCTGGGTCGACCTCCTCAATCCCACCAAGGAAGAGGATGTCCTGGTTGAGACCGCGCTCGGGATCGCCGTTCCCACGCGCGAGGAGATGGACGAGATCGAAGCCTCGAGCCGTCTCTACCACGAGGGCGGCGGGCACTACATGACGGCCGTCGTGCTGCACCAGAGCCTTGTGCCGAACGAGCCGCCGATCTCGACGCCCGTCACCTTCATTCTGGCCGGCCAGCGCCTCGTCACCGTGCGCTACGCCGAGCCGCGCGCCTTCCAGCTCTTTGTGCAACGCGCGCAGAAGAAGGACACAGCGTGCATGACGGGCACGGCTGTGCTCGTCGGCCTGCTGGAAGCTATCATCGACCGCGAGGCGGATCGCGTGGAGCGCGTCACGGGCGAGGTCGACAAGCTGTCGCAAACGATCTTCCGCGGCAAGGGCGGCGAGCGCACGCGCACGCTGCGCTTCGACGTCAACATCAAGGCCATCGGCCGCGAAGGCGAGCTGACCTCGCGCTCGCGGGAATGCTTGCTGACGCTCGATCGCCTGCTCACTTACCTCGGCCATGTGCTGACCGAGCGCGGCGACGACAAGCAGCTCAGGGCGCGCGTCAAGACCGCGACCCGCGACGTGCGCTCGCTCGCCGATCACATCGGCTATCTCTCCTCCAAGATCACGTTCCTGCTCGATGCCACGCTGGGCATGATCAACAACGAGCAGAACACCATCATCAAGACCTTCTCCGTGCTCGCCGTCGCGCTCATGCCGCCGACGCTGGTTGGCACCATCTACGGCATGAATTTCAAGCACATGCCCGAGCTTGATTGGACCTGGGGCTACCCGATGGCGCTCGGGTTCATGGTGCTTTCGGCCGTGCTGCCGTGGATCTACTTCAAGCGCAAGGGCTGGCTGTAGCGCTCACGCGAACAGGTGCAGGCCCAGCGCCGCGGCCCCGCAGATCGCAAGCGTCATCGCAATCCCTCGGTGCAGGACGAACAGCAGCACCACCGCCAGCGCCGACAGCAGCACGGCCGGCCATGCCACCGAGGCAAAGTCCGGTACGAACAGGCGCAGGGGTCCCGCGTGGCGTTCCTCCACGGTGGCAAAAAGCACATGGAGGGCGAACCACACCGTAAGGTTCAGAATTACCCCCACCACAGCCGCCGTCACCGCCGCCAGCGCCGCCTTGAGGCGCGGCTCCGCGTTGAGGCGCTCGATGTAGGGCGCGCCCGCGAAAATCCACAGGAAGCACGGTGCGAACGTGGCCCATAGCGTCACGAGGGCGCCGAGCACGCCCATGACCCAGGGATTGCCGCCCCCGTGCCGGTGCGCGGCAAGAAAGCCCACGAACTCCGTGACCAGGATCAGCGGCCCAGGCGTCGTTTCCGCGAGCCCCAGGCCGTCCAGCATCTCTCCTGCCGTGAGCCAGCCATAGGACTGGACCACGTCCTGGGCCATGTAGGCCAGCACCGCGTACGCCCCGCCGAACGTCACCAGCGCGAGCTTCGAGAAGAACCAGGCGAGCTGGCTCAGGACGTGATCTTTACCAAACAACAGCGCGACGGCGAGCAACGGCACCACCCACACTGCAGTCCACAGCGCAACCGTCTGCAGGGTGTCCTTCGTCGAAACGGAGCGAACGCTGCTGCTATCCATCACCGCCGGCGCGCTGTTGCTGCGCAGAAATCCGTACAGTGCTGCACCGATCACGATGACCGGGAAGGGAACGGCTGCGAGGTAGATGGCGGCAAACGCTATTCCCGCAACCATCCAGCCGCTGCTATCTGTCAGAGATCGCTTGGCAATGCGCAGCAACGCCTCCACGACAATGGCGAGCACCGCTGCTTTCACACCTACGAAAATGGCCTCGATAACCGGCAATTTGCCGAATGCGGCATAGAGCATCGACAGCAGCAGGACGACAGCGGCACCCGGCAAAACGAACAGCAGTCCTGCGGCCAATCCACCGGCAACACCGTGTAACCGCCAGCCAACATAAGTCGCGAGCTGTGTCGCCTCGGGTCCCGGCAGCAGCATGCAAAAGTTGAGGGCGTTCAGAAAGCGCGGCTCGTCGATCCACTTCCTCTCTTCCACGAGCTCGCGATGCATCAGCGCGATCTGCCCCGCCGGCCCCCCGAACGACAGCGCGCCGATACGCGCCCACACCTTGAGGGCCTCCGCCAAAGTGGGAGGATCGATGACGGCGGGTGTTGCGGGCCTCACTTGCATGATGCAAGGCTCCGGGCGTGCGTGGGGCTCAGACCCCTAGCGCGTTGTGCAGATGCTTGAGCGTGCCGATGGCATCGCCGCCGGCGAACACGAACGCGTCCACGCCGGCGGACTTCAGAGCGGCCTCCTGATCCTTCGGCCGGCCCGCGAGTAAAACCTCCTTCGCACCCGCCTGCTTCAACGCACCCGCGGCGGCTTCGCCCAGCTCGGCGTAAATCTTGTCTGCCGAGCACAGGCACGCGATCGTCGCGCCGCTGTCCGCAAACGCCTTGCCGGCGTCAGCCGAGTTGTGCAGCGGCGCACTGGTGACGACCTCGATGCCGCCCGCCGCGAGAAAATTGCGGATCCAGGTTGCGCGCGCGCCGTGCACGGCGAGATCGCCGAGGCAGGCAAGGAACACCTGCGGCCGCCTGCCGGTCCGCTTCTGGAACGCATCGGAGGCATCGCGCAAGGCCTCGAACGGCGCCGCGAACCGGAGTTTCGCCATTGGCGCCACCGCAGCGCCGCCCTTCACGATTGGGTCGGCCGGCGGACAAGGCGCAAACTTCACGCCGTCGTCGCCGAGCAGCGGGAACGCCGATACGCCCGTCAGCTCCTTGCGCCCGTGGGCGATGTCGTTGCCGCGCGCCTCAGCCACGCGCGCGACCTCGCCCTGGATGAACCCGCTCTCAAGCACCTTCGCCATGCCGCCCTTGGCCTCGATCTCCTGAAAGATCGCCCACGCCTTGGCGGCAAGGTCGGCCGTTAGCTTCTCGATGTACCAGGAGCCGTGTGCCGGATCGATGACACGCGCCGCCGAGCTTTCCTCCTGCAGCACCAGGTGCGTGTTGCGCGCGATGCGCCGCGCGAATGCGTCGGGCATGCCGAGCGCCCAGGTGTAGGGCAGCACCGTGATCGTCTCCGCCCCGCCGAAGGCTGCGCCCGCGCAGGCTATGGTGGTGCGCAGCATGTTCACCCACGGGTCGCGCTGCGCCATCATGCGTTCCGACGTGGTGACGGCGAACTGCATCTTTTCCGCGACGCTGCCCGCGCCCGAGGCCTCCGCCACGCGCGCCACCACCTTGCGCGCCGCCCGCAGCTTGGCAATCGTCAGGAACAGGTCGTCATCTGCGGCAAGCCCGATGGCGATCTGTCCCAGTGCCATGCGCGGCCGCAAGCCGCCTGCTTCGCACGCGCGCAAATAGGCCACCAGCGTCGCCAGCATCGCCGCCAGCTCCTGGCCTTCGCTGGCGCCGGCCTCATGATAGGGGCGTCCGTCCGCAAGCAGCGATGTCACGTGCGACATGGTCCGCGAGTCGCTCGCCAGCTTGGCCGCGATCTCGCACGATTTGCCCGGCGGGTAATAGCTGGTCCCGGTCTGCGCCAGCACGCCCAGCGGGTCGTAGTTGAAGGCGCCGCGGCGATCGTTCTCGTTGATGTTGGCCGCGCGCCAGATCTCGAGCAGGCTGCCTGCCGCATCGAGCGTGTTCTCGCGCGCGTTGAGCGCGATCGTGCAGGCGTTGAGGAACACACCCTTCAGCGCCTCGCCCAGCCCCTCCGCTCCATAGGACAGCCCGAACTGCCCCGGCGCCGTGATCTGCAGCAGCAGCGAGGTGGCGCCCTTCATCAGGTCGTCCAGAATCGCTGCATTCGCCGCCTTGGGATTGGGGTCGGTATGCAGCGTGCGCACGTCCCAGCCACCCGGAAACCAGTGCGCGCGGCCGACCGCGGACGCACCCGGCACCTCGTCCGACCGCGTGTAGAGCGGCTGGATGGCAAGCCCGTCGGCGGTCCGCGACACCAGCCGCTTGTCGAAATCGGCGCCCTTGAGCACCTTTTGAACAAGCGTCATCCATGCGTCGCGCGTCGGCGGGTCAAAGTCCCCAGCCAGCAGGGCTTCCGTCTCCGCCATTGCAACGCCTCCAACGCCTTAGCCTGCGGTTGCCACCTTAGCGCGCAACCGCCGATTTGCGGACACCGCGCCATGCCGTGCCGCGTTATCCCACGATGCCCATGCAACGCTGCATTGCCAAGCCACATAGGCCATGTAAACAGGCCGGTACGTCAGCGGCTTGAGTCGCAGCCTTGGGTTCCAGGAGAAAGCCATGAGCCAGAGCGCGGCCCTTTTGCAAGAGGGCAAAATCTTCCTCGGCAAGAGCAAGGCTGGTCCCGAAAGCCTGCTCCTGAAGCTTGCGAACCGCCATGGCCTCGTCACCGGCGCAACCGGCACCGGCAAGACCGTCACCCTGCAGGTGATGGCCGAGGGCTTCTCTGCCGCCGGCGTGCCGGTGTTTGCCTCCGACATCAAGGGCGACCTTTCGGGCATTTCCGCCAAGGGCGAGCCGAAAGAGGGCCTTGCCAAGCGGGCAAAGGAGATCGGCCTCGACGATTGGAGCAACGACTCGTTTCCAACAGTGTTCTGGGACCTGTTCGGCCAACAGGGCCATCCCATCCGCGCCACCGTGCAGGACATGGGGCCGTTGCTGCTCTCGCGCCTGCTGGAGCTCAATGAGACGCAGGAGGGGGTGCTCAACATCCTGTTCCGGGTGGCGTCCGACGAGAACCTGCCGCTGCTCGACCTCAAGGACCTGCGCGCCATGGCCAACGACATCGGCCAGCGCGGCAAGGCCCTGATTACCCAGTACGGCAACGTCTCCACCGTCTCGGTCGGCGCCATCCAGCGGCGCCTGCTGGTGCTAGAGGAGCAGGGCGCGGACAACTTCTTCGGCGAGCCCGCGCTCGACATCAAGGACTTCATCCGCACCGCGCCCGACGGCCGCGGCGTCATCAACATCCTCGCTGCCGACAACCTCATGAAGACGCCGCGTCTCTACGCGACGTTCCTTCTGTGGATGCTGGCGCAGCTGTTCGACAAGCTGCCCGAGGTCGGCGATCCGGAGAAGCCCAAGCTCGTCTTCTTCTTCGACGAGGCGCATCTGCTGTTCAACGAGGCGCCCAAGGCCCTGCTCGATCAGGTCGAGCGCGTCACGCGTCTCATCCGTTCTAAGGGTGTCGGCGTCTACTACGTGACGCAGAATCCGCGCGACGTCCCCAACAACGTCTCGGCCCAGCTCGGCAACCGCGTGCAGCATGCGCTGCGCGCCTTCACGCCCATCGAGCAGCGCGGCATCCGCGCTGCCGCCGAGACCTTCCGGCCCAATCCGGAGATCGACATCGAGCGCGTCATCCAGGAGCTGAAGGTCGGCGAAGCGCTGGTCTCGGTCCTCGATCAGAGCGGTGCCCCGTCCATGGTCCAGCGCACGCTGATCCGTCCGCCGTCCGGCCGCCTCGGCCCGGTCTCGCCGCAGGAGCGCAAGGCGACCGTCGAGGCGAGCCCTCTGCATGGCAAGTACGAAGAGACGATGGACCGTGAGTCGGCCTACGAGCGCCTTCAGAAGAAGGCACAGGAAGCTGCCGCCAAGGATGCCGCGGATGCCGCACAGGCGGAAGCCGACCAGAACAGCTGGGGAAACATCCTGATGGGTGGCGGCGGCACCGGCCGGCGCCAGGGTTACGGCGAGGCCTTCACCAAGTCGATCGTGCGCTCCATCGCCAGCAACGTCGGCCGCGCCATTGCCGGGGCCATTTTCGGCGGGCGTCGCCGCTGATAGGTTGAACCCATGGCCACCGGCAACAGACCTCGCGCACCCCTCCCGCAGCCGCCGGCTCCCGCGCCGGCGGACAAGCGCAAGCGCACCTACCAGCGCGAGGGTGTCGGCGAGGCCGCCGTCAAGTCGGTGCTGCGCTCGCTTGCTTACAGCATCGGCCGCGCCATCGCCAAAATGCTCACCGGCTCGCGCCGCTGACATGCCTGGTTGAAGCTGACCCTCAACGTCATCCCGGCACTTGTTGCCGGGATCCAGCGGCAATTGGTGTCAGAGCAAGCTGAGGGATGAATCCCGGGGATAAGCCCCGAGATGACAACCGGGCGGTCGATCAATCACGAAACCAGTCGGCGCCGCGTTCGCTTGCCGCCAGCATCTCTGTCATCCCGGAATTCGCCGCGGGCGAATATCCGGGACCCGGGGGCCGAGAATACCTCACAGAGATTGTAGCTTTGGGTCCCGGCTCTCGCTGTGCCCGGCCGGATGACAAGCGTTGTCACGGCTTCGCGCGCACTCCGGTCGCGGCCTTCGGCAGCCGCACCAGCAGGCACAGCGGCAGGAACGACAGCGCGACGATGGTGTAGAGCACCCACGCGTTCTCATAGCCGATCAGCGCCGCTTGCCTGTTGATCTCGTTCGACAGCTTCGCCAGCCCCGGCGCCGTGTCCACCGTCCAGCCGCCCATCGCCCACGGCAGGTCGAGCACCCGGTTGTAAACCGTGATGTGCTCGGTCATGCGCGCATAGTTCACCGTTTGCGTGCGCACGATCTCGGCCACCGCGATCGAGATGAACAGGCTCGAGCCGAAATTGCGCAGCAGGTGGAACATCGACATCGCCTCGGCGCGATACTGCGGATTGAGCGTCCAGAACGTGATCACCGTCAGCGGCACCCAGGACACGCCGATGGAAATGCCCTGGATAACGTTGCTGATGATGATCGTCTGCTTGTCGACGTTTAGGTCGAAACCCATCATCCACAGCCCCGTGAAGGCCTGCAGGCACGCGCCGATGCCGAGACTGACACGCGGATCAAGCCGCGCCATCGGCATCGCCAGCAAAAAGCCGATCCCCGAGCCGATGCCGCGGAAGCCCACCATGTCGCCGATCGCCGAATCCGGATATCCCGCGTGCTGCTGCAGCAGCGGCGGCAGCAGCACGACGGTGGCGAAGTTGAGCATCCCGAACAGCATTACCAGGATCAGCCCGAGGCTGTAGTTGCGGTCCGTCAGCAGCTTGAGCCGCACGAACGGCCGCTCGCTCGTCAGGCTGTGGACACAGAAGATGTAGAGCGCGAGCCCCGCTACCAAAGTGGCGATGATGATCTCGTAGCTGTCGAACCAGTCGAGCCGCTGCCCGCGCGAGAAGACGAGCTGCGCCGCCGCAATGCCCGCCGATAGGCTGAGGAACCCGAGCCAATCGAGCTTGGCACCCTGTACCTTGTTGTCCTTTGGCAGCACCGCCCAGTTACCGACGAACGAGGCGATCGCCAGCGGTACCACCATCCAGAAGCCCCAGCGCCAGCCGAGCGACTCCGCAATCTGCCCCGCGAGCATCGGGCCGAGTGAGGGGCCGATCATGTTGCCCATGCCGTAGACGGAGAGGATCGTGCCGTGCTGGCTGCGCGGAAAGCTGTCGAGCAGAATGGTTTGCCCGAGCGGTACCAGCGGCGCGCCGGCCGCGCCCTGCACGATGCGCCAGAAGATCAGCTCTTCCAGCGTGTTCGACGCCCCGCACATGAAAGTGGAGATGGCGAACACGCCCGCGCACCAGGTCATGGTCGATCGCTGTCCGAAGCGGTCTGCGAGCCAGCCCGCCGCCGGCGTCGCCACTGCGGTCGCCACGATGTTGAAGGTCATCACCCAGGACACCTCGTCCTGCGTGGCCGACAGCGCACCCTGCAACTGCGGAAGAAGCGCAGAGGAAATCAGCACGGACGCGGAATAGATCGTTGTGCTCAGCATCAGCACCACGACCAGCAGCGCGCGCTGCAGCATCGTCAGGTTGTGAACAGGGGCGTCGTAGTCCGCCCCCGCCGTCGCGACCGCCATCGGTCCGGCCCCAGACAATCGTATTGACAACCGTAGCCGGGGATATAGTAACCTAGGTCACTATCTGGCGCTAGGACGGGATTCTCAGGTATGTCGCCGGATGACGAGCATTACATCGGCTACACCATTACAGACGTCAGCCGGCTGATCCGCACGGTGTTCGACCGGCGCGTGCGCCGCTATGGCCTGACGCGCGCGCAGTGGATGGTGATCGCCCGCGTGCACCGGCGTCCCGGCCTCAGCCAGTCGGAGGTTGCCGACCTGCTGGAAATCGAGAAAGCCCCGGCCGGCCGCCTCATCGACCGCATGCAGGCCAAGGGCTGGCTCGAGCGCCGCGCCGACCCCAAGGACCGCCGCATCAACCGCCTGCACCTCACCTCCAAAGGCGAGCGCATCCACAAGGCGATCTGGCCGGTGGCGGAAGCCACCGTGGATGCGGCGATGGATGGCCTCAGCCGCGAGGAGCGCAAGACGCTCACCGCGCTGATGACCCGCGTGAAACTGCGTCTACAGGCACTGAGCGAGAACGATCCGGGTGAGCCGGACGGCGAGCGGAGGAAACCCAAGGCCGAGGCGCGGGTGATGTGACCGGGCTGAGCAAGCATCCCTACCTCAGGCCTGTGCTGATCGGCGTCGTGCCGGCCGCGGTCCTGCTCGGCGTGTTCCTGTTCTGGCTGTGGGGCGGCCGCTACGTCGCCACCGAGAACGCCTACGTCAAGGCAGACATCGCGCAGGTCTCCGCCGAGGTCGCCGGCCGCGTGCTCGACGTGCACGTGCGCGACCACGCCGAGATTGACACCGGCGACCTGCTCATCACCATCGATCCCGAACCGTTCAAGGTTGCCCTCGCCAAGGCCGACGCCGAGCTCGACGCCACCCGGGGTCAGGTGCGCACGCTGATCGCTACTTGGATCGAGGCCAAGAGCGAGTTGCAGGAGGCCGAAAGCAAGGTTGCCTATTGGGATGCCCAGCTCGCTCGCCAGAAGACGCTCGCCACCCGGGGCATCGTCGCCTCCAGCAAGCTGGAGGAGGTGGAGAGCAATGCCATCGCTGCCGCCGACCGCGTGGGTGTGATGCACAAGAAGGTCGCCCGTGTGGCCGCCCAGCTCGGCGGCCAGCCCGAGCGGCCGGTCGACCAGCATCCGCTGGTGCGCGAGAAGCAGGCCGAGCGAGAGCGGGCCGCCCTCGATCTTTCCCGCACCATCATCCGCGCGCCGCTTTCCGGCACCACCGTCAACGTCCGCCTGCAGAAGGGCGATCAGGTCAAAGCCGCAACCCCGCTGTTCGCGCTCGTTGCCAACACGCGCCCCTGGGTGGAGGCCAACTTCAAGGAAACGGAGCTGACGTACGTCAAGGAAGGCCAGACAGCCTCCGTGGTGCTCGACATCTACCCGAACGTGACGTGGCAGGCCGAGGTGCAGAGCATCAGCCCCGCCACCGGCGCCGAGTTCGCCATCCTTCCGCCGCAGAACGCGTCCGGAAACTGGGTCAAAGTGGTGCAGCGCCTGCCCGTGCGTTTGCGCCTCGTCCCGCAACCCGGCGAGCCTCCCCTGCGTGCCGGCATGACCGCGAGCGTGCGCGTCGACACCAAGCGCCAGCGCACCATCAGTCAGCTCTTCGGCGGCGGCCCCGCGCTGGC
>CADEEC010000035.1:0-6696 GCA_902826255.1 uncultured Hyphomicrobiales bacterium | reverse complement strand
TCCGACGCCAGCCCCACGGCGTCCTCCACCGCCAACAACGCGTCCTTGAGTTTCGCCTTGTGCGCCTTGTCGAGGCGCTCGGGTGCCACGTGCGCCGTCGCCGGGACGCCGGCCTGCGCATCCACGATCTGCTGCGAGATCACGGCACCGAGGATCACCCGATGCGCATCTATGATCGCATCGATCAATTCCTGCGGCGCTAGCCCCCTGGCCGCAATGCCCTGTAGCCGCTCACGGCTCGAACGCGCGCGCACGTCATGTCGGATCGACAGCACGCGTGCCGCCGTGAAGATGGGCATCAACCCGTGCCGCTTGAGGTCGATGCGCTTGCGCGCGTTGAGCTTGAAGTTGCCGAGGAGCGTGAACGCGTTCGTCTGCCGCCGCGCCGTCTCGATCAACACGTTCTGGAAATCGCGCGCGCCGTGGCCGCAGGTATAGGCGTATGACCACAGCTCGTGGGCCAGCACCGCCGTGCCATGCACAGGCAGTGCATCGAAGAAGATATCGACGTTGAGCAGGTCTTCCGGCCGCTGCCGCCGCACCCAGCCTTCGATGGTTGCACGCCAGCCCGCCGTGCTCTTGCGCCACGCGCCGTTGCGCGCCATCACGCCGCCCTTGCACAGCGGGATGCCGGCGGCGTCGAGGATCGTGTTCATCTCCTGCGCAAGCTTCTCGAAGTATGTGTCCTCCGGCCCGCCCTCCGCGCCTTGCGCATAGACGATGGCATTGTCCTGGTCAGCCGCAAGCTGGCTCTCGCCGCGGCCGCCGGAGCCCAGCACCATCACGGCAAACGGCACCGGCGGCGGGCCCAACCCGGCCTCGTTCATGCGCATTTCGGCCAGTTGCGCAGCCTTGCGGGTCATGCCGCGGATCTCGGCGCTGATGACCGCCGAGATGTTGAGGGGATCGACGCCTTCCTGTTCGAGGTTGCGCGCCATCAGCGTCAGCTTCGACCACGCCGTGCCGAGCTCCGCCTCTGTGGCGGCGCCTTCGATCTCGTCGCCCAGCATGATGGCGGTGGTGGCGCGATGGCGCAGAAGATTCCGCGTCGTCACTGCGCCGATGATCTCACCGTCCGGACCCGTGACGCCGAGGTGGCGGAAACCCATGCGCTCGATGCGTCCGATTGCGCGATACAGGAATGCCGTGCCGGAGACGGTTTGCAGCGGCGCTTTCATCACGGCCGCAATCGGCGTGTCGAACGCGCCCGCGCCGCCGCCGTCCATGGCGCGCAGCAGGTCGCGCTCGGTCACGATGCCGGTTTCGCCGGAAGGCGCACGCACGAACACGCTGCTGACCCGCTTCTCGATCAGCACGCGCAAGGCATCGCGCACCGGCGTCTCGGGCGGCAGGAACAGCGGCGGGGTGCTCATCACGTCCTGCACGCGGTGCCGGTAGGGGAAGCTGTCCAGCCGCGCCAGGGCACGCGTGTCGTCGCCGAGTTGCGGCGCTTCCGGAATGAAGGCACCGCTCGCGCGCGCCTCGTTCTCGGCCAGCGACCGGCTGGCGGCCTGCGCTTCGGCCAGCGTGCGGATATTCTTCTCGCGCAGGCGCGGCACGAGGGCGAGAAAGACGCGCGCCGCTGCTTCAGCGTCGCCTATGGCCGTGTGCCGGCCCCGGATTTCGATGCCGAGCCATTCGCACAGCCGCTCCAGGCTGTGGTCGGCCAGCGCCGGCGCCGCCAGCCGCGCCAGCATGCGCACGTCGAGCGCGCGGAAACCGGGCCAGTTGCGCTTGGCGAGACCGTACTCGCGCTCCAGCACGGCCAGATCGTAGTAGATGGCATAGCCGATTAGGATCGAGCGCCCAACGAAGGCTTCCACCGCCTCTGCGGTATCCTTGAACGCGGGCGCATCAGCCACCATCGCATCGGTGATGCCGTGCACGCCCGTGGCAATGGCTGGGATGGGTCGCCCCGGATTGACGAGGCGCTCCAACCGCTCGCCGTCGGCGATCTCGCCGTTTCGCAGCCGCAGTGCGCCGATCTGCACGATGTGTGCAACGCGCGCATCCAACCCGGTCGTTTCGGTGTCGAATGCAACGGCTTCCAGTGCCAATAGCGGCGTCGAGTTGTTGGCGCCAGGCACCGCGTCGCCTCCTGTACGAGTGTGGCTAGGGCGCTTCTGCGCCCCAGAGTCAGCATGTTGGCCGATCGGTGCTGCCCCGGCAAGTGACGCGCGCCGCCACGTCCGCTAGGGCGTGGTTGCTGTTTGTTGTGGATCGATCGCGCGCCGGCGTACGCTAAGCGTGCGATGGTGTGCAAGTGCAGCGGCGCTGAGAGCAAGGCATGCAAATGCAAGAGCGTCGGCAGCAAGCCGGCCGCCAAGCGACGGGGAGCTCGTCAACACGAATATGTTGTCCATTGTCGTCAGCACGACCGACAACGAGAACACCTCCAGCGAATGCTTGCCGGCCTTGATCACGGGATCGGCAATTCGCCATCTCAGAATGGCGCTGTCCCGATGGAAATAAGTCGCGACGAGAAGGGCAACACTGAGAAAATGGACGAGCCTCGCCGGAGCGAGGTTCTCCTTCATGACGATGACCGTTGCAGGATCGAACCTGAGCGATGCGATGTCGAGTCCCAAGCGGGACGCCATGACCTTGTAAAGAAATGCGCCGACGACAACGGCCCAGGCCGTGGCAACGAGCCAGCGCCGCAGCTGACTATTCGGCAACACGAGCTGGTTGAGATCCTTCTGAGCTCCAAACGTCACGCCGATCGCGAACAGGAACTGCCAGGCGAAGGGATTCAGGAAAAGGCGTTGAGTCAGGGGCGCCATCGCGTCGGGATAGAACTGGCAGGCGGCCCACGCCAAGCCGCTGACGACCAGCGCTGGAATTCGATACCGCCCCTGCATGGCGAGGAGCGCCGGCACGACAAGGAGTGTCAGAGCGATGTAGATGACAAGAATGCCGGATAGATGCGGCGGAGATATCAGGAGAAGCGCCGATGATATCGCCCTGAGAGGGTCGTTGGCAGCAACTCCTAGATTGCTATGCAGGCCCAGGTGCCGCGTGGCAAAGACCACGAGAAGGATGATCGCCACGCTCGACAGTGCATAGAAGAGATAGATGCGGCCGGCGCGCCGGATCAGCGCCGATGTCATCGCCGCGAAGCCATCGCGCGCGAGCAATTTCGAGTATGCGATGCCGCAAGCAAGCCCGGAGATGAAAACAAACAGCTCCGCCGCATCGGACAAGCCGATCGCGCGGTAGGTGAATTTCGCCAAAGGATTGCCGACTACGTGATCCAGAAAGATCATGTAGATCGCAAGGCCGCGAAAGAGGTCTATGCGGAGGTCGCGCAAGCTAACCCCAGGTGCCCGTGAAGCCGCGACTATACTTTCGCGCTTCTTCCGGTGCGAGCGGTGTTCAGCCAATCAAGCATAACGGCAAGGCCCGCTTGACGCAGTGTACTGCAGCTTCTGGCTGTGGCGACCCGCCCCCCGTTAGCCAAGATTGCAGGTTTCCGCCCGGCGGGGGCGGGAGGGCACAGCAAGCCCGTCAAATCCGCTTCGCCACCTCGTCCAGCATCACCTCGGTGGCGCCACCGCCGATCGACTGCACGCGCGCATCGCGCGACATGCGCTCCACCGGCGTCTCGCGCATGTAGCCCATGCCGCCGTGGAACTGCACGCAGTCGTACATCACCTCGTTGACGAGCGTGCCGGCCAGCGCCTTCAGCATCGACACCTCCTTCACCACGTTCTCCTGCTGCGTGTCGCGCCAGGCGGTGTTGAACAGCAGTGCGCGCGCCGCCTCCACCTGGCCAAGCCGCATCGATAACCGCTGGCGGATGGTCTGCTTGTCCCACAGGCTCGCCCCGAAGGCGCGCCGCTGCTTCACCCAGTCCAGCGTCAGCTCGATCGCCTTCATCGCCTCGCCGAGCGACTGTGCCGCCAGCACGATGCGCTCGTTCTGCAGGTTCTTGACCAGCGCGTAGAAACCGCGGCCTTCTTCGCCCAGCAGGTTCTCCTCAGGCACAAGGCAGTCCTCGAACACCAGCTCCGCCGTGTCGCTCGACAGCCAGCCGGTCTTCTTGAGTGGGCGCGCCACGCGAAAGCCCGGCGTGCCCTTCTCGACGGCGAACATGCTGAGCGTGTGGTTGCGTCCTGTCTCGCCCGCCTTCGCCGCCACGAAATAGAGATCGCCGTGCACGCCGTTGGTGATGAACATCTTGGCGCCGTTCAGCACATAGCCACCCGACGCCCGCTTGGCCGTGGTGCGCATGGAGGCGAGATCGGAGCCGGCGTCCGGCTCGGTCATGGCCACAGCCGTGATCTTGCGGCCCGCACAGATGTCCGGCATCCAGCGGTCGAGCTGGGCGCGGCTCCCCGCATGGTACAAGTGTGGCGAGGCCATATCGGTGTGCACCAGCACGGTCACCGCGAAACCGCCGTAGGTCGACCGCCCCAGCTCCTCCGCGAGCACCGCATTGGCCAGCGTATCGAGGCCGGCGCCGCCGTGCTCGGGTGCGTAGCGCATGCCGAGCAGACCGAGGGAGCCCATCTCGCGCAGCACCTCGCGCGGCACGAAGCCCTGCTCTTCCCACTGATCGCCATGCGGCAGCACCTTGTCGGCGATGTACCGACGGATGGTGCTGCGGAGCATCTCGTGCTCCTCGCTGAAATAGGGAAAACGGTGCGTGCCGAGCGGTTCTGTCATTTGCTGTCCACGGCCTGAGTTGCTCGGCCGCATCCTCGTGATTTGGCGGCCGTCTGACAAGGTGGCGGCGTTCTTCGCCCGGCTGTAGGCTCAACCGCGCAACAAAGCAGACGGGTCGAGCCATGTCGGACAACAAAGTCGCCCTCATCATCGGTGCCGGCGATGCCACCGGCGGCGCCATCGCCCGCCGCTTCGCCCGCGAGGGCTTTACGGCCTGCGTAACGCGCCGCAACGCCGATAAGCTAGCCCCGCTCGTCGCACAGATCGAGGGCGAGGGCGGCAAGGCGCGCGCCTTCGGCTCGGATGCCCGCAAGGAAGACCAAATGACCGCGCTTATCGAAGGCATCGAGCGTGATATCGGCCCGATCGAGGTTGCCGTATTCAACATCGGCGGCAATGTGCGCTTTCCGATCCGCGAGACGACATCACGCGTCTATTTCAAGGTCTGGGAGATGTGCGCCTTCGCCGGCTTTCTCATGGGCCGCGAGGTTGCCAAGGCAATGGTCCCGCGCGGCCGTGGCACCATTCTGTTCACTGGCGCCACCGCCAGTGTGCGCGGCGGCGCGGGCTTCTCGGCGTTTTCAGGTGGCAAGCATGCCCTGCGGGCGCTCGCCCAGAGCATGGCGCGCGAGCTCGGGCCGCAGGGCATTCACGTCGCGCACATCGTCATCGACGGTGCCATCGATACCGAGTTCATCAAGGAGATGTTCCCGGAGCGCTACAAGCTGAAGGAACGCGACGGCATACTCAGTCCGGACGCCATCGCCGAGGCCTACTGGCAGCTGCATTGCCAGCAGCGTACCGCCTGGACCCATGAGATGGATCTGCGGCCCTGGCTCGAAGCATGGTGAAGCAGCCGAGGCGCACTAAGCCCCGAACGGATATTCCACGAACTCGAACACCAGCCCTTCAGGTCCGCGGCAGTAGAACGGCTTGGCGCGCCCGCCGCGCACGGTCAGCACCTCCGACAGCGGCTCGAAGCCGGCCGCGATCATGCGCCGCCGCACCTCCTCGGCGTCCTTCACCTGGAAGCAGATGTGCGTGAAGCCGTGGTCGCATTGGCGGATCGGCGTCGGCTTGCCTTCCGGCGTGATCCATTTGAACAGCTCGATGTGATAGCCGCCGAGTTCCAGCATGGCCCAGCGGCAGCGCGCACCGGGCAGGCCGGTGACGATATCGAGGCCCGGTTCGTTGCGGTCCTCGATCTCGCTCAGCACCTTGAAGCCGATCAGGTCGACGAAGAACGACTTCATGGCGTCGAAGTCCCGGCAGCTCACCGCCGTGTGGTGCTGGCGAACGATCTGGCCGGCGATCGGATGTGCCTGCTGTCCCATGTCGCCTCCCGCTAGCAGCCCATTGCGTCGGCGACGCCGGTGAAACTACCTGCCACCACGTCCCATTTCCCGTCCGCCTTGAAGTCGATGCTCTGGTGCGGGCCGTACTCTTTGGGGCGCGCTACGAACGCCGTGCGCAATCCTGTTTTCGCGGCGGCTGCCAGGTCGCTGTTGTGGGCGGCCACCAGCATCACCTTCTCCGGCGGCACGTTCAGAAGCTGCGCGGCCGCCAGGTAGGCTTGCGGCAGCGGCTTGTAGGCGCGTGCCGTCTCCGCGCCCAGCACCACGTCCCAGGGCAGGCCGGCGTTCTTGGCCATCCGCGTCAGCAGGCCGACATTGCCATTGGAGAGCGTGCCGATGATGTAGCGCGATTTCAGCCGTGTCAGCCCCGCCACCACATCCGGCCAGGGTTTCAGCCGGTGCCACGCTTTAGTGATGTGATCCTTGTCGGCCTCGGAAAGTCCCTTGATTCCGTACCTCTCCAGCAGCGTCTCGAGGCTCTCGCGATGCAGCACGTCGAGGATGGTCCAGGTGCGCCGGCCGGAACGTACCTCTTCCATCGACGGCTGGTAGAGTCCGCGCCACTCGTCCGTGAACTGGGCCCAGTCGGCCTTGATGCCCTTGGCGGCGCCGAACTTGGTCAGGTCTTCAGTGATGCTGCCGCGCCAGTCGACCACGGTGCCGAACACGTCGA
>CADEEC010000034.1:13255-26868 GCA_902826255.1 uncultured Hyphomicrobiales bacterium | reverse complement strand
GAGCTCCTTGGGTGCCACCGCCTCCGTCACCTTCACGATGTTGGAGAGCTGGATCATCTCGTCCTTGGGCGAACGCAGGAAGATGGTCGACAGCGTTTGCGGCGAGGCGCGGTCCTCGGCCGCGAGCTGCACCATCACGTCGTACTGCTCGCCGTTCTGCTCGAAGCGCGTGACCTGGCGCCCGCCGAGCAGCGTCTCCAGCGTGCGCCCGACCGCCGTCACGTCGAGTCCGAGGTCGGCCACCTTGGCGCGGTCGATCTCGATGCGAAACTCGGGCATGTTGAGTTGCAGATCGCTCTCCACGCTTTCCAGGCCGGGATAGGCGCGGATGCGCTCCATCATCTGCTCGACATACTCCTGCAGCTGCTCGTAGGTGCCCGAGGTCTGCAGCACGAATTCCACCGGCCGCGAGCCGCCGCGTGCACCGAACGAGCCGGCGTTGGTGGCGGCCGCGTTGACGCCCGGAATGCGCCGGATCTTGGGATTGATCTCGGCATTGATCTTTTGCTGGCTGCGCGTGCGCTCGTCCCAATCCTTCAGGCGGCCGATGGCCAGGAAGCGCGACACCTCGGGCAGGCCGTTGATGATCAGCGTCGACTCCACCTCCGGCACTTTGGCCAGGATGTCGCCAACCTGGCTGCTATAGCGCTCCGTGTAGGCAAGCGTTGCACCCTCCGGTCCCGTGCCGCGCACCTGGATCTGTCCGCGGTCCTCCACCGGCGCCAGCTCGGACGGCAGCACCAGGAAGAACACGGCGCTGAATGCACCGACGGCCAGCGCCGCGATGATGACGAGGAACCGTGCGCGCAGGGCCGTCACGAGCAAACGCTTGTAGCCCCGCTCGAACGACGTGAACCCGCGCTCGATCGCGGTCGATAAACGGCCGGGGTTGGGGTTGTGGCGCAGCAGTTTGGAGCACATCATCGGCGTCAGCGTCAGCGCCACGAAGCCCGACACGATGACGGCACCGGCAAGCGCCAGTGCAAACTCCAGGAACAGGCGGCCGGTGCGGCCCGGCGCGAACGCGATCGGCGCGTACACCGCCGCCAGCGTCAGCGTCATGGCGATGATGGCAAAGCCGATCTCCTTGGTGCCCTCGATGGCCGCGGGCACGGCCTTCATGCCGTCCTCGATGCGCCGGTGCACGTTCTCCAGCACCACGATGGCATCGTCCACGACCAGGCCGATGGCCAACACCATCGCCAGCAGCGTCAGCGTGTTGACGGTGAATCCCATCGCGTACAGCAGCGTGAAGGTCGCAATCAGGGAGATGGGAATGGTGACGATGGGAATGATCGACGCCCGGACCGAGCGCAGGAAGAACACGATCACCAGCACCACCAGCAGGATGGCCTCGCCGATGGTTTGGTAGACGGCCGTGATCGAGCGGTCGATGAACACCGAGCTGTCGTTGCCGATGGTGGCCGACAGCCCATCCGGCAGCGACTGGTTGATCTCCGGCATCACCACCGTGACCGCCTTGGACACGTCGAGCGGATTGGCCACCGCCTGCTTGATGATACCGACGGCGATGGCCGGCTTGCCGTTGTAGCGGCTGTCGCGACGCTCGTCGGCGGCGCCGAGCTCCACCCGCGCCACCTCGCCGAGCTTCACCTGATGCCCGTCTGCAATCTTGATGACGATGTTGCGGAACTGCTCAGGGTTGGTGAGGCCCGTGCGCGAGAGCACGGCAAACTCACGGTCCCGGCTTTCGATACGGCCAGAAGGCAGCTCGACGTTCTGCGCCCGCAACGCATTCTCGAGATCCTGGACGGTCAGATTGTAGGCCGCCAGCCGCTCGCGATCGATCCAGATGCGCATGGCGTAGCGGCGCTCGCCGTAGATGATGACGTCGGCCACGCCGTTCAGGTTCTTCAACCGGTCGAGAACGAAGCGGTCGACGTAGTCGGTGATCTCCAGCGCATTCATGCGGTCGGAGGTGAACACCAGGTTCATGATCGCCTGCGCGTCGGCTTCCACCTTGGCGATGGTTGGCTCCTGCACCTCCACGGGCAGGCGCCGCCGCACACGGCTGACGCGGTCGCGCACGTCGCTGGCGGCCACATCCGGATCGACGTCCGAGAGGAACCTGACCGTGATGCGGCTCGACTCGGCGCGGCTGGTCGATTCCAGCACGTCGATGCCGGCGATGCCGGCGATCGAGCCTTCCAGCACCTGCGTGATCTGGCTCTCGATGATGGTCGCCGACGCGCCGGGATAGCTGGTGGAGACCGACACCACCGGCTCGTCCACGTTGGGGTATTCGCGCACCGTCAGGCGGCTGTAGGAGACGATGCCCAGCAGCACCAGCACCAGGCTCAGCACGGTCGAGAAAACGGGCCTGCGAATGCAGAACTCGAACAGGCTCATGTGCCGCCCTTCTTGGCGGCGGGCGTCTTCTCGGCCGGTGTCGCGCTGTCGATCACCTCGACGCTGATGCCGTTGCGCAGCTTGAGCTGGCCGGCGGTGACGAGTTGGGTGTTCGGCATCACACCTTCGACGATCTCGACTTCGGCGCCACGCCGCTCACCCAGCTTGACCTTGGTCTCCATCGCCTTGCCGTTCTCGACGCGGAAGACGAAGGTCTCGCCGCCGCGCGGCACGATCGCGCTCTCAGGCGCCAGCACCACCTCGCGCGTCTGCTTGCCCTTTACCAGCACGCGCGCGAACAGGCCCGGTCGCAACAGCAGGTCGGGGTTCGGCAGGCGCGCACGCAGCGCCAACGCGCGGCCGTTCACGTCCACCTGCGGGTCGATGGCATAGATCCCGCCCTTGAACAGCTTGCCCGGATGCGCGTCGACCGCGATGTCGACCTCCTGTCCCACCGCGACAGAAGCCAGGAACAGCTCCGGCAGCTTGAAGTCCACTTTGAGGAAATCGATCTTCTCGAGGTTCACGATCGGCGTGCCGATGGCGACAAACCCGCCCGGCGAAACCTTGCGCAGGCCGACCCGGCCGGGGAACGGGGCCACCACCACGTGCTTGGAAAGGCGCACGCGCTGCAGCTCCAGCGCTGCGCGCGCGATCTCGAAGTTGGCTGCTGCCTCGTCGATTGCCTTCTCGGTGACGTTGCCGGTGCGCGACAGCTGCTTGGCGCGGTCGTTGTTGGCTTCGGCGAGATCGAAGCGCGCCTTGGCATCGGCCAGCTCGGCCTGCGCCAACGAATCATCGAGCTTGGCAAGGATATCGCCGGCGCTGACGAGCCCGCCCTCCAGGAACGGCACCTCGGAAATGCGGCCCGCAATCTCGGACGCGATCTGCACGCCCTCGTCGGAGCGCAAGCTGCCGATGGCGCGAATGTCGGTGGTGGTGGTTGCGCCGCGCGCCATGGCCGCCTCGACAGCCACGGCGCCGCCGCCCTTGCCACGGCCCTTGTCGCCCGCCTTGCCGGGCTCCACCTTCTGCGCGGTCGAGATCTGCACCGGCTGCGGCTCGCGCGGACGCATCATGCTCCACGCCACAATAGCGCTCAAGGCCAGTAGGCCGACCGCCGCCGCAATCTTGTTTCGCCGCATAGTTTGCCCGATCGCTCCGACCGCTCAATGCATCAATACTGCTGGAAGTCCCCGCGCCAGCAACTCACAAACGCCTGTGCCGTTCCAATCCCGTCGCGGCAGATGCGCACCACTGCCGTCGAAAGGCACAGCAAATCCATAACTTATCTGTGATGGAAAAATTTCGCGCCGCCTGTCGATTCACGGCGCGGCCGCTCGTCGTGCTGACAGATGCGCTGAGGCGCACCCATCGCGGCACGGGAGTATCGAGCATGACGACCCTTCTCATCGCCTCGCAGATCGTCTGCTACGGCGTCGGCATCGTCTCGGCGTCACTCAACATCGCCGCGTTCATGCGCCGCCGGCGCGTGCGCACGCGGCGCCGCGCATGATCGAGATTGTCATGGTCGGCTTGTCCTGGCCATCCAGCCATCAGCCGGCACCGGCACGCGTTAAAAGATGGATCCTCGGCCCAAGGCCGAGGATGACGGGTGAGTGTGAAACTGGCGTTGGCGCTCAGAAAGGCCGCTCATCTGAGGTGGCAAGCCACTCCCCACGCAACTTCGCGAAGGCTGCCTTCCACGCACGCAACTCGGCCAACTTTGAAGCACGCACTTCCCGACAAGTGTCATCCTCGGGCTTGTCCCGAGGATCCAGTGTTCTGCACGCTCCGATGCTCGCAGATCATCGCCGCGAGCCCCCCCTGCGGCCGAACCTACTGCTTCTCGATCTTCTTCAGCCCGCCCATGTAGGGCTGCAGCGCATCGGGGATGGCGACCGAGCCGTCGGCCTGCTGGTAGTTCTCCAGGATCGCGATCAGCGTGCGGCCGACGGCGAGGCCGGAGCCGTTCAGCGTGTGCAGGTAGCGCACGTCCTTGGCGCCCTTGGGCCGGTAGCGCGCGTTCATGCGCCGCGCCTGGAAGTCGCCGCACACCGAGCACGATGAAATCTCGCGGTAGGCATTCTGCCCCGGCAGCCACACCTCGATGTCGTAGGTCTTGCGCGAGGCAAAGCCCATGTCGCCGGTGCACAGCAGCATGGTGCGATAGGCCAGACCGAGACGCTTCAATACTTCCTCCGCGCACGCCGTCATGCGCTCGTGCTCGTTGAGCGCCTGCTCCGGCGCGGTGATCGACACCAACTCCACCTTGGAAAACTGGTGCTGCCGTATCATCCCGCGCGTGTCTTTACCCGCGGCACCGGCTTCGGCTCTGAAACACGGCGAATAGGCCGTCACCCGGATCGGCAGTTCAGCCTCGTCGGTGATCTTCTCGCGCACAAGATTGGTGAGCGGGACCTCGGCGGTGGGGATTAGCCAGTAATCCTCCTTGAAAGGCGCCCGCTCGAACGAACGGTCCACCAATGTCGTCAGGTCGATCGTCCCCTGGCGGTATTCTTCCTGATCCTGCTCGGTGGCATACTTCAGCGCGTCGTGCATCATCTCCTGACGCGTGATCGTTCGCGTGGCCAGGAACTGGTCGTCGGCGAATTTCGGCAACTGCGCCGTGCCGTACATGACATCGTCGCGCACCAGGTATGGCGGCACGATCTCCGTGTAACCACCCAGCCCACCCTTCTCCGGCGCCGTGTGCAAATCGAGCATGAACGCACCCAGCGCCCGCTCCAGCCGCGCCAGCATGCCCTTCAGCACCACGAAGCGCGCGCCCGACAGCTTGGCCGCCGTCTCGAAGTCCATCAGCCCCAGGCGTTCGCCGATCTCGAAGTGCTGCAGCGGCTGGTTGATGCCGGCGAGCTTCGGCGGCTCGCCGACGCGGCGCACCTCTTTGTTGCCATGCTCGTCCGCGCCTTCAGGCACGTCGTCCAGCGGCACGTTGGGAATGACGGACAGCGCCGCGCGCAGCGCCTCGTCGGCCGCCTTCTGCTCATCCTCGCCCTTAGCGAGCGCATCCTTCAGCGCATTGACCTCGGCCATCAGCTTGGCGGCTGTCGCCTCGTCCTTGGCGGCCTTGGCCTTGCCGATCTCTTTGGACGCCGCGTTTCGGCGCTGCTGCGCCTCCTGCAGGCGTGTGATGACCTTGCGGCGCTCCTCGTCGAGCACAATCAGGTCGCTCGCGAACTTCACCTCGCCGCCCGGCGCAATTCCACGCTTCTTCAGCCCCGCGTCGAACGCCTCGGGATTGTCGCGTATCCACTTGATGTCGAACACGGCCGCCTGCCTCTCGCTCCACCGTCACGCCCGCGCGCGGGAATCCACGACACATCTCCGCAATAATGCGGTTGCAAGCAAACACGCAACGGAGTCTGCGCAGCGCTGTGACCTGGATTCCCGCCTTCGCGGGAATGACGTCAAAATTCCCTGCCAATCTGCAATTGACTCGTTTGTGCAGGTATCACTAGCGGGCGCCTATCGCCATAGGCAACACGCTCAAGCGCATCAAATCTTGCGGCTGTCGTAGGCCCAGTGCAGCACGGCTTGGCGCTGGCGGCGGCGGCAGGAGATGTCGCCCGGCTCGCAGTTGCGCTCGATCTGGCGGATGTGTCGGCGGATCGCCTTCCAGCGCTTGATCTGGCGCGCGTCTTCGCCCTCCAGGCGTCGGCCCATGTAGTAGCGGCAGTACCACTGGAACCAGCCGCGCGGGTCGTCGCGATAGATCCACCCCTTGCGCCGCCACTCCGACAGCGGCTGGCTGGCGTCGACGCCGAAGTAGTTGAGGTCGGGATCGCGATTGCGCTTCGCCAGCTTCGCCCGCGCGAACCAGCTTCTGGGATATTCGCGCTCGCAATCGGTCATGTACTTGCCGGCGAAGATGCCGAGCTTCAGCATCTGGGCCGGCGTCAGCTCGGGTTTGAACGCGGGATCGAAATCGCGGCCTGCGGCTGCCGTCAGCGTGTAGCGGTAATTCTTCTGCATCCGGTCGTTGACGACGACGGTGCGTTTCCTCACGAGGCCGCTGCTGCGTCGTCGGTCGGCGGCTCATTCGCGGCGCGCTGCTTCTCCACCCAATCGACGCGCCAGATGCCGGCCTCGTAGAGCAGGATCGTCGGCAGCGCCATGGCGATCATGCTGAAGGGATCGGGCGGCGACAGCACGCCGGCCACCGCCGTGATGGCGACGATGGCATAGCGGCGGAAGCCCCTCAGCTGCGCGGCCGTAATGATGCCGGCCTGCGCCAGCAGGCTCAGCACTACGGGCAGCTGGAACATGATGCCGAAGCCCAGGATCAGCGTCATGATCAGCGAGAGGTACTCGCTCACCTTGGCCTGCAGGTGAATCTCGACGTCGCCGCCGGTCTGCTCCATCGACAGGAAGAACATCATCGCCAGCGGCATGACGACGAAATACACGACCAGCGCGCCGAGGATGAACAGCAGGAACGTCCACAGCAGGTACGGCTGGAACGCCGCTTTCTCGTTCTTGTAGAGGCCGGGCGCGACGAACTTGTAGACCTGGTAGGCGATGATCGGGAACGCGAGGAACACCGCGCCGAACAGCGCCAGCTTCAGCTTGGTGAAGAAGAACTCGTGCGGGGCGGTGTAGATCATCTCGATCTTCTGCCCCGGCCCCCGTGCCACCTGATAGGGCCATACGAGCAGGTTGTAGATCTGCGTCGCGAACGCAAAGCAGATGACGAAGCCGACGCTGATGCCGGCCAGCGCATAGATGAGGCGCTGGCGCAGCTCGGTCAGGTGCTCGATGAGCGGCGCCTTGGACGCCTCGATCTCGTCGTGACCCTCCGGCAGGGGGTCGTCGGCGGCCGGCGTCGTAGTCTTGTCGAGCATGGCCGTGCCTCAAGCTCCGCTGCGTTCGGCGGGGCGTGCCGGCGGTGACGGCTCGCTCGAAGACGGCGCAGGCTGATCCGTGGACGTGCTTGCTGCGGTGACCTGCGGCGCGGGATCGGTGGCTGCCGGCACGGCGGTAGCCGGCTGCGGCTCATGCATCGGCAGGCCGTTGGCATCGTGTGCCAGCAGGTCGATCTTGGGCAGATCACCCTGCGCGTCCATGGTGCGGCGCGCCTCTTCGGCGGTCTGCTCTATGCTGCGGCTCGCATCGGCCATGGAGGCCTCGGTCTCGCTGGCGATCTTCTCGACGTCCTTCTTGAGTTGATCGAGCTCGGACTCGCGCATGGCCTCGTCGAACTGGGCACGGAAATCGCGCGCATGCCCGCGGATGATGCCGACATACTTGCCGATCGTGCGCAGCAGGACAGGGAAGTCCTTCGGGCCGATGACGAGCAGCGCCACGATGCCGAGCAGCAGCAGCTTGCTGGAGGTCAAGTCAAACATCGGCACCCTGACGGCTCAAGACCATCGCAAATGGCAACCGCCGGCCTCGCTGCACCTGCGCGAACAGCCGGCCGGTCATTCCGCCCTTACGAGCCCGTCGGCCTCTGCTGGGCCGGCGCGGTCTCCGCCGGACGAGCCGTTGCGTTGTCGATCGCGCGCGGTTCGTCCCGCTTGAAGGGATCGGCAGGCGGCGGCGTTGCAGGCGCAGCTGCCGCATCGTCCTCCGTCATGCCCTTCTTGAAGCTTTTGATGCCCTTGGCCACGTCGCCCATGATGGACGAAATCTTGCCGCTGCCGCCGAACAGCAGCAAGGCCACCACCAGGAAGATGAGCCAATGCCAGACGCTCAAGCCGCCCATTCGTTAACGCTCCCATTGCAGCCGTGGCTGCTCCGCACTTTTGCGCACTATCGCAGAAAGGGCCTGGACGGGCAAGTTTGCGGCGCCCAGACATCATCGCGAGAAAGCAGGATTTTCAAGGCCTTCCTGAACCGTCATTCGTTAAGTTCCCGTCATTGTTACTCCCGTTCTCCGACGGAAACACGAGAACGCTTTCCGGATCGACGGTCAGCCCGACCTCGGCGCCGCGCTGCGGCTGCTCGCCTTCGCGTACCAGCGTGGTCAGTGGACGCTCGAAACCCTGGGCAGCGATCTCCAGTGAGGCAAGATCGCCCATGAACTTCACGTGCAGGACGCGGCCGGGGATGCCGGTGCCGGTTGGGCCAACCCGGATTGACCGGCGGCGGATGCACAGGGTCGCCCGGTCGCCATCGCTCAGCTCAGGCACGACGAAAGTTCCGACCGGCGTGCGCAACGCACCGCCCTGCACGACATAGGGGATCTCGTTGATCTCGGAGAACAGTCGCGCGATGAACAGGTCTTGCGGGTTGCGGTAGAGCTCTTCGGCCCTGCCCGCTTGTACCAGCCTGCCGTTGCGCATCACCGCGATGCGGTCGCCGAGGCGGATCGCTTCCGCCGGCGCATGCGTGACGATCACGCACGTGGCCCGGGTTTCGCGCAGCAGCCCCAGTGTCTCCTCCTGCATCTTTTCCCGGAGTTGCACGTCGAGCCCCGAGAAGGGCTCGTCCATCAGCATCACCGAGGGGCGCGGCACGACGGCCCGGGCCAGCGCCACCCGCTGCTGCTGGCCGCCAGACAGGATGTGGGGATAGTCGTTGGCGTAGCGCTCGAGCCCGACCCGTCCCAGCGCGGCCATTGCCTCGCGCACCGCATCCTCGCGCGGCAACGCCTTGAGGCCGAAGGCAACGTTGTCGCGGATGGTAAGGTGGGGAAACAGCGCGAAGTCCTGGAACATCAGGCCGACGTTGCGCTTCTCGGGTGGCACGAACCGGTTGGGCCCGGCCACCTCCGCCCCGTTGATGAGCACGCGGCCGGCCGACGGCGTCTCGATGCCGGCAGCAATCCTCAGGAGCGTGGTTTTGCCGCTTCCCGACGGTCCCAGCAGGCACACCACCTCGGCCGGCGCGACATCGAGGGACACGCCGGCAAGCGCCCGGAACGCGCCGTAGCTCCGTTCGACCTTCTCGAAGGTGAGCTGGGCTGCAATGGTGGCCGCGGCACGCACGGGCGGCGGCTCTTGCCGGCTCCGAGTGCCCTCGGCGGGCGGCTGGCCGCGAATTTTGTCGAGAATACGCACGGGGCCGGGAGCCTACACTAGACGTCGGCGCTCATGCACCGTCCTTGCCACCATCATCGTAACCGTCGGCGGAGAACAGGGTCGGGTTCTCGTCCTCCTCCACCGCATCCAGCGCCACCTCGTTCGGCATCAGGGCCGCCGAGTCTGTGGGCTCCGGCACCGTGAAGTCGGGCGGCAGGTTGCCTTCGAGCAGGCCCGCCCCCTTGAGCTCGGTCAGACCCGGCAGGTCCTTGATGGACTCCAGCCCGAAGTGGACGAGAAAGTCCTCCGTCGTGCCGTAGGTGATCGGGCGCCCCGGCGCACGGCGGCGGCCGCGCGGACGCACCCAGCCGATCTCCATCAGCACGTCGAGCGTGCCGGCGGACGCGGATACGCCGCGGATCTCCTCGATCTCGGCGCGCGTCACCGGCTGGTGATAGGCAACGATCGCCAGCGTCTCCAGCGCCGCCTTGGACAGGCGCCGCTGCTCGGTGGCGTGGCGCTCCAGCAGGTACGACAGGTCCTCCGCCGTGCGGAAGGTCCACTTGTCGGCAACCTTGACGAGGTTGACGCCGCGGCTGGCATAGAACGACTTCAGCTCTTCCAGCAGCGCGCTGACATCGTCGTCCGATTTGAGGTGCTGCTTGAGGTAGGTCTCGTCGATGGGCTCGGAGGCAGCAAACAGCAGCGCTTCGAGAATGCGCAGCTGCTCGCGCCGGTCGGCGGACGGCAGATGCGCAACATTGGACGGCAAGCCGCGCCAGCCCTCGTGCGCGAGAACCTCGCTCGGATCGGCGCCCGGCAGCGCGTCCTCCGGCGCATCCCGGTCCTCGTGAGGCACGGCGGTGAGCTTCGGCGGAACCATTCCTGTCCCCTTGTCCTTTGGCAGTGTCTCAGCTCCGGCCACGCACTCAGGTTACTTTTTCCCACTCGGCGCCTGCGTCGCCGCGCTTGCGCATATAGATGGGCGCGAACGGCTCCGCCTGGGAGAGCTCGATCAAGCCTTCGCGCGCCATCTCCAGCGTGGCGCCGAACGAGCTTGCCTTGGCGGTGCGGGCCACGTCGGGCACGCCGCCGTATTGCTTCAGGAAGAAATCGAGTTGCACCCACTCCTCGGCTGACCCCTTGCCGAGCATGGATTCCAGGCGCACACGCGCTTCCTTGATCGACCACACCGTGCGTCGCGCCACCACATGCACGCGCTTGATGGTGCGCTTGCGCTGGTCGGCATAGGCCTTCAGCAGGTCGAAGATCATCGCGCTGTACTTGCGCGTGCGGATGGTGCGCACGCCTTCCGGCGCCCCGCGCGTGAACACGTCGCGGCCGAGCCGTTTGCGCGTGGTGAGCTGGCCGGCTGCGTTGCGCATGGCTTCCAGGCGCATCAGGCGGAAGGCGAGCCGTGCCGCAAGCTCCTCGCCCGTCGGCTGGTCGGCCGAGACCTGCTCCTTGGGCAGCAGCAGCTTCGACTTGAGGAAGGCGAGCCAGGCGGCCATCACCAGATAGTCGGCGGCGAGCGCCAGGCGCAGCTTCAGCGCCTCATGCACAAAGGCCAGATACTGCTCGGACAGCTGCAGCACAGAAATCTTGGCGAGGTCGACCTTCTGCGTGCGCGCCAGCGTCAGCAGCAGATCGAGCGGTCCTTCAAACCCGTCCAGGCTGACGACGAAAGCGTCGGCGGCGCGCGGGCGCTCGTCGACGCTTTCCCAGCCCTCAAGGGCCGGTCCGGCAGCTTCCGATTCGATGACCATTCTTTGCGTCCACCTCGCCTTAGCGGTGGAAATCTGTGTGAATTCGCGCGGACACTACACCGATTCAGGCCACCGCATGCAACGCACGCTGCAGGTGAGCCTCGGCTTCCGCCACGTCGAAAGCCCCGTGTTGCCGCAAAACGGCGCCGGCCCGCGCGAAACGGGCCTGCGACAGGCCGTCCAGCCGCGGCACGGCCCCTGCCACAGCCTCCGTATCGGCGATCTCCCCGCTGCACACCAGGGCGATATCGGACCCTGCGGCAATCACGGCCGCGGCCCTTTCCGCCATGCTGCCGGACAGGGCCTTCATGCCGAGGTCGTCGCTGATGAGCAGGCCATCGAAGCCGATCCACGTCCGCATGATGTCCCGCGTGACGCGCGCCGACGTGCTGGCCGGGTGGTCCGGATCGATCGCCTCGAACACAACGTGCGCCGTCATGGCAACCGGCATGTCGGCAAGGGCGCGAAAGGCAGCGAAGTCCGTGCGCTCCAGCTCGGCGCGGTTCGCTTTGACGAGGGGAAGCGCGAGATGGCTGTCCTCGGTGGCCCGCCCGTGGCCGGGCATGTGCTTGATCACAGGCAGCACGCCGCCGGCGATGTGCCCCTCTGCGACAGCGCGCGCCAGCGCGACGACCTGTCCGACGCCCGTACCGTAGGCGCGATTGCCGATGATGTCGTGGCTGCCGGGCACGGGCACATCGAGCACCGGCGTGCAGTTGGTGTTGATGCCGACCGCGCGCAGATCCTGCGCCAGCAACCGTGACGCAGCCCAAGCGCTCCGGCGCGCACCTTCCGCGTCCTCAGCGTAGAGAACCCCGTAGGCTGCAGCCGGCGGCAGCTCGCGCCAATGCGGCGGCGTCAGGCGGCGTACGCGGCCACCTTCCTGATCGATCAGCACCAGGATGTCGTCACCGACCGCCTCGCGCGCTGCCGCGGTCAGGCGGCGCACCTGCTCGGGGTCGCTGACGTTGCGCGCGAACAGGATGATCCCGCACGGCGCCGCGTCGCGCAGTACGGCGGCCTCGCGCACGGTGAGCTCGGTTCCGGCAAGACCTGTCACGAATGCGGAAAGCATCGGATCGAAGCGCTCGTGCGGTTGACCACCAAGGACGTCCGGAGGCGCAGCGCCCCGGCGCGGTCCTCAGTACTCTTTGACCCAGCAATCCTGCCCGGCGGACCGCAACTGGGTGCACACCGTAGAAGCAGCCTCGCGCGAACCGGGAGGGCCGACGACCAGGCGGTACATGGTGCCGAGCCCGCGTGCACTGAGATCGGCCTCCTGCACGTCAGGCGTCTTGCCGGTCAGTACGTCGTGTTTCTGCTGCAGGTCGGCGAATTTCTTCAGGGCCTCCATGCGCGTCCTCTGCGACGAGATGACGGCGACGTAGCCTGCTCCTGTCGACGCGGTTGCCGACGGCGGGGCCGACACAGGCGCAGGCCGCGGCTTGGCGACAGCCGGTGCGGCCGGCGGCGGCGCAACGGCTACAGGTGGCGGAGATGGCCTTGCCACGACCGGCGCGGGCTTCCTGGCGGCCGGAGGCTCCTCGTCAGCCGCAGACGGTGCAGGCGCGGCCGGCGGACGGCCGATGGCGACCCGGCTCGGCGGCTCCTGGGCGGCAGAAGGCGGCGGACGCCGCGGCGCGTCGAGCATGATGCCGGGCATACCGGAAAACGGCTGGGGCTGCGCTGCCTCGGCTTCCGCCTGCTGCTGCGGGCCTGCACCCGGCACGATCGGAATGGTTCTCACCCGTCGCGGTCCGTTGTCGTCGGCTGGGCGCTCCTCGGCGGACGCCGGTGTCGGCCGCGACGGCTCATCGACGATGCGGACCGGCATCTTGCGTTCCTGCCGGTTGTCGGGACGAACTTTGACGTTGGGGTCGCCGGCCTTCACCACCGGCACGCGCCCGCCATTGGGCGCAACGAGGGATTTGTAGGTATAGGCCATCGCGCCGCCCACGCCGATGGCGCCCACCAGCGCGGCAACGATGAACAGCCAGCGCCGGCCGCGGCGCGGCTCTTCCTCTTCTTCCTCGTCCGCGAACTCGTCCCCGTAGTTGGCGTCCTGCTGCGCGTACTCCTGCTGGGCCGGCGCAAACTGCGTCCCGTAAGGAGCTTGCTGATACTGATCGGGCTGGCCGTAGGGCTGCGCCCCGTTCGGCATGTAGCTGCCGAGATCATAACCTCCCGGGGCCGGCTGCTGCTGTTGTGGCGGCCATTGACCCTGCGCAGGCTGCTGCTGGTGATAGGGGTAGTTCGGATCGGGCTCGGGCGGCGGGAAATGATAGCCCTGGCCGGATTGCTGCGGCTGCATATGCGCCGGATCGGGATAGTCCGGCTGCTGCCAGTGACCATTGTGCGCAGGCTGAGGAGGAGCAAACGCGTCATCCGCCGGGTATCGCCGTTGCGGCGCTCGCGTCCCAGGTGGTCCAAACGGACCGTTCGACCGAGCCATAGCCTTCCCCTACTTGCCTGCTTTCATGCTTCCCCCGAC
>CADEEC010000034.1:2276-13245 GCA_902826255.1 uncultured Hyphomicrobiales bacterium | reverse complement strand
GGGTGAGTCTAGCCCATCTCGTCCCGTGCCATCCCCCCAAGCAGTGCAAGGCCCGACGCCACCACGTTTGCGACTGCCCCGATAAGCGCCAGCCGTGCCGCGGTCAGACTCCCGTCCTCGGGCTGGATAAAGCGCAAATGTGGCGAATCGTTGCCCCGCGTCCACTGCGCATGAAAAGCTGAAGCTAAATCATAGAGGTAGAAGGCCAGGCGATGAGGCTCGTGGGCCCGCGCCGCCGATTGGACGAGTACGGGATATGCCGCCAGCCGCCGGATCAAATCGAGCTCGCCGGCGTCGTCCAGGCGGGCCAGGTCGGCGCCGAGAACCTGGGGAGAATTCTCTGTGAGTCCCGGAAAGGCCGCCTGCGCGTTACGGAACACCGACTTCGCCCGGGCGTGTGCGTATTGCACATAAAACACCGGATTGTCCTTCGACTGCTCCAGCACCTTGGCCATGTCGAAGTCGAGGGGCGCGTCGTTCTTGCGATAGAGCATCATGAAGCGGACGGGGTCGCGGCCCACCTCGTCCACCACCTCCCGCAGCGTCACGAACGTTCCGGCGCGCTTGGACATGCGCACCGGCTCGCCGGCGCGGAACAGCTTCACGAGCTGGCACACCTTGATGTCGAGCGCGGCCTTGCCGTCCGACAGGGCGGCGACCGCCGCCTTCATGCGCGTGATGTAGCCGGCGTGGTCGGCGCCGAACACGTTGATGAGGGTCTTGAAGCCGCGTGCCAGCTTGTTGCGGTGATAGGCCATGTCGGCGGCAAAATAGGTGTAGCTGCCGTCCGACTTCATCAGCGCGCGGTCGACGTCGTCCCCGAAGTCGGTCGAGCGGAACAAGGTCTGCTCGCGGTCTTCCCACTCGCCGTCGTCGTGGCCCTTGGGTTTTTCGAGCCGGCCCTCGAACACCAGTCCCTTCCCGCGCAGCTCCTCGATCGTCTCCCGCACCTGGTCAGTGCCGGCCGTCAGCGAGCGCTCGGAGAAGAACACCTCGTGCTGGATGTTGAGGGCGGCGAGATCGCCCTTGATCTCGGCCAGCATGGCGGCAATGGCCATCTCGCGCACCAGGGGCAGCCAGCGCTCCTCCGGGTAGTTCAGCAACGCAGAGCCGTGCTCTTTCGCCAGCGCCTGGCCGACCGGCTTCACGTAGTCGCCGGGATAGAGCCCTTCCGGGATCTGACCGATGTCTTCGCCGAGCGCCTCGCGGTAGCGCAGGTAGGCGGAGCGCGCCAGCGCATCGACCTGCGCGCCGGCGTCGTTGATGTAGTATTCGGATGTCACCGCATAGCCCGTGAACTGCAGCAGCTTGGCGAGCGCATCGCCGAACACCGCACCGCGCGTGTGCCCCACATGCATGGGTCCCGTTGGGTTGGCGGAGACGAACTCGACGTTGATGCGCTCGCCCTTGCCGAGGTCCGCGCGCCCGAAGCTCGTCCCATCTTTGAGAACGGCCGCGACCACGCCGTGCCAGAACGAGGGATGGAACCGGAGATTGAGGAAGCCGGCGCCGGCCACCTCGACGGCGGCGACCTCGGGCACGGCCTTCATCTTCTCGGCCAGCCTGTCCGCAATGTCGCGCGGCTTCATCTTCGCCTGCTTGGCAAGCACAAGCGCGGCGTTGCTGGCAAGATCGCCATGCGCGGCCTCGCGCGGCGGCGACACTTCGACGTTGGCAAAGTCGAGCCCCTCGGGAAGCGCGCCCTCGCGCTGCAGCGCTTCCAGCGCCAAGAGAATGCGGGCATGCACAAGGGCGTGGACGTTCATGGCCGAGACAGTCGATCGTTGGTGACGAGGCAGCGGCTACCGCAATTCCGGGGTAGCGTCAAACAAGCGCCGGTGCTCGCTGATGGCGAAACGATCGGTCATGCCGGCCACGAAGTCGCCGACGACCGCGGCAGCACCCTCCGGGGTGGAGCTGGCATCGACCGCCGCCCACCACCCGTCCGGCATCTCGGCCGGCGCGCGCAGGTAGCGCACGAACAGGTCGTGCACGACGGCTTCGGCGCCGGCCACCACCTTCATCACGCGCGGGTGGCGGTAGACGTTGGCGAACAGGAACCTCTGCAGGCCGCCGATCTCGGCCAGGCGGGCGGCGGACGCGGTGACGACGGGGCGGCCGGCTGCGCGCACGCCGGCAAGGCTCTGCTCGGTGAGCGCACCCAGCCGTGCGCGCGCCTCCGTGACGACGTCGTCGATCATCACCGTGATGATGCGGCGGTTGACCTCGTAGATCACGCGCTGCTGATCGAAGCCGCGCGTCAACGCCTCGCGCACGAACGGCCCCGCCAGCGGCACGTCGGTGAGCGCATCGAGATCGATCAGCCCGGCGCGCAGGCCATCGTCGAGATCGTGGCTGTTGTAGGCGATGTCGTCCGCTACGGCCGCCGCCTGGGCTTCCGCCGGTGCAAACGAGAGAAGGTGCAGGCGGCTGCGCAATCCCGCCGCGTCGATCGTGCGCAACAGCACATCGGCGCCGAGCGTGGCCTCCGTCACCGGGCCGTTGTGCTTGGCCAAGCCTTCCAGCGTCTCGAGCGTGAGGTTGAGACCGTCGAAGCCGGCATACTTGCGCTCGAGCCGCGTCACCACCTTGAGGCTCTGCGCATTGTGATCGAAGCCGCCGTAGGGGGCCATCGCCTGCGCCAGCGCGCGCTCGCCAGCATGCCCGAACGGCGGATGCCCGAGATCGTGTGC
Source organism: uncultured Hyphomicrobiales bacterium (assembly GCA_902826255.1). Classification (GTDB taxonomy): domain Bacteria; phylum Pseudomonadota; class Alphaproteobacteria; order Rhizobiales; family Hyphomicrobiaceae; genus AWTP1-13. The sequence goes on along the minus strand of CADEEC010000034.1, from coordinate 10,552 downwards.
CAGCGCCAGCGCCTCGGCGAGGTCCTCGTCGAGCCGCAGCATGCGCGCGATGGCGCGCGCGATCTGCGCCACCTCCAGGCTGTGCGTCAGCCGCGTGCGATAGTGGTCGCCCTCGTGGAAGACGAACACCTGCGTCTTGTAGGTGAGCCGCCGGAATGCGGTGGCGTGAATGATGCGGTCGCGGTCGCGCTGATAGGGGGTGCGCATCGGGCAGCCGGGCTCGGGATGCACCCGTCCGGCGCTCTCCGAAGCCTGCGTTGCATAGGCCGCAAGGGGGCGTTGGATGCCGCCGTCGGCAGCACCGGGCCCTGAAGAAAGGCCCCCAACCGCTCCAGTCCCATCAGCCATGCCGGGCCCCGGGGTTTGACAAGGTCGGCCGCGCCCCTATCTTTCCTACAGAATCAATGGGCCGAAGCCTACTCATGAACCAAGCCGCTGTGGAGCTTACCGACAGGGCCGCCCGCCGCATCGCCGAGATCGTGGCGGGAGAGCCCAAAACGCCGCTGCTGCGCGTCAGCGTCGAGGGCGGCGGCTGCTCGGGATTCCAGTACAAGTTCGATCTCGTCGGCGGCAGCGAGGCCGATGATCTGGTGATCGAGAAGGGCGGCGCCAAGGTGCTGATCGACCCGGTGTCGCTCGGCTTCCTGACAGGCTCCGAGATCGATTTCGTCGACGAGCTGATCGGCGCCTCCTTCAAGATCAACAACCCGCAGGCCACCGCCTCCTGCGGCTGCGGCACCAGCTTCTCGATCTGACACCATCTGTCATCCCGGGGCTTGTCCCCGGGATCCATCTCTCAGCGCGCTCGGGCGTTGGTGGATAGCTGGATTCCGGCGACGCGTACCGGACGACAATTGCGCTTGCATCGATGCCGCCGGGCAGAGCAAGTAGCGGCCATGAAGATCGCCACCTGGAACATCAACGGCGTCAAGGCGCGCATCGACAGCGTGCTTGCCTGGCTCAAGGAAACCTCGCCCGACGTCGCCTGCTTCCAGGAGATCAAGTCGGTCGACGAGGGCTTCCCGACGCAGGCGTTCGAGGATGCCGGCTACAACGCCGCCGTGCACGGCCAGAAGGGCTTCAACGGCGTCGCCATCCTGTCCAAGCGCCCCTTCGACGAGGTCGCCGTGCGCGGCCTCCCCGGCGACGACAGCGACGCGCACGCCCGCTACATCGAGGTCATCGTATCGCGCTCGAACGGCGGCATCGTCCGGGTGGGCAATCTCTACCTGCCGAACGGCAATCCTATCGGCACCGACAAGTTCGCCTACAAGCTCGCCTGGATGAAGCGGCTCACGGCCCGCGCGCAAAGCTTGCTGGAGCTGGAGGAGCCCTTGCTCCTGGTCGGCGACTACAACGTCATTCCCGAACCCGCGGACGCCAAGAACCCGAAATCCTGGACCGAGGACGCGCTGTTCCAGCCCGAGACGCGCGCCGCCTTCCGCGCGCTTCTCAACCTCGGCCTCACCGACGTGGTGCGGGCCTGCCATCCCGAGCCCGGCGTCTACACGTTCTGGGATTATCAGGCGGGTGCCTGGCAGAAGGACCACGGCATCCGCATCGATCACATCCTGGCTTCGCCGCAGGCCGCGGACCTCGTCGCCGGTGCCGGCATCGACAAGTTCACGCGCGCCTGGGAAAAGCCCTCCGACCACGTGCCGGTGTGGGTCGAGCTCAGCGCCTGAGCTAGCGCCGTACCGCCACCGTCTCCCCGTTGGCGCACTGGCGCTCGGGCATCAGGTCGCGGCCAGAGATGGCGAGACGATCGGCCGGATGTTGCACGGGGCGCGCGAACACGTCGCGCCAGCGGGAGACCAGCCCTTCGGCCATCTTGCGCGTGCTCACCGTCGCCGCGCAGTAGATGCTGTGATAGGTGTCCTCGATCCACATGCGCTCGTGCGCGGGCGCGTTCTCGGCAGCCATGGTGATGAGCGCAAGCGCGCGCTCCTCGTTCTGCTTCACATGCCGGCCGCGCCAGAACATCTCGGCCAGCGTCGCCTGCGCTGCCGGCACGCTCTCCTCCGACAACGTGGACAGGTAGTGCATGCCGCGGCGCACGTCGTCCTTGGACGCATCGCTGCCGAGGTAAATCTTGGCCAGCTCGAGCTGCGCGTCGCGGTCCCCGAAGTAGTTGGCCGCGTGATAGAGGTAGTCGGCCGCCCGGCGCGGATTGGCTTCCAGGTTGATATCCCGCAGGCCTGAGCGCGTGTAGCTCGCCAGAGCGATCAGCGCCTTGGCCACGAACGGCGCGCGCTGGTTCTCCGACGGGTCGATCTCGGCGTTCTCGTCGGCAATCTTGCGGAACAGCACGAATGCCTTGGTGTGGTCGGCAATCGCACCGGCGCTCTCGGAGTAGATGCGCGCAAGATAGAACTCCGAATAAAAGCGCGTGTTGCCTTTGCCCTTGGCGGCCGCCTCGGCGAGGGCCGGAATGGCCTGCTCGTTGTGGCCGGCCTTGAAGGCCTGCAGGCCGCGCTCGAACGCCGCCTGTGCGTTGGACGCCTCTTGCGCTGATGCCGCCCCCGCGACGGCAATCAGCGCTGCAACGACTACCCCTCTAAATATCCGCATAGCAGATGACTTCCGCCTTTCCGCCAGCGTGAGTCACCGCGCCCTTGCGGGCCGGCCCCACCTGGTCTGCATATTTTCTCAAGACGCCGCTTTGATAGGGATTGGCGGGCGCCTTCCAAGCTGCCCTGCGCTTGGCAAGCTCCGCCTCTCCGACTTCCAGATCGAGCCGGCCCTCCTCGGCATCGATGGAAATGATGTCGCCGTTCTGAACGAGCGCGATCGGCCCCCCGACCGCGGCCTCCGGCCCGACATGGCCGATGCAGAACCCGCGTGTGCCGCCCGAGAAGCGGCCGTCCGTGATGAGCGCGACGCTCTCGCCTGCGCCCTGGCCGTAGAGTGCGGCCGTGGTGGACAGCATCTCGCGCATGCCCGGGCCGCCCTTTGGCCCCTCATAGCGAATGACGAGGATCTCGCCCGCCTTGTATTCCTTGCGCTCGACGGCGGCGAAGCAATCCTCCTCGCAGTCGAACACCCGGGCGGGGCCCTTGAACTTGAGGCGCGTCATGCCGGCGACCTTGACGATCGCACCGTCGGGCGCCAGCGTGCCCTGCAGCCCGACAACGCCGCCGGTCGGCGTGATCGGGTTGGAGACCGGATAGACGACCTTCTGGTTCTCGTTGAACTTCACGCCTTCCAGGTTCTGCTTGATGGTCTTGCCGGTGACGGTGATGCAGTCCTCGTGCAGGTAGCCGCCGTCGAGCAGCGCACGCATGATCTGCGGCACGCCGCCGATGTCGTAGACGTCCTTGGCGACGTACTTCCCGCCGGGCTTCAGGTCGGCGATATAGGGCGTCCTCTTGAAGATCGCGGCCACGTCCATAAGGTCGAACTCGATGCCGCACTCGTGCGCCATCGCCGGCAGATGCAGGCCGGCGTTGGTGGAGCCGCCGGTTGCCGCCACAATGGTGGCCGCATTCTCGAACGCCTTCAGCGTGCAGATGTCGCGCGGACGCAGTCCGTCGGCGACCAGGCGCATCACCGCCTTGCCGCTCGCAAGCGCATAGGCATCGCGGCTCTCGTAGGGTGCCGGCGCGCCGGCCGACAGCGGCAGCGCAAGCCCGATCATCTCGGACACAGTTGCCATCGTATTGGCGGTGAACTGGCCGCCGCACGCGCCTGCGCCGGGGCACGCCACGCATTCCAGCTCATGCAGATCCGCATCCGACATCTTGCCGGCCGAGTGCTGGCCAACGCCCTCGAACACGTCAACGACGGTCACGTCCTTGCCCTTGAACTTGCCGGGCAGGATCGAGCCGCCGTACATAAACACCGACGGGACGTTGAGGCGCAGCATCGCCATCATCACGCCCGGCAGGGACTTGTCGCAACCGGCAAGGCCGACCATGGCATCATAGCTGTGGCCGCGCATGGTCAGTTCGATCGAGTCGGCAATGGTGTCGCGCGAGACCAGCGACGACTTCATGCCCTGGTGACCCATGGCGATGCCATCGGTGACGGTGATGGTGCAGAATTCGCGCGGGGTGCCGCCGGCCTCGTCGACGCCCTTCTTGGCGGACTGGGCCTGGCGCATCAGCGCGATGTTGCAAGGTGCGGCTTCATTCCAGCAGGAGACGACGCCGACGAACGGGCGGTGGATCTGCTCCTCCGTCAGCCCCATCGCGTAGTAGTAGGAGCGATGCGGCGCGCGCGAGGGGCCTTCGGTGACGTGGCGGCTCGGCAACTTCGACTTGTCAAACGTCTTGGCGTCCATGGCTAATCCCGCGATCTCGAATGCAGTCCGACGACCCGCGCCCATGAGGCAACGAGCGGCAGCCCGAAACGAGCATTCTGCCAGCCCCGCTTGGGGTGAACTCGAAGGACCGTTTGCGCGCCGCCGCACGCAATACCCTACTCGGTGCGGTCCTTGGAACCGTTCTGGCCACGGTTTGTGGCTCAACGGTGGCAGCGCGGTTGCCACTCTGCCACACGTGGTCAACAACCGTTAACGCGCAACCATCTTTCGGGCTGTTTCCAACAGCAGCGTAGATGGCATTTCATCCGGCGCGGCCTTAGTGAGCGTGCTGCAGACCAGACTTGAGGGAATTGCAGATGACCTTGGCCCAGTCCGCCGCTGCCGAGCTTCCCGCCACAACCGGCCGCATTGCCTGGGTGCACCCGCCCGGCGGCTTCCTCGGCCTCAGCCTGCTCAACGGCCTGCTGCGCATCCTGACGCTCGGCGTCTACCACTTCTGGGGCAAGACCGAGGTGCGCCAGCGCATCTGGTCAGCAGTCCGAATCGACGGCGAGCCGATCGAGTATCGCGGCACCGGCTGGGAGCTGTTTCGCGGCTTCCTGATCGTATTTTTCCTTATCCTGCTGCCGCTCGGCTTCATCACGTTCATCGCGCCGCTGCTGTGGGGGCAACAGTGGGCCGGCCGCGCCGGCATCGAATCGCTGCTCTGGATCGCGTTGTTCTCATTGTGGGGCCTCGGTATCCACCGGGCGCGCCGCTATCGCCTGTCGCGCACGCGCTGGCGCGGCATCCGCGCAGGGCAGGGCGGCAGCTCGGGCCGGTTCGCGTGGACCTATCTGTGGACCACGCTGCTCATTCCCCTCACATTCGGTTGGATCCTGCCGTGGCGCGCCGCCAAGCTGCAGCGCGCGCTCTTCAACGACACCCACTTCGGCGACAAGGCGTTCGCCTTCCACGGCGGCTCTGGCCCCCTCTACAAGCGCTTCTGGCTGGTGTGGGTGAGCGGGGTCATTCTGTTGCTGGCCGCGGCGGCGGGCATCGGCGCGGTGGTGGGCACCCTCGTGCCGATGGGAAATCCCTCGACGACCGGGGGCTTGAAGATGACGTGGGACAGGATCGCCATCATCGTCGCCATCGTGTTCACGGCCCTGCTGATCTTCGCCATGATCCGCGCCTGGTACAGCAGCCGCATGTTCAACTACTTCGCGTCCGAGACGACCTACCGGGGCGCCCGCTTCCACCTCGCCACCACGGTTCCGAGCCTCGTGTGGCTGGTGGCCACCAACTATCTCATCCGCACGCTGTCGCTGACGATCTTGTCGCCGATCGCGGAGGCGCGCGCGACGCGCTACATCATCGACCGGCTGGCCATCGAAGGCGAAACCGACTGGCCATCGGTCAACCAGAACCCCGACGCGCTGATGGCCAGCGGCGAAGGCCTGGCGGAGGCATTCAATGTCGACGGCTTCTGATCTGAACCGCTTCGCGGCAAGACTGGGCGACGGCCGCACGGCCGCCTCACAGCCGGTCGAGGTGCGTCTCGGCGAGCAGGGCATCGAGATCGGCGGGCCGGGCGAACGGCGCGCGGCGCTGACCTGGCCTTACGAGGACTTGCGCAGCGCCACGCCCGTCGTCTCGGGCGCGCGCGACGTGCTGCTGAGCCGGCAGTCCGGCGGCGCGGAAACGCTCTATGTCGCCGATCCGGATTTCGCGCGCACGCTGGTCGACCGGGCCCGGCACCTCGGCGCGGGCCGGCAACGCCTGTCGTCGCTGCGGCCGGGGCTGGCCGTGCTTGCCACGGTCGTGGCCGTGTTCGGCCTCGCCAGCTATCTCGAGTTCCGGCCGGCACAGGCAATTGCCCGGCTGATGCCACAACAGACGCGGGAGGCCATGGGCCACACCGTCGTCGCCCAGCTGACGGGAACCATGCGCCGCTGCGAAGCGCCAGCCGGCCGCGCGGCGCTCGACAAGCTGACGAACCGCCTGGTGAAAGCGGGGTCGGACGAGGCCGCGCCCGTGCGCGTTGTGCTGGTCGACTGGCAACTCGTCAACGCGTTCGCCGCGCCTGGCGGACAGATCATCATGACGCGCGGCCTCGTGCAGAAGGCGACGTCACCGGACGAGGTCGCCGGCGTGCTCGCGCACGAGATCGGACACACGCTGGAGCTGCATCCAGAGGCCGGACTGGTGCGCGCCCTCGGCCTCACGGCCGCCGCCCAGGTTATCTTTGCCGGCTCGACGGGCACGGCCACCAACATCGGCATCCTGCTGACCCAACTGCGCTACACGCGCGTCGCCGAGCGTGAGGCCGACGCGCACGCGCTGCGCATCCTGAAGATCGCGGGCATCTCCGCGAAGGGCTTCGGCGACTTCTTCGAGCGACTGGATCCGAAGGCCGCGACAACTGAGCCGGCTGCCGACAAGAAGGACGATCCCAAGACGAGCCCGGGCTTCGCCAAACGCATCTTCGAATCCGACATCCTGCGCTCGCATCCGCAGACCAAGGCGCGCCTGGAAGCGGTGCGCAAACAGCCGGCCTATGCGGCCACACCGGCCCTGGACGAGGCCGAGTGGCGCGCGCTGCGCGAGATGTGCGGGCCTTCGTTCTCGCCGCCGGCCGTGCAACCGCGACCGCAGCTCCCCCCGCCGCGTCCGCAAGCACCGCCGCCGCAAGCGGGCGCCCCGACCGACGCGGATCGCCAGATCGCGGATGCCACGCGCATCCTCGATCAGCGCCCCAACGACGTCGACGCCCTGCAGCGGCGGGCCATGGCCTACAACCAGAAGGGCCGGCACGCCGAGGCGGTGGCCGATCTCACCAAGGCCACGGCGCTGCGCCCCAACGACCCCAACCTTCACTCGGCGCGCGGCGGCGTGCACTACAGCGCGCGTCAGTACGAGCTGGCGCTCGCCGCCTACGGCGAGGCCATCCGGCTGGAGCCCAACCACGTTTTCGCCCGCAACGGACGCGGAAATACGCAGCGTGCGCTCAAGCAGCTCGAGCCGGCCGTTGCCGACTTCAGCGCGGCCATCGCCGCCCGCCCTTCCTACGTGCTGACCTACTTCAACCGCGCGCTCACCTTTGTGGACATGGGGCGGGACGACGATGCGATCAGCGACCTCACGACCGCGATCGGCATCGACAGAGAGTACGCCGCCGCCTACGCGCAGCGCGGCATTCTCAACCAACGCAAGGGCTTGCGGGACGAGGCCGTCAAAGACTACCGCGCTGCGCTGGCCGCGCCCGCGACCAAGTACGGCAGCGGCGGCTGGGCCCATCGGGTTGCACGCGAGCGCCTCACGGCGCTCGGCATCGCCAACCCTTGAAAGTTGTGGACTGCAACCTCATCTACCCGGCGCCGTGGCGTTGCCGCAATTCCGTGGTCAAACTGCCATCAAGTTTGGGGCTTGGTGCGGGTATGCAGCGCCTTCCGCGGATCGTCATCGTCACTGTTGTGCTGGTTCTCGCCTACATGGCGTGGCCGTTCGTGACGGCACTGCAGATCCGCGACGCCATGATCCGCGGCGACACCATCACGCTCAATCGCAAGATCGAGTGGGAGTCGCTCAGGTCCTCGCTCAAGGCCTCCATCACGCCTGATGTGGCGGAGCGACTCGCGGCCGACCCCGATGCGCCGCCGCCAAGCCTGTGGCAGCGGGTGAAGGTTGCCGTCGGCGCCTCCGTCACCAACACGGTCGTCGATCGCTATGTGACGCCCGAGCGGCTGCCGGTGCTGGTCGGCTATCGGCGCATGTGGCGCGGCACGGTGCAGCCGGCCATCGGCATCGAGGAGCCGCCGACCGCGCTCGCCAGCACCATGCTGGGCGGCACGGCGATCGACCGGTTCGTGAGCTTCTGGAAGCGGCTCAGGAGCGCGATATTCCACTCGCCCACCTACCTCGAGATCGAGGTCGCCGACAAATACACGCCGGCCCGCTCCTACCGCGCCACGCTCGAGCTGGTCGGCTGGGAGTGGAAGCTGACGCGCATGGCGATCAACGGGCTTTAGCC
>CADEEC010000034.1:0-2176 GCA_902826255.1 uncultured Hyphomicrobiales bacterium | reverse complement strand
AGCTGGTCGGCTGGGAGTGGAAGCTGACGCGCATGGCGATCAACGGGCTTTAGCCGGCCCCCGACTATCGTTGATAGGGACCGCTATCCCAAACGCGACAGTCATCCTCGCACTTGTTGCGAGGATCCAGCGTTCCACGAACTCCTGAGCCCGCTGATGGGTGGATCCTCGGGACAAGCCCGAGGATGACAGGGTTGCGCGCGCGGCGCTGAACAAAACGCCTCAGCGGTTGAGGCGCTCGACCAGCTCCGCAATCTGCACGTCTTCCCCGCTCGCCCGCTCGTGCAAGCCTTTGACGACGCCGGCGCGGTCGCGGGGCTCGCGGTTCTGGCTCATCTTGGCCTTGCCTTCCAGCCGCGTGATCGCGAACGTCAGACCGACGATCCCGCGCAGGAGCATGGCGGTGTAGTTCGCCGGCGCCTCCGACGTCGACCAGGGTTGCGCATACGGCCGCTCCTGCTGGTCGGACAGCTCGCTGACGTGAGCGAGCAGCCAATCCGCATCGCGTTGCACGGTGAGCCGGCCATAGGCGTGCACGACGGCATAGTTCCACGTCGGCACCGCCTTGCCGTGCTCGGCCTTGGAGGGATACCAGCCGGGCCGGATGTAGGCCTCAGGACCTTGGAAGATCATCAGCGCGTCGATGTCCGGCGCGAACGTCTCCCATTGCGGGTTGGGGCGGGCGAGGTGGCACTCGATACGGCCGAGCGAACCCGCGTCATCAAGCTTGAGTACCGTGGGCAAGTGCGTCGCGAACAACCCGTCGCTGCCGGTGGTGACGAGCACGGCGAAGGGACGCGCGCGCATCAGGCCGTGCGCGTCGGCGACGTCCTCGATCTTGAACAGGCCCGGCGTGAACATGCGCGTGGCTCCGAACTCTAGGCGGCCTCGACCCACTTGAGGGCTGCTTCCAGCTTCTTCACGGTCGCCTCGAAGTCGGCCTTGCGCTGGTGGTTCTCCTCCACGATCTCCGGCGGCGCCTTGGCCATGAAGCTCTCGTTGGCGAACTTGGCGTCGACCTTCTTGATCTCGGCCCGCGACTTTTCGATCTCGCGGGTGAGGCGCTGGCGCTCGGCGGCCATATCTATGATTCCGGCGAGCGGCAGCGCAGCGGTGGTCTCGCCAATGACGATCTGCGCCGAGCCCTTCGGGGCGGCATCGGCGAAGGTCATGGTGTCGATGCGCGCGAGGCGCGCGATGGTCGCCGCGTGCCGCTCGGCGCGCGCGCGCACGACGGCACCGCCGCCGATGAGAACCAGCGGGATTTTTGCCCCGGCCGGCACGTTCATCTCGGAACGGACCGAGCGCACCTCGCTGACGAGCTTCACCAGCCAACCGATCTCCTCCTCCGCCTTCGGGTGGGCGAGATCGCCGAGCTCGGGCCAGGGGCTGAGGCACAGCAGGCTGTCGCGCTTGACGCCGATCTCGCCGAAGCGCGCCCACAGCTCCTCCGTGATGAAGGGCATGAAGGGGTGCAGCAGCTTCAGGATATGATCGAGCACCCAGGCGGTGGTGGCGCGCGTCTCGGCCTTGGCGGCGTCCGTGCCGCTCTCCAGCACCGGCTTGATGAGCTCCAGGTACCAATCGCAGAAGGTGCCCCACACGAACTCGTAGATGGCACCCGCCGCCTCGTTGAACTTGTAGCCCTCAATGCCGGCGGTCACCTGCTCAGCCGCGCGCTGCAGCTCGGCGGCGATCCAGCGGTTCACCGTCTCCTTGTTGGCGCTGGGGTCAAAGTCCGCGCGGCCGGCGCACGCGTTCATCTCTGCGAAGCGCGCCGCGTTCCAGAGCTTGGTCGCGAAGTTGCGATAGCCCTCGATGCGCTGGGTGGAGAGCTTGATGTCGCGGCCCTGTGCGGCCATCGCGGTCAGCGTGAAGCGCAGCGCGTCGGCGCCGTAGACGTCGATGATGTCCAAGGGGTCCATGACGTTGCCCTTGGTCTTGGACATCTTGGCCCCCTTCTCGTCGCGCACGAGGGCATGGATGTAGACGTCGTGGAAGGGGATCTCCTTCATGAAGTGGAGACCCATCATCATCATGCGCGCGACCCAGAAGAAGATGATGTCGAAGCCGGTGACGAGCACGCTGGTGGGATAGAAGCGTTTCAGTTCCTTCGTTTCGTCCGGCCAGCCGAGCGTGGAGAACGGCCACAGCGCCGAGGAGAACCAGGTGTCGA